>JAHZHS010000016.1:15526-21631 GCA_019420135.1 Oscillospiraceae bacterium | reverse complement strand
TACCTTATATTTATTAGTACAGTATACAGATTCCCGCGGAGGGCTACAATGAAAGGTGCGGAATCTGCCGGAATTGCGGTCGAATCTGCCGGATTTTGGGCAGGCGGTGCGATCGCCCGGCAACAGCTATGACTTGTCATACAAAGGCAGACAACAGAAGGAAACAGAAGGGCCGGAGGAAGGCGTGGGAAAGGAGCTCGGCATGACCGGCACGGCGGAACCGGGTTTGCCGGTCCGTATTTTTTGGAGCCGTGGAGAAAGGCCGCACAGGGACGGCGCGGAAAACAGCAGGATTTGTTTTGACGAAAGCCGACTTGTGTTTATAAAAAGCAGACATGTTGTCCCAAAGGACCCGGTAAACGCCGGGCGAGCGTTTGACAAGCTTCGGAAGCCTTTGCTAAAATTTTTGTACCACAAGGAAAGGCGGAGGATGGTTTGACGGACAGGAGCATGTCGATCCGGACAATGAGTCGGATACTGTTTTCTCTGCTGATTCCGCTCACGGTCCTTCTGGGGTGTGCCGGAGTATATCAGGTGGGTGTGGCTTATCTCGGTGCGCGCCAGCGTACAGAGGAAAGCTTTGATCTGGAACTGGAGCGCCTGGAGGAGGATTTACTGCGCCCCGAAAGCTATATGAGTAGCCTGCTGATCCAGTCGGATGCAGTGCAGCAGCTGAGTTCAAGAGGGGGACAGTTGGACTTTTACAGCAGCCGCTGGGAGATTTACCAGGGGTTCGGCGCCTATCTGGCCCAGGATCGAAACACGTCTATTCTGGCGCTCTATCATGTGAATTCGGATATTTATATTGAGCGTGACAGCAGTACCAATATGGCAACCGAACAGCGCCTGCAGATGCGTCAGAATCTGCAGGCGGATCTTACACGGATGTGCCGGGAAGGAACCGTATCCTCGGATTGGCAGGTGCTGGCCAGCGGCGATGTACTGACGATGTACCGGATCGTCAAGCTCAAAGACACCTATGGTCTGTATGGACTGGACCTGGCCACCTTGTGCGGGGAGGCCGATGAAGGTAGCAGAATTGTCATTGCATGGAATGGCAGCCTGTACGGGGCGGAGGAAAACCTGGCTGCGGAGCTGGAAGGCCTTTCCGACGGTCAGAGCCGCAGGGTGGCGAACGGGGAAGTGCTGGCAATCTGCCGGTCCTTTCATGGGGTAAATCTGATTGCCCTGTCGGACAGCAATCTGGCGCTGCGCCGCGGCGCAATGCTTACTTTGCTGCTGGCTCTCCTGGCAATTACGGCAGTGGCGGTGGTAGTGCTCTACTATCAGATCTGGAAACGCCGTGTCCTGGAGCCGCTGCAGGTCCTCAAACAGACGATGGATGATATTCGTCAGGGAAATCTGCAGTCCCGCGTCGTGGATCCCCGGGCAGGCAGCGAGCTGAGCGAAATCAATGATACCTTCAATCATATGATGGAATCCATCCGCAAACTCAAGATCGAAAGCTATGAAAAGGAACTCCTGAGCCGGCAGACGCAGCTGGAATACTACCGGCTGCAGATCCGTCCCCACTTTTATCTCAACTGCATGAAAAATATGTATGCCTTGTCCGTCAAAAAGGACGCAAGCAAATTGCAGGAGTATATCCTGCTGACCTCGGCATATCTGCGGCATACGTTTCAGCAAACCAACCATACGGTGTTTTTGCAGGAGGAAGTGCTGCAATGCCGGAATTATGTCAATCTGATCGGCGCTACCTCCGCCTGCCCGCCGGAGCTGGAATGCACCATTGATGAAAGCGTACAGCAGGTTTGTGTGCCTACGGTGAGCCTGCTGACCTTTGTGGAAAACAGCCTCAAATACGGGGGAACGCCGCAGCCATGCCTGCGCATCGAGATTACCGCCAAGCGCATGACGGTGGAGGAGTCTCCCTGCCTGCATTTGATGGTGCGGCACTATGGCCCGGGCTTTTCGGAGGAGCTGCTGGAACGGCTCAACACGATGGACTGGAATGAGGACACCGGCGGTCATGTGGGGCTCAAAAATGTGATCCGGCGCTTTCAGCTTATTTACAGCGGCGAGACGCACATCCTGTTTTACAACGCACAGGGCGCTGTGGTGGAGATGTTTGTCCCCATTGGTTCCCACATGCAGACAGAGGAGGAACATCCATGAAACTGTTGATCGTGGACGATCAATTTACTGTTGTGGACGGTCTGCTGGAGGGAATTGACTGGCGTAGCCTGGGAATCAGGGAAACATTTGGCGTATACAGTGCGGCACAGGCGCAGCAGATCCTGCGGGAACAACAGATCGACATTATGCTGTGCGATATCGAAATGCCCAACGAGGACGGGCTTTCCCTGGTGGCATGGATCCGGGAACAGAAACTGGATGTCTGCGTGATTTTGCTGACTGCCCATGCGGAGTTTTCCTATGCGCAGGAATCGGTGCGGCTGAAGGTCTTTGAATATATCTTGCAGCCGGCCCCTTATGCCAAGATTGCGGAGGCGGTGCAGCGCGCCATTCAGGCAGTCCGGCAGAAGCAGGCGGACCGCCGCCTGACGGAATATGGACATGAGTATGTCCGGCGCCAGCACACGTTGGTGGAGGCAGCGCTGTGGACCTGGCTGGGCGGCATGCAGAATCCCAGGGAAATCCGGGAATTTTCCGCCCAGGGGCTTCTGCCCCGACCCGAGGACAGGACCTTTCTGTGCATGGTTCAGATTCTGCGCTGGAGCGGGATCACAAACTGGGAACCGGCGCTGCTGGAGTATGCGCTGCAGAATGTTTTTGACGAGATTTTCCGGCCCTTCGGACAGAAAACCCTGATCACAGCCCCCCAGCAGCGGGGGCAGTATGCCCTGCTGCTGTGGGGAGGGGAGGATTCGCTGCCGGTGGAGAGCGTGCGCCGGCAGATGACCTTTTTCCAGTGGATCTGCCGCCAGTATTTCCAGTGTGAAGTGGCGGTATATCTGGGGGAGGTCAACGGCAGGGATGGCCCCGCACCGGTGTGGAATGTCCTCAGGCAGATGTGTGAGGACAATATTCTGTATCAGGCGGGGATTTTCCTGGCAGGGAAGGACCACGCCGAGGAAAAAGTTCACTTTTTCCTGCCGCAGACCCATGATTGGGCCGAGCGGCTTCAGGGAGACTATCCCGAGCTGGTGGAAAAGGAAGCCTGCGCCCTGCTGGATGACCTGATTGCCCGCGGGCAGATGAGCGCCCATACCCTGCGGGAATTCTATCAGGATTTTTTGCAGGTATTGTATCTGGCTTCCGACGGAGACCGCTATTGCTGGAACAAGATCTTTGAACAGCCGGATCACTGTGAAGTGTACCGCAATGCCGCGCATTCCGTGGAAAATATGAAAAAGCTCATTCATCTGGCCGTGGAATATATCGGCAGAACGGCGGAGACGCCGGAGCGGGAACTGCAGCAAAAGGTGGACCGGTATATCGACGAACACATGGAGGAGGAAATCCACCGGGCGGATCTGGCCAGCCACGTTTATCTGAATCCGGATTATCTGAACCGGGTTTTCAAGCAGATCACGGGCAAATCCCTGAAGGAATACGTGATTCTGCGCAAAATGGAAATGGCCAGAAAATTGCTCCGGACCACCCGCCTGCCGGTGGGAATCATTGCCGGACGCGTGGGGTTTGCACCCATCAGCCGGTTTTCCTCCGCGTACAAAAAAGTGTATGGATGCACTCCCATGCAGGAACGAAAAGAGGTGGGACAATGAGGCGGCTGCTCTGCGGCGTATTGTCCCTGTCCGTGCTGCTGACGGCTGCGGGATGCACGCATTCCACACAGCCGGAAAATCAGGAGAGCGATCTTCCCTGTATCAACATCCAGATTTTCGGCGGGACCGCCGACGCTGCGGCACAGCGGATTTCGGAGGCTGCCAGCCGTATTACCCAGGAAAAACTGGGGTGCCGGGTGGAATTCCAGTTTGTGGAACGGACGGATTACAGTGCGGAGCTGAATTGCCAGCGTCTGGGCGACGGCCTGACGGATATTTTCGTGGTGGAAAGCAATTCCGACCTGGTGGAAATGGTGGAGAGCGGAGAAATCCTGTGCCTGGATTCGCTGCTGCAGGACAGTGTCCTCTGCGACGAAATCAACCGCTATGAATGGTACAGCGTTACGCTGGACGGCCACCGGTATGGCGTTCCCTTCAATAACAGTCAGCCCACCAGTCTGGCCTTCTGCATGCGGATGGATATTTGCCGGGAGCTGGGCATTGATCCTGCGCAGATCAAAACGATGGACCAGCTGCAGGATGTGCTGCTGCTGGTTCAGGAAAAATATCCGGATCTTGTGCCGGTGGTTCCCAATTACAGTGAGATTGCCCCCACCAACCTGGGCATGTGGGATACCCCCATTTATGACAGCCGGACCAGTTCCATCGGGGTCCTGCCCTATACCGATCCCATGACCGGGCAGCTTTCCCTCATCACGCAGACATCGCAATTCTGGGACTGGTGCCGCACCATGTACCGGTGGAATCAGCAGGGGCTGATCATGCAATACCCCAGCTTCAATCAGGAAGCGCGGGTCGCCCTGATGGGGGTGGGGAAGGCTTTTGGCGGTTTCATGAGCTATAATGCCTCCACGGTGCTCAATCAGCAGATCAATGTCACCGACGAACTGGGCTATGCCATTCTGAGCGAGCCTTATATTGATTCCGGTTACAGCAACCTGGCCTTCGGGATCAGCAGCCGCGCCGAGAATCCCGCCCTTTGTGTGCAGCTGTTGGAACTTCTGTATACCGATGTGGATTTGCTCCGCCTGTGCACCTATGGGGAGGAGGGGATCGACTATGAGGTGGTGGATGGGGAATACCACGCCCTGGCACAGGAAACACCGCACCATGTGGTGAACCTGTGGTGCTGGCCGAACAACCGGAAACTGTTTGAGGAAGAGTATCTCCGGCAGTGGGAGGACGAGTGGAAGCAGGCGGAACTCTCGCCCATGATGGGATTTGCCTTTGACAGCAGCAGTTGTGAACAGCAGGCAAATGCCTGTTACCAGCTGATGAACCAGTATTACCGCATGCTGACAAATGGGGAAGGGGATCCGGAAGTTCTGATTCCGGAGCTGGAACAAAAAATTCTGGCCGCGGGGGGCGATACCGTTCTGACGGAAATGCAGCGACAACTGAATGAGTGGATTGCCGCACACGGAAGCGGCATGTGAAAACCGACCATTTCCCATGGGAAATGGTCGGTTTTTTGCAACTTGGAGATACCGATTTTTGAAAAAACGGTGCAAGACATCCATTTTTTATAAATCTTTCCTCGGGAAGCTGGAACACGAAACTGCTTGTTGCAATTACAATAAAGTTGCCAAACAAAATCAGGAAAGAAGGAGAATTGCTGTGCCGGAGAATACATATCTGCTGGAAGTCAAAGACATGAGCAAACGCTTCGGAGTCACCGTAGCACTGGATCAGGTCAGTTTTAAGGTGAGGCCCGGTGAGATCCGCGGGCTCATCGGCGAGAACGGGAGCGGCAAGTCGACGGTATCCTCCATCATTGCGGGCATGCAGAATGCGGACAGCGGCACCATGACCTACAAGGGGCAGCCGTGGAACCCCAAGAGTACGCTGGATGCCCAGTCCAAGGGCATCGGCATGATCGTGCAGGAGGCGGGCACCATCCCCAACATCCTTGTGGCGGAAAATATCTTCCTGGGCCATGAGAGAAAATTCGCCAAAGGCTTCCTGATCAACAAGGGTGCGATGATCGAGTCGGCACAGCAGCTGCTGGACCGGCTGCACATCACCTCCGTCCGGACGGACATGCCCACCGGACGCTACAACATGCAGGACCGCAAACTCATTGAGGTTGCCAAGACCTTCTACTGGGATCCATCCATTTTTATTGTGGATGAGACGACCACCGCCCTTTCCCAGGACGGACGCCAGCTTTTGTACGGGCTGATGCACGGGCTGACCAAAGAAGGGAAATCGGTTCTGTTCATCAGTCATGACCTGGAAGAGCTGATGGATCAGTGCGACACCCTGACCGTGCTTCGCGACGGCAAGATCATCGGCGATCTGGAAAAAGACGAGGTTGAAGCCGGAAAGATCAAAAAAATGATGGTCGGGCGCGAGGTCAGCGGTGACTATTACC
>JAHZHS010000016.1:9188-15516 GCA_019420135.1 Oscillospiraceae bacterium | reverse complement strand
ACAATGATCTGGACGGGTACAGCGATGAGGTGGTGCTGAAAGCGGATTCCATCACCACCCGCCACGAGCTGATGAACTTCACCCTGGAGCTGCACAAGGGTGAGATCCTGGGCATCGGGGGACTTTCCCACTGCGGCATGCACACGGTGGGCCGGGCGCTGTTCGGGGCGGAACCGCTGCTGGGCGGGCAGGTGATCGTCAAGGGCAAACCCATCAAGAACACCAAGCAGGCCATCCGCATGGGAATGGGCTACACGTCCAAGGACCGCGACAGCGAATCGCTGTGCCTGCAAAGCCCCATCCGGGACAACATCGCATCCACCGGCTACCGGGTCAACCGGGGCTTCGGACCGCTGATCTCCTCCAAAAAGGAGGACGCCTATGTCCAGAAACAGGTGGATACGCTGGAAATCAAGTGCGCATCCATCTACCACAATGTTTCCACCCTGTCCGGCGGAAACAAGCAGAAGGTGGTTTTCGGAAAATGGCTGGCGGCGGACTCCGATATCCTGGTCCTGGACTGCCCCACCCGCGGCATTGACATCGGCGTCAAGGCCAACATGTACAAGCTGATTTACGACATGAAAAAGCAGGGCAAGGCGATCGTCTTTATCAGCGAGGAACTGCCCGAACTTGTGGGTATGAGCGACCGCATCCTCATCATGAAGGACGGCGAGATCAGCCTGGAGATCCGCCGGCCCGAAGGCTTTTCCGAACACAAGCTCATCGAATACATGATTTAAGGAGGCTGCTTTGATGGAAGCTACTGCAACAAAAGCATTGCCGCTCAAGGAACGGCTGCTGCGACTGAATGAAAACCGCGTTGTCGATCAGCTCAAACCGGTAGCGTTTCTGGTATTCATCACGGTGCTGTTCTCGGTCATGACGGGCGGCAGCTTTGCCGATCCGGTCAACCTCAAGCAGATCCTGGACCAGGCTCTCATCGTCGGTACCGTGGCCACCGGTGCGGCCTTCATCTTCGGCACAGGCAACGTCAACATCGCCATGGGCTCCTGCACGGCGCTGACCTGCACCGTGGCGTCCAAGGTTTACCTGGCCACCGAGTCGGTGCCCGCCATGTTCCTCACCGCCCTGGCCTTCGGTGTGGTGCTCATGCTCATCAGCGCACTGCTCAGCACCGCGCTGCATGTCAAGGTCATGTTCGTCACCATCGTCATGATGGTCCTTCTTGCCAACATCCACGACGAACTGCTGGGCGGCACCACCCTGATGCTCCCCTTTGAGATGACCAACACCCTCAAGAATGCCGGCGTCATGTACATCCTCTTCGGCGTGTTCGTGGTCTTCTGCATCGTGCTGTTCCACGGCACGGCGGTGGGCCGCTCCATCAAGATGGTGGGCAGCAACCCCACCTGCGCCATGCAGACCGGCATCTTCAACAACACCTTCCTGCTCATCGCCTTCCTGGTGGCGGGCCTGGGCGTCGGCTGCGGCGCCCTCATCACCATCATCCGCACCAGCAGCGTCACCAGCTCCACCGCCAGCGACCTGAACATGAACTGCATGCTGGCCATCGTGCTGGGCGGCATGCCGGTCTTCGGCGGCAGCAAGTCCCGCGCCTACGCCGCCATCATCGGCGCCGTCACCGTCACCGCCCTGTCCAGCGGTCTGCTGATGGTGGGCGTCAGCTCCACCGTTCTCCAGGGCGTGCGCGGCGTCATCTTCCTGCTTCTGGTTCTTCTGGGCAACAAGCGTCCCCAGCTGCTGCCCACCCGCGAAGGATAAACCGAAACAAATTCCCGACCCCAAACCCATTCAGAGAAAAGGAGAAAATCACCATGAAATTGCTCAAGAAAACCGTGAGCCTGCTTCTGGCGGGCGCTATGGCAGCCGGCCTGATGGCCGGGTGCAGCGGCAACACCGCTTCCACCTCCGGTGCCGCCTCCACCGGCAGCGAGTCCCAGACCGAGGAGGCAGCTTCTTCCGGCGAAGCCCACAAGATTGCGGTGATGTTCAACGCCATGGGCAGCAGCGAGCTGCAGATGAAAGAATATCTGGAAAACTACGTCGGCCCCGCCTACAATACCGAGTTCATGTTCTCTGAGATCATCAAGGACAGCGGCGCCGCCGTCACCTTCATCGAGCAGGCCCGCGCCGCCGGCTGCGAAGGCGTCCTGAACTTCAACTCCGACACCCAGGAGCAGGCCACCGCCACTGCCAACGATGCCGGCATGTATGTCCTGACCCAGACCAACAAGATCCCCGATTCCATCAAGGATATGCCCTACAACCTGGGCTCCCTGGGCTCCAGCGTGGACGAGACCGTCGCCGCTTACAGCGACATGGTGGAGAGCGTCCTGTCCGACGGCCAGAACCATAATGTTATCATCGTTTCCGGCGGCAGCGCCCAGGGCAACATCCAGCACAACGAGACCACCATCGCCATCCTGAACATCCTGCAGGAGACCTATGGCCTGACCTATGACAAGACCGTCGAGGAGCTGGCTGCTTCCGATGTGCAGACCGTCGTCGAGACCGGCACCGACATCAAGATTGCCATCTACCCCGGCTTTGCAGGCACCGATACCTATGTGACCGGCTTCTCCAGCCTGCTGCAGACCGGCGACTATGACACCGTCATGGCCACCTACGCCATCTACAGCCAGCTGATGCAGCCCATCAGCGAGGTCGAGAGTGCCCTGGGCACCGACATCAAGATGGTCTCCATTGCCGACATCAGCGATTCCACCAAGACCGCCTTTGAGGAAGGCATGCTGGACGGCGCGGTGCTGACTCCCTGCTGCATGCAGGTGGGCGCAATGTTCAGCGTCATGTACAACGCCCTGGAAGGCAACGCCCAGGCAATCCTGCAGGACGGCAAGGCCAGCCAGTTCAAGATGCTCAAGTGGCCCTGCGCCAGCGCCGAGGAGTACACCACCATCGAGCAGCTGGATATCACCCCCGAAACCTACGCCCTGAAGACCGACAACATCGACCAGCTGCTGGTCAGCAAGAATCCCGAAATGAACTACGAAAACTTCAATGCCTATATCGAGGGCATGACGGCGGATCAGGTCGCCCAAAATTCCGGACTGTAAGATCCCGATCTTCCGCATGAAGGAGCTGATACCATGACAAAGAAAAAAACGCAGACCTTTGTCCTGAATCTGGTTCGTCTGCTGGCATTCCCGGTGGCGGCCTGGCTGCTGATGGAGGTGTTGTGCCTGCTGTTTGCCGACCGGCATCTGTTCAACACCATTCTGGACATTCGCAACTATGTGCGCACGGTGGGCATTGCCACCTGCACGGCACTGGCCCTTTCCTTCAACCTGGCCAGCGGACGCTTTGACCTTTCGCTGGGCGCACAGCGCATGATGGCCACCATCATCGGCGCCAATATCGCCATTCAGCTGGGCTTCGGCCCGGTGGGCATGGTCGTGACGGTTTTCCTGGTCGGCCTGCTGTCCGGCGGCATCGTGGGTACCGTCTTTGTGACCAGCCGCGTCCCGCCCATGGTCCTTGGCGTCGGCATGACCATGATCTATGAATGCGTCGCCTTCATCAGCTCCAACGGCGAGGGCCTGAACCTCTTCGGCAAGGGATACGATGCCCTGGCCCAGCTGGGATTCATCACCGTCGTCATCATCGTGGCCTGCCTGTTCATCATGTTCCTGATGCAGTACACCCGCTTTGGCTACGAGATGCGGGCCATCCGCGGCTCCCAGGGCATCGCTCACAATTCCGGCATCAACATCTTCGCCCATGTGGCCCTGTGCTACACCCTGGCAGGCGGCATGGCCTCCTTCTCCGGCCTGTTCAACGCCGCCTTCGAGGGCTCCATGAAGGCTTCCATGGGTATGAGCTCCAACGGTCCGGTCATGTCCTGCTGCTTCCCCATGTTTTTGGGCGGATTCCTGTCCCGCTGGTGCAACCAGCCGGTGGGTATCCTGTTCGCCACCATGACCCTGAAAATGATCGAGAACGGCATGACGGCGCTCAACCTGACCAGCACCGCCAGCCAGGCCATCAACATGGGCCTGTTCCTCCTGTTCCTCATCATCCGCGCCAACGAATATCTGCCCTCGCAGAAAAAAGCGGATGAGGCACGCCGGAACCTTGCCCGGAAAAAGGCCGCTGCAGCGACCGTCTGATTCCAAACCCAAAACCATCGACCGCCACGGCCCAAACGCTGTGGCGGTCCCAATTTACGGAGAACTTTTATGATCGACCTGAGAGCAAACCCATTTTATCTGGATGACGAGGCCGTCGCCTGGGTGGAGCAGACGAAAGCTTCCATGACGACAGAGGAAAAAATCGGGCAGCTGTTTGTCCCCATCGGCTATTCCGGGGACCCGGCCTACCTGGAAAACGCCATGCTGCGCTATCACATCGGCGGCATCATGTACCGCAGCGCACCCTCGGCCGAAGCCCGCGCCACCCACACCTATCTGCAGGAGCACAGCCGGATCCCGCTTTTGATCGGCGCCAATCTGGAGGCCGGCGGCGACGGCATTGCACTGGACGGCACCGCCTTCGGCAAGCAGATGCAGGTCGCCGCTACCGGCGACACGGAACAGGCCTGCCGCCTGGGCAAGGTCAGCTGTGCCGAGGGCAGGGCAGTGGGGGTCAACTGGAGCTTTGCCCCCGTGGTGGATATTGACCGGAACTACCATAATCCCATCACCAATGTCCGCTCTTACGGCAGTGATCCGCCGAAGGTATAGCAGTTTGCGCTGGCATACAAGCGCGGCGCCGACGAGGAAGGACTGGCCGTGGCGGTGAAACATTTCCCCGGCGACGGCTGCGACGAAGTGGATCAGCACATTCTGGTCTCGGTCAACAACCTGAGCTGTGAGGAGTGGGATGAAACCTACGGCAAGGTATACCGGGGCCTCATCGAGGACGGGGCACTGACCTGCATGGTGGGTCACATTGCCCAGCCCGCCTGGCAGACCCGCCTGGACGGAAAGAAAACCAATGCCCTGATCCCGGCCACCCTGTCTCCGGCGCTCCTGCAGGGGCTGCTGCGGGAACACCTGGGCTTCAACGGCCTGATCTCCACCGACTCCACCTGCATGGTGGGCTTCAACGTCCTGATGCCCCGCAGCCAGAGCGTGCCCTATGCCATCGAGGCAGGCTGCGACATGTTCCTCTTCAACAAGGACCTGGGGGAGGACTTTGCCTATATGAAGGCAGGCCTGGAAAACGGCATCCTTTCCCGGCGCCGTCTGGACGAGGCGGTCACACGGATTCTGGCGGCCAAGGCGGCCTTGGGACTGCACCGGCGGCGCATGGCGCCCCCGGAAACCATGAAGGTCATCGGCTGCCCGCAGCATCTTGCCTGGGCGGAGGAATGCGCCGATCAGGCCGTGACCCTGGTGAAGGATACGCAGAAGGCCCTTCCCCTGTCCAGCCAGCGGACGCCCAAAGTCCTTCTGGAAGTGCTGGGGGACTATCCCAGCACGCCCCGTGTGCGGGATACCTACAAGAAGCTGCTGGAAGAGGCCGGGTTTGCGGTGACCGTGTATGAGCGGGAAACCTTTGAGACGGCCGATTTCAAGGTGGAGACCTTCCGCAGCCAGTACGATCTGGTGCTGTATGTGGGCAATATGGAAAACGCCTCCAATCAGGTGACCAACCGGTATCAATGGTTCACCTTCTGGGGCAACGGCAACAACTGCCCCTGGTTTACCGCGGAGCGTCCGGTGGTCTATGTCAGCCACGCCAACCCCTATGCCCTTCTGGATGCGCCCCAGATCAGAACCTATATCAACGCATACTCCAACCACGACGCAATGATCCGCGCGGTGGTGGATAAATTGCTGGGGAAAAGCGAGTTCAAGGGGATCAGCCCCATAGATCCCTTCTGCGGAAAAGAGTACCTGGCATACTGAGGAAAACGGAGCGTTTGTATGTTGAAAGCAATTATTTTTGACCTGGACGGCGTGATCTGCTCCACGGACGAATATCACTACCGGGCCTGGAAAATGCTGGCCGACCGGCTGGGCATTCCTTTTGACCATACGGATGACAACCGCCTTCGGGGAGTATCCCGCATGGCCAGCCTGGAAATCGTGCTGTCCGGCGGAGCGGGGACGTATTCCGACAGGGAAAAGAAGATGATGGCGGAGGAAAAGAATGCCTTGTACCGGAAAATGCTGGCCGCCATGTCGGAAAAAGACCTGGATCCGGAGGTCAGACAGACGCTGGATGCCCTGCGGGCCCAGGGGCTTCTGCTGGCCATCGGTTCTTCCAGCAAAAATACACCGTACATTCTGAGCCGCCTGGGACTTTCGGATTATTTCGACGCTGTGTGCGACGGCAACTGCATCGTGCATTCCAAGCCGGACCCGGAGGTGTTTGTCAA
>JAHZHS010000016.1:4428-9178 GCA_019420135.1 Oscillospiraceae bacterium | reverse complement strand
CGGCGGCCATGCTGGGCGTGGCACCGGAGGAAGCCCTGGTGGTGGAGGATGCCGTCAGCGGTGCCCAGGCCGGTCATGCGGGCGGGTTCCGGGTCGCCTGCGTGGGGGATGCGGCGGCAGCCGGGGCGGGAGATGTGAACCTGGACAGTTTCTCCCAGCTGCGGCAGATAGTGGAACCGCTTCGGATCTCTGCGGTACAATAGGGATGAAAGCACTATAAAAAATCCGGTTTGTCCGGAAGAAAGAAAAGAGGTATCCCTATGAATGAACGCCCCAATATTATTGTGATCCTGACCGACGATCTGGGATACGGCGATGTATCCTGCATGAACCCCGACGGCAAAATCCATACCGGCAACATCGATCGCCTGGCCGCCGAAGGACTGGTCCTGACGGACTGTCATTCCTCCAGCGCGCTGTGCACGCCGTCGCGGTATGCCCTTCTGACGGGGCGTTATAACTGGCGCAGCAGACTCAAGAGCACTGTACTGCCGGGACAGGCGTTTCACCTCATCGAGCCGGGCCGGGAGACCATCCCCAGCCTGCTGAAAAAGCAGGGCTACCGCACCGCCGCGGTGGGCAAGTGGCATCTGGGCATGGACTGGCAGACCAAAGGCGACTACCGTCAGCCGGCCAGCTATTTTGAGGGGGACAACAGCCCGGAAGGGATGCTCAACGGCATTGACTATACCGCTCCGGTGAAAAACGGCCCCAATGACATCGGCTTCGACTACTTTTACGGCATGCCGGCAAGCCTGGATCAGCCGCCGTTTATCCATATGGAAAACGACCGTGCCCTCACCCGGCCCGAGGAGATGATCGGGGTCAGGAATCTGCACCGGTATGACCCCAGCCAGCAGTTTGACGTGGAGTATGGCCCGGCGGAAAAGAACTTTGACCCACGAGCCATCGTGCCGGAAATGGATGCCAAGGTGCTGGACCTGGTGCGGCAGTACGCCGGG
The DNA here is from genome assembly GCA_019420135.1 of Oscillospiraceae bacterium. Classification (GTDB taxonomy): domain Bacteria; phylum Bacillota; class Clostridia; order Oscillospirales; family Ruminococcaceae; genus Gemmiger. The sequence goes on along the minus strand of JAHZHS010000016.1, from coordinate 8,216 downwards.
CAGGAAGATCCCTTCTTCCTCTACTACGCCTGCCCGGCGGTCCACGGCCCCCTTGTCCCCACCAGGGAGTATCAGGGAAAGTCCGGGCTCAATGCCTACGCCGACTTTGTCCTCCAGGTGGACGGCTTTGTGGGAAGGCTGGATGCCCTGCTGGCCGAGACCGGCATCCGGGACAACACCATCCTGATCTTCACCTCGGACAACGGCTGCAGCGCCGTGGCGGATTTCCCGACACTGATTGCCAAAGGCCACAACCCCAGCGCCGGCTACCGCGGCTGGAAGGGCAATATCTGGGAGGGCGGCCACCGCATTCCCTTTGCAGTGCGCTGGCCGGGACACATCGCCCCCGGCACCCGCAGCGACGCCACCGCCTGCCTGGTGGATCTGTTCGCCACCTTTGCCCAGATCACCGGAGCCTCCTACGGCGACGACGCGGGGGAGGATTCCTTCTCCATGCTGCCCCTGTGGCTGGGGGAGAGCGACAAGGTCCGGGATTCCCTGGTGCATCACTCGGGGGCGGGGTTCTACTCCCTGCGCCGGGGCCCCTGGAAGATGGAGTTCTGTGCCGGGGCCGGGGAGCGGGGCGACCACACCGACCAGGACGGCAGACCCACCTATCAGCTGTATCACCTGGGCGCCGACAGCGGCGAACACTGGAACCTGTACGGCACCTGCCCCCATGTGGAGGAGGCGCTGCTTTCCGAGATGGAGCGCTGTGTCCGGCAAGGCCGCAGCACCCCCGGCGCACCCCAGCCCAACACCCCCTGCCCCTTCTGGCCGGGACTGGGCTTCCTGCGGCAGGATGACGGCCATGATGCCGGCCAGCCGTAAAATTCCCATAAGGAGTGAACCATGATGGCAAAACGTCCTCATATCATTATCTTCAACCCTGACGAGATGCGCGCCGACGCCCTGGGCCACCTGGGCAACCCCGCGGCAGTGACCCCCAACCTGGACGCCTTCGCCGCCGGCGATGCGGTGTCCTTTCAGAATGCTTTCTGCCAGAACCCGGTCTGTGTGCCCAGCCGGTGCAGTTTCTTCACCGGTCTGTACCCTCATGTGCGGGGCCACCGCACCATGACCTATCTGCTGCGCCCGGGGGAGAGCTCGCTGTTCGGCGAGCTCAAGCGGGCGGGGTACCACGTCTGGATGAACGACCGCAACGACCTGTACGCCGGGCAGTATCCCGGCTGGGCGGAGCAGCATGCCGACGAGATCCACTATTCCGGCGGCGGCAAGCGGGCCCCCGGCCCCCTGAACCCGGAAATCCGGGGGGAGCGGGGCAACCCCTATTTCTACTCCCACTTCGAGGGCCAGCTGGGCCTGGATGAGCAGGGCAAAAACTACACCGCCGACGATGCCGCCGTGGATGCGGCCATCCGGCGCATCGGCCAGTGGAAGGAGGGGGACAAACCCCTGTGCATGTTCCTGGGGCTGTTTTACCCTCACACTCCCTACGAGGTGGAGGAACCCTATTTCAGTGCCATCGACCGGGCCAAGCTTCCCCCGCGCATCCGCCCCGAAGAGTGCTCCGGCAAATCGGACATGATGGAGCACATCCGCACCTATGCGGACATGAGCGGCATGACCGAGGACGGCTGGAAGGAACTGCGGGCCGTCTATCTGGGCATGTGCAGCAAGATCGACGACCAGTTCGGCCGCCTCTGCGTGGCCCTCAAGGCGGCGGGCATCTACGATGACTCGGCCATCTTTGTGCTGTCCGACCACGGAGATTTCACCGGCGACTACGGCCTGGTGGAAAAGGCCCAGAACTGCTTTGAGGACTGCCTGACCCGGGTGCCTTTGCTGGTCAAGCCTCCCAAGGGGGTGGCCGTAGACCCCGGTGTCACCGACAGCATGGCGGAGCTGGTGGACTTTTACGCCACGGCCATGGAGCTGGCGGGTGTGGCGCCCGACCACGACCAGTACGGCAAAAGCCTGCTGCCGGTGGTGGCGGACCGGACCCGGAGCGTCCGGAACTACGCCTTCTGTGAGGGCGGCCGGGGACCTGGAGAATTCCAGAGCGACGAATACCACCAGCCGGACGGAACCCTCAGCCGGGAACAGGACGTCTACTGGCCCAAGAAGAGGGCTCAGAAGGACGATGCGGCCCACGCCAAGGCGACCATGATCCGCTCCAGGCGCTACAAGTACATCAGCCGCACGGCGGGCAGGGATGAACTCTACGACCTGCAGAGTGACCCCGCCGAGACCACCAATCGCATTGATGACCCGGCCCTGGAGGAGGAAAAGCGCACCCTCCAGCTGGAACTGCTCAAATGGCTGCAGCGCACCGCCGACGTGGTCCCCCGGGACTTCGACAGCCGCTTTACCGAGGAGATGCTCTGGTGCAAGGTGAAGGGCATCGTGCCTCCCGGATGCGAGGAGGACATAAGGGAAAAGATCCGCTCCGGCATGGGCATCGGTGAGCTGTTCGGCTACTGCTTCGCCCTGGCCCGAGCAAAACGTAACTAAGGAGGACCGGCAAATGGTCAATACCGTCTCAGAATTCGCCCCCCAAAAGAAATTTCTCGTCTGCGTCGATTCCGACGGCTGTGCCATGGATACCATGGACATCAAGCACATCCGCTGCTTCGGCCCCTGCATGGTGGACGAATGGCAGCTGGGGCAGTGGCAGGAAGAAATCCTCAAGCGCTGGAATGCCATCAATCTCTATACCATGACCCGGGGCATCAACCGGTTCAAGGGGCTGGCCATGGCCCTTGCCGAGATCAGCGAAAAATACACCCCCATCGACGGCATCGAGGACCTGGTATCCTGGGCGGAACATGCAAAGGAACTGTCCAACCGGGCGGTGGCGGAGGAGTACGACCGCACCGGCAAGGAGGTGTTCCGTAAGGCGCTGCGCTGGAGCGAGGCGACCAACCGGGCCATCGACGCCCTGCCCGAGAGTGAAAAGCGACCCTTTGAGGGGGTGGCCGAGGGTCTGGCCGCCATGCAGGAGTTTGCCGATGTGGCGGTGGTGTCCAGCGCCAACCGGGATGCGGTGGAGGCGGAATGGCAGCGCTACCGCCTGCTGGAACATGTGGACGTGCTGCTCTGCCAGGACGCGGGCAGCAAGGCCCACTGCATCGAAGGACTGCTGGGCAAGGGCTACGACCCCCACAATGTGCTGATGGTGGGGGACGCCCCCGGGGACAAGGCCGCTGCCGAGCGCAACGGAGTGTATTTCTATCCCATTCTGGTCCGGCATGAGGCCGAGAGCTGGCGGGAACTGCGGGCTACGGGGCTTTCCCACTTCCGGGGACAGACCTATGCCATCTACGGCGAGCACAGGAACGCCGAATTCCTGGACAATCTGAAAGGGGAATGAACCATGGTCGATCTGAAGGCAAAACCGTTTTATCTGGACGACAAGCAGATCCAGTGGGTGGAGGATACCATCGCAGGCATGACGCTGGAGGAAAAGTTCGGCCAGCTGTTCGTCATCCTCAAGGGCGTTCCCGGCGCCGATGAGGAGATGATCCGCAAGGCGGTGGAACAGTCCCACCAGGGCGGACTGCGCTGGCAGGGCGGCGACAAGAACACCGTCTACGAGCAGAACCGGCTCTACCAGAAGTACAGCAACATCCCCCTGTTCATCGCGGGCAACTGCGACGACGGCGGCAACGGCACCCTGCCGGAAGGCACCTTTGTGGCCACCGCCGCCGAGGCGGGCGCCGCCGGCGGCACCGAGACGGCCTATCACATCGGCTATGTCTCGGGCAAGGCCGCCGCTAACGCACGCTGCTTCGAGGAGGTCAACGCCGCGGCCGAGGCCTACGTGA
>JAHZHS010000016.1:0-4418 GCA_019420135.1 Oscillospiraceae bacterium | reverse complement strand
ATGTTCAACCCGGTGGCCGATATCTATATGAACTGGCGCAACACCATCGTCAACACCCGCTCCTTCGGCGAGGATGCCGACACTGTTATCGCCAACGTCCGGGCCTACATCAAGGGCGTCAAGGACGCCAACCCCCACATGGCCTGCATGGCCAAGCATTTCCCGGGCGACGGCGTGGAGGAACTGGATCAGCACCTGGTCATGGGCGTCAACGACCTGGAGCCGGAGGAATGGCACAACACCTTCGGCAAGGTCTACCGCACCCTCATCGAGGACGGCCTGGAGACGGTAATGGTAGGGCATTTTGCCATGCCCAAGATGAGCCGCAAGCTCCGCCCCGGTATCCGGGACGAGGAGATCATGCCCGCCACCCTGGCGCCCGAGCTGCTCACCGATCTGCTGCGGGGAGAACTGGGCTTCAACGGCCTCGTCATCACCGATGCCTCCCACATGGTAGGCATCTCCGCTGTGGCGCCCCGCTCCCAGTATGTGCCCGGCGCCATCGCCGCCGGCTGCGATATGTTCCTCTTCACCAACGATGTGGAGGAGGACATTGGCTATATGCGCGCCGCCTACGACAAGGGCATCCTCACCGAGGAACGCCTCTCCGACGCGCTGCACCGCATCCTGGGTATGAAAGCCCATCTCCATCTGTATGAGGAGAGCGTCCGCATGCCCGACCGGTCGGCCCTGGACTGCGTGGGCTGCCCCGAGCACAAGGCCTACACCGCCCAGGCCGCCGACGCCGCCATCACCCTGGTCAAGGATACCCAGCACCTCCTGCCCGTGGACCCGGCGGAGAAAACGCGGGCCTTCCTGGTCTATGTGGGCAGCACCCCCACCACCAAGGGCTACAAGGGGGATCCCACCAAGCAGGTGGTGAAGGAGGAACTGGAACGGGCGGGATTCACGGTGGATGTCTGCCCCTCCTACCACGAGCTGGAAGTGGAAAACGGCGTCAGCCCCATGAACTTTGTCCGCATGCTCACCCAGGGAAAGCGCAAGGATTTTATTGAGAATCACGATGTTGTATTCCTGGTCATCAATGTCAAGGGCTATGCCCAGGAAAATGAGGTTCGTGTTCGCTGGAGCTGCAACCACTCCATCGAATTGCCCTGGTATAATCATGAGGTGCCCACCCTGGGCATCAGCCTGAATTACACCAACCACCTCATCGACGTACCCCAGCTCAAGACCTTCATCAACGCCTATGGCCCCGACCGCGCCAACATCCGCGCTGCCATCGAGAAGGTCTGCGGCCGCAGCGAGTTCAAGGGCAAGGCGGGGGAGACGGTTTTCTGCGGACGGTGGGAGACCCGTCTGTGACGGAAAGGATGGTTTGTCATGAAAGATTTTCTGGTTTTTATCAGTGACCAGCACAACGGCCGGGTGATGGGCTGTGCCGGGGATCCCGTGGTCAATACCCCCAACATGGACGCCCTGGCCGCCGACGGCACCTGTTTTGAAACCGCCTACACCTCCTGCCCGTTGTGCGTGCCTGCCCGCATGTCCATGCTGTCGGCCAAGCTGCCCTCCAAGACCGGGCTGTTCACCAACACCGGCACTCTGCCGGAGGAGACCCCCACCTTCCTGCATCTTCTGGCCAACGCCGGGTACGAGACGGTTCTGTGCGGGCGCATGCACTTTGACGGGCTGGACCAGCGCCACGGCTTTACCAAACGCATCGCTCAGGACATCACCCCTACCACCATGGGCTGCGGCCAGGGCCCGGTGCGGGGTCAGGTGGGCATGCTGGCCGGGGAACCCTACGCCCTGCAGATCGTGGGCGGCGGCAATAATCTGGTGCATCATTATGACCGCATGGTGGTGGAGGAAGCCATCCGCTATCTGTCCTGGCCCCACGACAAGCCCCAGTGCATCTTTGTGGGCACCTACGCGCCCCATTCCCCCTACATTGCGCCCAAGGAGCTGTATGAGTCCTATCTGGACAAGGTCACCCTGCCGCCGGACGGCGACCGTGCGGTGGCCAAAGTCCACCCGGCGGAGGCCAAGCGCAGGGCCGAGACCGACCCCGAGGTGCTGCGCGCCCTGCGGGCTGCCTACTACGGCTGCGTGGAGTTCACCGACGGACTGTTGGGGGACACCCGCAAGGTCTGGGACGAGTATCTGGCCAGAGAAAACCGGCAGGGCGTCTTTGTCTACCTGTCCGACCACGGGGACATGAACGGCTCCCGGGGATTCTGGGCCAAGCAGTCGCTGTATGAGAGCGCCGAGCGCATTCCCTTCCTGATGGCGGGGGAGGGCGTCCCGGCGGGCAAGCGGGTGCCGGGACCGGTGAGCATCATGGATCTGGGCCCCACCCTCTGCGCCATGGCGGGGGTGGAGTGCGCACTGCCCGACCAGGACGGCGTCAGCCTGCTGGGTGCCGTGGAGGGCCATGCCGGCCGGGGCACGCCGGTCCTTGCCGAGTGGATCACCAATCCCTTCTTCAACGGCACCGATTTCGGCCGCATGGTGGCGAAAGACGACCTCAAGCTCATCACTTACAATACCTTCCCGGAGGCGGATGAACTCTACCGCCCGAGGAAGGATCCCTGGGAACTGAACGACCTGTCCCAGCACCTGCCGGCGCAGGCCGCCCGGATGCGGTCCATCGCCTAGGCCGGCATCGTGGGGGAGGAGATCGTCCGCAGAAAGAATCTGCGGGAGACGGGGGCGGCCATCGTCAAGCAGTTCCGCCGTACCCACGGCGCGGAAAACACCGAGACTTGGGAACCCACCCCCGAGCAGGCCGCCAAGCCCGAGGAATACGTCTCCACCAGGACGCCGCTCATCCCGCCCATGCAGAAAGCCTGGGAGCGGGGCAGCTGGATGAAGTGAGAAACGGAATATCCCGGTGCGGTGATGGGAAAGGGAAGAAGCGGATAAGGAAAATGCTGCAGGCCGAGGATAACGGCCATTGGCGTGAGCAGCATTTGCCCAAGGGCAGAGGGCAGAACCCTCGTGTTGCAGAAAAGGTGGACATCTGCTTGCCGGCGCACCAAAAAGCGTCTTGTCATTTGACAAGGCGCTTTTTTTATGCTGACGGAGATGGGAAACATCGACACTTGGTGTCGGCCTTTCCCTTTTGCATATAGTTGTCTGCGGAGCTTTTGGGGATTGTGCCACGGTGAGAAGCACGTCGTCAATCTGTCTTCCCAGCCCGCACAGTTCTGCGGAAGCTCCCCCTCCCGGAAATTTCCGATACCGGGGTGCTGATCCGGGGCAAACCGGCGGGGCGGGCAGTTTTGGGCAGATGACAGTTCCTCCCTCCGCAAAGGCCCTGGGGACGCCCTGCGTACCAGAGGGCAGGAGCCTGGAAAAATTCCCTGTCCCTGTTATGATACACAAAAACAGCCTTACAATCGCGTAAGGCTGTTTTGGTGCGTGTTGATTCCTGGAAAGAAGATTCAAGGAAAAGTTCCTGCGCAACCCGCAATCTCGCTTGATGTGCGCAGGAATGCGTATAATAAATAGCGTACGAAAATGTGCACAATCCTTTGGAAAGAGAGGTCGCTATGAGAACAATCACCACTGCCAGCATACAAAAATTCGTTCAGGATCTTTATGTGAGAGAAAAAGCGTTGGCAACCGTCCAGAAATACAGACATGCCATAAATGAATTTGCCGAGTTTCTGGATGGTGAAGAATTCACCAAGGAAAGCCTGATCCGATACCGGGAGCATCTGATTGCCATTCGCACGGCACAGACCGTCAATATCGCCCTGACGGCAATCAATTCTTATGCGCAATTCAGAGGCTGGCAGGGGCTGCGCGTCAAATATCTGAAAACCCAGCGCGCCCATTTCCTGGCGGAAAACAGGGAACTGTCCCGGGAGGAATACAACCGCCTGCTGGCCACCGCACGCCGGAAAAGCTACAAGCTGTATCTCCTGATCATGACTTTGTGCAGTACGGGCATCCGGGTCAGTGAGCTGGCCTTCATCACCGTGCAGGCCGTCAAAACCGGACGGGCGGAAATCCACCTGAAGGGCAAGTACCGTACCATTCTGCTTCCCAAAAAGCTGTGCAGACAGATCCTGCTGTATTGCAAGGAAAACCGAATCTGCGAGGGAATCATTTTCCGGACCAGAAGAGGCAATCCGCTGGATCGCTCCAATATCTGGCGTAGTCTGAAAGCATTGTGCGACGAGGCGGCGGTGGACCGGAACAAAGTATTCCCGCACAATTTCCGCCATCTGTTCGCGAGAATTTTTTATTCCATTGAAAAGAACCTGGCTCATCTGGCCGATGTATTGGGGCACAGCAGTTTGGAGACCACGAGAATTTATGTGGCGGTGAGTGTGGAAACCCATCAGCGCATCCTGAATCAGATGCATCTGGTTCAATAAAAAATACCACAGAACGTTCCTTCCGTGGTATTTCCCTTATGTAGCAATACATATTACTTATACTAG
>JAHZHS010000159.1:2998-4570 GCA_019420135.1 Oscillospiraceae bacterium | reverse complement strand
AGCATCCGGGCCTTGCTGCCCTTGCGCAGCAGCTCCAGTGCGGTGAAGATGCCGGCAGGACCGGCGCCGACAATGATCAGATCGTACACAGTTTGCATGGAATGTCTCCTTGGTTTTACATCGATGGTGCGATGGATATAGTATGCCGCACAGAGCAGCAAAGTTATCGGCCGGAAGCAAAGCTCCCGGCCGGTATGGTCACGGGGAAGATTCGGGGAAGGAACTGCCTTACAGCGACGCCTCCAGCGCCCGGGCAGCTTGCACAATCAGATCGGCACAGACCTCGCGGCCCAGGGCAGCATTGAGGCAGAGATCATAGTTTTTGGCCTCACCCCAGTGGTTTTCGGTGTAGTAATTGTAGTAGCTGGCACGGGCGCGGTCATGCTTGGCCAGGGCGGTTTCCCACAGCCGGTCCGACATGTCCTTGGCGTCGGGGCGTGCCTTGGCAATGGCAATCCGGTTTTCAAGGGGGGCATAGACAAAGGTGCGCAGCACGTCCTTGCGGTCCCGCAGGACATAGTCGCCGCAGCGGCCCAGAATGACACAGGGACCCTTTTCCGCCAGTTCCTTGATGACGTTGCTCTGCAGGATATAGACCTGGTCGGCCAGCGGCATGGTGTTGCCCATCATGTACAGGCTGTAAATCAGGCTGCTGCTGCGCTGATTTTCCGATGCGGCGATGGCCTCCTCCGTCAGACCGCTCTTTTTGGCGGCGATGGTGATGAGCTCCTTGTTGTACAGCGGGATGCCCAGCTTGTCGGCCACCGTTTGGGCGATCTCACTGCCTCCGGAGGCATATTCGCGGGCCATGGTAATGATCACGTGTTCCATTCAGTTCCACCTCACAATCATACTCGCGGCAGCCTGCCGCGGGAAACCAATCAGATCCGGGAAAGACATACTTTCTCTGATACTATCAGTATAGACGGAAACGGCCCAAAGTGCAAGCACAAAAGCAAATCATTACCGCGGAAAAAAGACCGGAATTGGAAGAAAAAACGTCGCATGGACGAAGAATAATATCTATCGTGCACAAAGATACGAACAGCTTTTTGTATGATGCGCACAAGACCGGAAAAGAGCACCCGGACCGGCAAAACGGAAGGAAAAGAAGGACTTATCCGGACTGCACCGCGGCAGAAAACCAGGAAAAAACAGCCTCTTGTACTTTTTCCGGCTTTCCGATACAATATGGAACGGCTGCGCCCCATCCGGAGCAGCAGCCAGTCTTATCCAAAGGAGTCGGACAAATGCAAGAGACTTTTGCCCTCAGGGGCAACGTGATATATACCCCCGAATGCGGCAGGCTGGAACTGCATCCCCACAGCTTCCTGGTCTGTGAGGAAGGAAAGGTGGCGGGTGTGTTTCCCGCTCTGCCGGAGCGATGGCGGGAAATCCCGGTGGAGGACTACGGGGACCGGCTGATCCTGCCCGGACTGGTGGATCTTCATGTACATGCCAGCCAGTATGCCTACCGGGGCCTTGGCATGGACATGGAGCTGCTGGACTGGCTGGAGCAGAATGCCTTCCCGGAGGAAAGCCGGTTTGCCGGGCTGGACTATGCCCGCCGTG
>JAHZHS010000159.1:2630-2988 GCA_019420135.1 Oscillospiraceae bacterium | reverse complement strand
CCACGCTGGTGCTGATGGAGCAGCTGGAAAAGGCGGGGTTGCCCTGTTATGTGGGCAAGGTCAACATGGACCGCAACAGCCCGGATACTCTGCGGGAAACGACGGAGCAGTCGCTGCGGGAGACCCGCCGCTGGCTGGAGGAAAGCCGGACTTTCACCAAGGTACGTCCTATGCTGACGCCCCGCTTTGTGCCCAGCTGTACCGATGCGCTGATGGAGGGATTGGGGCAACTGCAGCGGGAGTTCGGCACGGCCATGCAGTCGCACCTGTCGGAAAACCTGTCCGAGATCCAATGGGTCTCGGAACTCTGCCCCGGAACACGGTTCTATGGGGAGGCCTACGCGCGGGCAGGGCTGTT
>JAHZHS010000159.1:0-2620 GCA_019420135.1 Oscillospiraceae bacterium | reverse complement strand
GCAGAGGAGCGCGCCCTTATGAAACAGAACGGGGTGTTCATCGCCCACTGCCCCCAGTCCAACATGAATGTCTCCTCAGGGATTGCACCCATCAAGAGCTACCTGGCGGAGGGCCAGAAAGTGGGTCTGGGCAGTGATGTGGCAGGCGGCGCGCACCTGTCCATCTTCCGGGCCATGACCGACGCCATCCAGTGCTCCAAGCTGCGGTGGCGGCTGGTGGACCCGCAGACTCCGGCCCTCACTCTGCCCGAGGCCTTTTACATGGCGACCAAGGGCGGCGGTGCTTTCTTTGGAAAGGTGGGCAGCTTTGAACAGGGATATGAGTTTGACGCCGTTGTCATGGATGACAGCGGCCTGCCCACCACCCGGGACTGCACCCTGGCCGAGCGGCTGGAACGGGTGGTTTACCTCTCGGATGGTAGACCCTGCGCCAAGTACGCAGCGGGCACCCGCCTGTTCTGACAGGGACACGGAAATTCAGCAAAAAGCCTTCCGCCGGACAGGGGATGCCCCGCCCGGCGGAAGGCTTTTCCCATAGGCCAGACCCTGCGGCGGAACGGAATACAAATTTTTGTACAGGAAAAACGCCCAGGTCTGTGTGCAGACGGACAGAAAGACTCTTTCCCCCGGTACAGAAGCCGTGGTATACTGAAAATAACATACGGAGGGGAAAATCAATGAATTTTGAGATCCGGACGGCCCGGCTGCTTGTGCGGCCTTTCTGCCGTGAGGATGAGACGGCACTGGCCCGCCTGCTGGCGGACGGGGAGGTCATGCGCTTTCTGGAGCCGCCCTATACCCGGCGGCAGGCGTCTGAATTCCTGGAACAGGCGGGGTTATGCCGGCCGCCTAAAATCTTCGCAGTGGAAACCCTGAACGGAACCTTTGCCGGGTATGTCATCTATCATCCCTGCGGGGAAAAGCGATATGAACTGGGCTGGGTGCTGGGCAGGAAACACTGGAACAAGGGGTATGCCGGGGAACTGACCCGGGCCCTGATTGCGGATGCCCGGAAGCGGACCTCGGGACTGCTGATTGAGTGCGTTCCCGACCAGCAGGTGACAAAACATATCGCCCTGCAAAATCAGTTTGTATATGCAGGCCGGCAGGATGGGTGCGATGTCTATACACTGGACTTTGCAGCCGCCCGCTGAGGGACAGGCAGATTGCATTTCCAGAACGGCAGGATCTTCGCTTTTGCCCGATAAATCGGGCCCCGGGATTGATTTTCAGAGGCTTCAGGGGCCATTCCGCGCAGATCCCCATTGACCCAAAAGCCCTGTGCAACCGAAAGGCAGGAAATTCCATGACCATCCAAAAAATCTGGCTGCCCCGGGATACCGGCAAAAAGAACCTCTATGCGGTGCGGACACTGGGCGGCATACTGGGCATTGCGGCGCTGATGGCGCTTCTCATCCTGGGCGGGGTGCTGCTGACCTTTTACTTTGACCTGCCCCGGGAGACGTTCACACTGCTGCTCTGCCTGGGGGTTACGGCGCTGGGGGTGATTCTGGGCCTGCGGCTGGGACGCCGTACCGTCGGGGACGGCACCATATTCTTCCTCGCATCGGGGAACCGATTGTATGGTCTTCTGGCTTCCGATCTGGTCTGGTTCGGCGGAGATCCCCTGGGCTATGCCTCGGGGGTACTGGAAACCCAGCGCCTTCTGCGGGAACTGGCGGCCAGACCCCATCTGCCCGCCGGTGCGGCGGAAATTCTCCGGGTAGAAAATATCCGGAAAACCGGCTCAGGGTATGCAGTCCGCTGTCTGGTGCGCCATTCCGGAGGAAAGGCGGTCAGGAAAACCTTCTTTCTGACGGCAGACCTCGAGGATGTAGACCAGCTGCTATGGGAACTGGAGCGCCGCCGCGGCACAGCAAACCTGCTGGAAGTCACAGAGGATCCCAATCCTGCGGGGATCCTGGTGAGTGCCGCTGCCCTGGCAGTGTTTTGTACTCTGTGTGTGCTCAGCCATCCCGCACAGGGAAAACTGCCGCAGGAGATTTATTTTCCCTGCCTGGCCGCTGCCTTTGTAGCGTTTGGAGCGTTGGTCACCTTCCTTGTCCGCCGCAGCCGGGGAGAATGAAGGGGGGCAGGAGCTGAGCGATTCTGCCGGAGAAGGGTTGTAAACAAAACGGGCAAAACTGTCCGGTTTGGTTGGTGGAACCGTGCCGGATTGTCCGGTATACTGATACCAGACTTTTCGACAGGAGGAAAACAACATGTCTTTGGGAAGCAACTTGTACCAGGCCCGCCGAAAAAGCGGGCTCTCCCAGGAAAATGCGGCGGGAAAATTGGGTGTCAGCCGCCAGACCATCTCCAAGTGGGAGACGGATGAGACCCTGCCCGACATCCGGCAGTCCAAGCGGCTGGCAGTTCTGTACCACATGACGCTGGACGAGCTCATCGAGTTTGACGCCGACGAGCAGGAAATGCAGAACATGATCGACAGTGTCAGCGAGGAGGCACAGGCCAAAATCAACTGGAACCGGGTCTGGAGCAAACGGTATCCGGTGCTGGCCACCTACCGGGACCGGGTCCGCACAGGGGATTACGCCCCGCAGTTGGGGGAGATGCTGACCCGGCTTCACGCCGACTACGGCTACAATGCCACCGATGC
>JAHZHS010000158.1:1075-4597 GCA_019420135.1 Oscillospiraceae bacterium | reverse complement strand
TTTCGGTGCAGGTGGCAGCTTTGCCCGGAATCACTTCCGGCGTATGTTCCGTCTTGGCGATAGGCTCAGTCTCGCTTGCGTCGCAGCGGCTGCAGTAGCGAGTGCTTTCGCCTTCCGTCGTGCAGCTGGGTTCCTTGGTGGTCTGCCATTCGCCCCAGTCATGGCCCAAAGCGGGGATTTCTTCCTGTTCCGTGAAAATGGTTCCGCAGACGCTGCACTTGCTGCCGTCGGTCAGGCCGGTTTCGGTGCAGGTGGCAGCTTTGCCCGGAATCACTTCCGGCGTATGTTCCGTCTTAGCAACAGGCCTAGTCTCGCTTGCGTCGCAGCGGCTGCAATAGCGGGTGCTTTCGCCTTCCGTCGTGCAGCTGGGTTCCTTGGTGGTCTGCCATTCACCAAAGTCATGGCCCAAAGCGGCCACAGGCGCAGTCTCAGTTTCGTCGCAGCGGCTGCAGGCACGGGTCTGCTCACCCTCCTCAGTGCAGGTGGGTTCCTTGGTGATTTGCCATTCGCCAAAGTCATGGCCCAGGGGATTCAGATTCTCAATTTCGATATAGCCGCAGCGGTTACAGCCGCGCTGTCTCCTACCGCTTGTGGTACAGCTGGGGGATTGCACTTCCTCCCACTCTGTCCAGTCATGGCCCAGGGCGGGGATTTCATGCGCGTCCTCCAGGGTGTTGCCGCAAGTACTGCAAATCTTGGCATCGCTCCGGCCGACCACGGTGCAGGTGGGTTTCACGCCCGGGATCGTCATCGGCGTATGGGGCTTCATGGCGATGGGCTCGGTCTTGGTTTTATGGCAAATGGTGCAGGTGTAGGTCATCACACCTTCCTTGTTGCAGAAGGGTTCGGTGGTCACCGTGCCCTCGTCCCACTGGTGGACACACTCCACAATGTCAAAGGTTGTCTGCGCAGTGCCGGCGTAGTTGCCGATGCCCGTCACCGTGACGGTCGCAGTGCCGATCTCTTTGTTGTTGGTGTAAGTAACGGTGTAATCGGTTCCCTCGGTCAGTGTTTTGCCATCCAGGGTCACCGTCACGGGAGGCCGGATCTCACTGCCGGTCTCGGTAAACTGGGTTTGACCCAGCGTAACGGCAGCTCCTTCCAGCGAGGCAGGCTGCACCGTCAGATCCAGCGTGACCGTCTGGCCCAGTACCGTGCCGTTCAGGGTGGTAGTGCCGGCTTTGAGGGCCGTCACCTGGCTGCCATCCACAAGCACCACACCGTTGGCATCCGTCTGCCAGCTGGCCTGGGACGTCACCACCGGTTGACTCATCCATACGTCCGTCACAGCGATGTTGGCTTCCACAGGAGGCAGTTCTTCCGTTTCGCCCATGTTCAACGTAAGCGGCTCCGGCGTGGTCACCGTCGCCTGGGTCAGCTGTTCGCTGCCGATCTGAACCGTGACCGTGGTCTCCACGTCATTGGCCGGAGTCTCAGTGTCGCCCGCCACGTTCGTTCCGAATTCCTGAACCCAAAAGTGTATGCCCTGATAAACCACATGGCCGATGGCAAACGTGGTCTTATCGGAGGACAGCATGTTGCGGCGATGGCCCTGGCCCGCGTAATCTTCATCGGTTTCCTGCCACTGTTCGAAAGTAGCGGCCGCCGTCGTTCTGCCTGCAGCAATATTTTCGGCATGTGAGTAGCCAAAGTTGCCGTCCACCTCGTCAAATGCCGTCCAGCATGCGGTTCCGTCCGGCCGGGTATGGGAAAAACTGATGGCAACCTCCGCCGCGCGCTGCATGGCCACCTTTTCCAGTTCGTAGTCATAGGTCAGCGGCTGCAGGCCGGACACCTGTACTTGATTGGTATCCGACTCATCCCAGTACCAGGCGTCGCCTCCCGTACGGAAGGCATTCACCATATCCAGCATGGTTCGTGCTTCGCTCTGGTCATAGGTCACATCGTACTGTACCTGATAGGTTTCCCCGGCGGCAAAGGCCGGAACCGCCCAGGTAAGCACCAGCGCCAGCGTTGTCAGCAGCGCCAATCCTCTTTGACAGATCGTTTTCAACCCGATTCCTCCTTGATTTTCGGCAGCCGTCCGCCCCTCAAAAAGGGGTAACGGCGGCCGATTCTACATAACAGGGATATTTTTTATTATACTCCTCCGGATTATGTCCTTCAAGGATACCGGCAGCGAAAGCCTTTCACAAAAAGTTTGATCATATTTTGTCTATTCCGATCAAATCAAGCCAAGCTTCCCTTCCTTCCAGTAACTTTCGCTCCCGGTGGTGTCTCTCCTCCTGAGAATTCCCCCTTTCGTATACATCTGGCAAGTATTTTCGGGATGTCTCTTTATATCGTCATATTTTATCATTTTCCCCTCATATTGGCATTCTGCTCATTGATTTACCAATTTATTTTGTTCTTACACAGGTGAAGCATTGCCCGGCAGAATGATTTGGCCCTCCCAAGACTTGGTCGGCGGCCAGAACTGTTCTGTCCGTGTTTTGCCTTGGTCACCATCTGCGCATGGCAAAACCTCTGTGCCCCTTTCTTGTATCGCTCTTTTGTAAAAACTATAATAGCATTGCAAACAGCCGAAGCCTTTTGAGGATATTTTGAGATTTGTATTGTATGTTGAGACGATTGGAGGTGGGGACTACGAAACCCAAAATTCTGATTGTGGATGACGAGAAAGGCATCGTCGAGATGATACAGCGGTATTTTCAGGCCCAATATGATATTTTGCCTGCCTTCAGCGGCCAGGAAGCGCTCCAGAAAATCGCATGCAGCCCGGATTTGATTTTGCTGGACATCAATATGCCGGGCATGGACGGGCTGACTGTATGCCAGAAGATCCGGGATTATATTTCCTGTCCCATCGTGTTTCTGACAGCCCGACTGGAATCCAGCGATAAAATCATCGGCTTCCAGGCCGGGGCAGACGATTACATTGTAAAGCCCTTTGACCTGGACGAACTGGGCGCGCGCATTGCCGCACACCTGCGGCGGGAACAGCGACGCCAGAACCATTCTGCGGTCCGTTTTTTCGGGGACCTGACCTTGGATTACACCGCCCGCACCGCCACCATCCATCATCAGAACATCCCATTGTCCAGGCGGGAGTTTGAAATCGTCGAGCTCCTCTCCCTCAACGCCGGGCAGGTCTTTGACCGGGAACGGATCTATGAACTTGTTTGGGGGCTGGATGGGGGCGGAAACAGTGACACGATCATGGAACACATCCGGAAAATACGGGCCAAGTTTGCCGCCCATACCACACACAGTTATATTGAAACAGTTTGGGGGTGCGGTTATCGGTGGAACGCCTAAAAAATATGGGGTTAAAGAAAACCCTTCTCCTTTTGTCCTCCTGCTGCGTTTTGGCAGCCTTCTTGCTGCTGGGCCTTGTCTTTGTGCTGTGTAATTGGATCAGCAGTACTCTCCCCACCGGCGGAATGGAGATTTTATCCGATGGTTCGGCCATCCGGCTGGAAACGCCCACTGCATCCCAGCAAACCATATGGTCGGTACTGGGCATTGTCCAAATGGTGGCCTGCATCGCCCTTCCCATGG
>JAHZHS010000158.1:0-1065 GCA_019420135.1 Oscillospiraceae bacterium | reverse complement strand
ATTACCACCTCAAACTGAAACAACCGATTGCCGTATTGCGAAAAGGAATGGCAAGAATCCAGAACCACGATCTGGATTTTTCCATGCCGGTCCGCTCTCAGGACGAATTGGGACAGCTCTGTGCCGCCTTTGATACCATGCGCGGTGAGCTTTTGAAATCGAATCAGGAGCTTTGGCGGCAGATGGATGAACGAAAACGGCTGAACACCGCCTTTGCCCACGATCTGAGAAACCCGATCACCGTTTTGAAAGGAACGGTGAAATTGCTGCGGCAGGGCATGGCCGACCAGCAGACCATCGACCGGCTGGAAAGCTATACCCAGCGGATTGAACAGTATGTGGAAGCAATGAGCAGTATCCAGCGATTGGAGCAAATTCCTCTGCGGGTACGGGATTTCCCCTGTTCCCTGCTGCGCTCGGAACTGGAAGAGACGGCAAAGCTCCTTGCCGGGGCCTTGCAGCTGACCGTTTGCGTCCCCGACCAGGGAACCGTGGCCATCGATCCGGCAGTTTTGCTGACGGTGGCGGAGAACCTCATCGGAAATGCGGCCCGTTTTGCAGCAAGCGAAATCCGTATATGCCTGCAGCAACAGGGAGATTTCCTGCTGCTGTCGGTCACAGACGACGGCCCCGGTTATCCCGCAGAGCTGGTACAAAAGGGCCCAAAGCCCTTCGGGAAGCTGGACGGCGATTTCTCCCACTTTGGAATGGGGCTTTACAGCTGCCAGACACTGTGCCTGAAACACGGAGGGGCGCTGACCCTCGCCAATGGGAAGGGGCACGGCGCCACAGCCACCGTTTCCTTCCGGCTGCGTCACAATTTCTGAGCAATTTTTGAGATTTGGATTTTACACTCTCCTTATATCACAGATAAGGAGAGTGTTTTTTATGGATATTGCTGCAAAAGCATTATCAAAAATCTACGGCAGCGGCGACAGCCGTGTGGTTGCGCTGAATAACGTCAGTCTTGAAATCACCTCCGGCGACTTCATCTCCATCATGGGGCCTTCGGGCAGCGGCAAAAGCACCCTGCTTCATTTGCTGTCCGGACTGGACAGGCCCACT
>JAHZHS010000157.1 GCA_019420135.1 Oscillospiraceae bacterium | reverse complement strand
CCCGGCCTCCCATATTGGTGCGGCGGCCCGCTCCCGCAGGCCGCCGCCGGAGGGCAGGGCTTTTTCTTTTCCCTTAGGGGCGCAAATCTTCCCGGGCTGCCGCCATGGGCAAGGCCCCTTGTTACAGGGAAAGACTCCGGCCCGGCAGGCTCTCTCTCGGTCCACCCCCTTCCTCCCCTGTCCGGCCTGTTATCCCTCATGCCTTACGGATCCCGTGAAAAATGTTCCACGTGGAACATTTACAAGCCGGGGCCAAACACCACACAAACACAAGCCCGCCGCAAGGTTTTCTCAAGGTATTTTCCAGGGGCTTCTGATAGACTGAAAGCATGCCCAAAGCACCCCATGGGCGCACAGGGCAGCAGGTCCTGACCCAAACCAGTCAGAAAGGAATGACCGCAACATGACGGGCAAAAAATCTTCCCTCTCCCCATCACGCTCTGCCCCGCAGGCTCGCCGCCCGGCTTCCCGGTCAGGGGCCGCCCCTCGCCGCAGCGGCAGGCAGGGCGGGCATGTCGCTGTCCGGCAGCCCCGCAGCCCCTCCCCCAGTCCCCGCGGGTCACGCAGGCCGCGCCGGGCGCTGCGCAGCTTTCTTTTCACCTTTCTCCTCACCATGGCGGTGGTGCTGCCCTGCGCCCTGGGCATCGGGTTCTACTGGCAGGCCACCCACCCGTCAGAAAATCCCGGCCCGGCTGCACTTTCTCAAAGCAATGAGGCAGGTTCTTCCGCTGCCACTGCCGGGTCCTCATCTGAAGCAGAGGTCTCCCCGGATTCTGCCTCCCCCGCCGTTGATCTGTCCGGCCTCAGCAGCCGGGAGGCCATCCTCCTCCGGCGGGGCGGGGCGGTCCTGGGGGAGGAAAACGCCGACGAATCCATCTACCCCGCCTCCCTCACCAAGATGATGACCGTCCTGCTGGCCGCTGAAAACTTTGATGACCTGGACGCCTCCGTCACCCTGGACGAGGAACTCTTCTCCCCTCTCTGGGCGGCCAATGCCTCTATGGCGGGCTTTGAGCCCGGGGAGGTGGTGACGGTGCGGGATCTTCTCTACGGCGCCATGCTGCCCTCGGGGGCGGAGTGCTGCGCCGCCATTGCGCAGGCATTGGACGGCAGCGAGGCTGCCTTTGCCGACCGCATGAACCGCCGTGCCCGGGAGCTGGGCATGGAAAACACCCACTTTGTCAACGCCACCGGCCTGCAGGACAGCGACCACCGCTCCACCGTGCGGGATCTGGCCCTCCTGCTGGACGCCGCCCTGGACAACCCCACTTTCCGGGAGGTATTCACCGCCCCGCGGTACTCCACCTCCCCCACCAACCTCCACCCCGACGGCATCACGGTGTACAGTTCGGCCCTTTCCCTGTTTCAGGATGCCGACCTGGGCCGCATGACCCTGCTGGGTGGCAAGACCGGCTTTACCGATGAGGCGGGCCTCTGTCTCGCCACCCTGGCGGAGGCGGACGGCGCCGAGTACATCCTGGTCACGACGGGCGCCCCCGGCCAGAGCCACACCGACACTGCCCATGCCCGGGACGCCGCCGCCGTGTATCAGCGCCTGTCCGATGCCCTGGATCAATGACAGCGCCGGGCTTGTCCGCTCCATGGCCCGGCACCGTTTTCCCCACACGCACCCTGCCCGGAACTCGCCCGCCGCCCGTCCGAACTCTCCAGACCGCCCCGCCGTCCCTGCCCCACCTGGCTTCCCTGCCCTTGTCCGGCCTCTCTGTCCCGTCCGGTCTCCCTGATCTCGTACGCTCTCTTGGCCTTGCCCGGCTGAGAAAACATCCATTCTTGGCCCTGTCTCACCGGGCTGGGAAAAAGTTTCTTTCATGTTGGCGCTGACCATCCGCAGTTTCCCCACACAAACGCAGATCCCCCCGCAGGACAGAGCGTCCGGCGGGGGGATCTGCGGTATATGGGAAATGGATTGGGGGTGGCGGGAAAAAGCAGTCCGGCCAGCATCAGTCAGCGGAGCAGACCGCTGCTGCGGGTTCGGCGGGAGATTCCGGCGGGGCGGTGTCCGCCTCCGGGAAGGAGATCTCCCCCTCCCCGGCAGCGGGGCTCACGGTGAGGATAGGCGCCGGCAGGGTCAGGGGCGGATTTTCCGCGGCCTCCACCGGGATGCGGACGATGTATTCCAGGCATCCGTCCCGCTTGCCGCAGGTGGTGGTGGCGGGAATGCCTTTCTGGGCCATCAGGTCCACGGCATGCTGCAGCGTGTTGACGAAAAGCCGCACGTCCCGCACCATGGGAGTGGTCTTGCGGCAGGGGGATGCCTCCCCCGGCGCGGCGGTGAGCATGGTCTCCACCAGCTTGTCGGCCTCCCGGACGCTCATGCCCTCCCGGGCGATTTTCTCCAGGGCGGCGGTGCGGCGGCTGTCGGGCAGGCGGAGCACCGCCCGGGCGTGGCGCTCACTGAGATGGTTGGCGGTGCAGATCTGCTGCTGTTCGGTGGTCAGGGAGAGCAGCCGCAGTTTGTTGGCCAGGGCGGGCTGGCTGAGGCCCAGGCGGCGGGCGGCCTCGGCCTGGGTGCAGCCCCACAGCCGGATGACCTCCCGGATGCCCCGGGCGGTGTCAAAGGGGTCCAGCTGGCTGCGCTGGATGTTTTCCAACAGGCCCAGGGCGGCGCTCTCGCAGTCGTTCCAGTCGGCCAGGATGGCGGGCACCCGGTCCAGCTTGGCCAGGCGGCAGGCCCGCAGCCGCCGCTCCCCGGCGATCAGCTGATACTTGCGGATGCCCACCCGCCGCACGCTGATGGGCTGCAGCAGCCCGTTCTGCAGAATGCTCACCGCCAGGGCGGCGATCTCAGTATCGTCAAAGGCGGTGCGCGCCTGATAGGGCGACGGTTCTATGGCATCCACGGGCAGCATGAGCACCTTGCCCGGTTTTTGCTTTTCCATCATAGGTGTTTCCCTCCGTCATGCAAACAAAACGGCCTGCGCCGGTTTTGGAACGAACAAAACGCGGCGCAGGCCAGAAAGCGCGTATGGAATTGTATCCCCTGTCGTCGGCGGAAAAATGGCCGTCCTCCCCGCTTCTGCGGAAGCGGCGACAATCCGTTCCGGTGCCGGGGTCCAGTGGGGACCGGCTGCTCTGTGGGCCGGGATCTCTGCGTCACTGGTGCGGGATGACCGGAGCGGCGTTTCCCTTTCTCCGCCGCCTTCGACGGCGGGGCGGCCTGTGCTGCGTTTTTCAACAAGAAAAGCATAACACAGCCGCGGGTCCCCGGCCAGCAAAATCGTTCGCCGGGGTTCGGGGCAAATCGGGCGGTTTCGGAGCCCTCACAGGGGCTTTTTTGCGATTTTTCCGCCGTTTCTGGGGTAAGCGGGCGGAGTTTGCGATATTTTTTCCATGACCAGCAGGCGGCGGGCGCTGCCGTCGGGCAGGGTGAAAGCCCGGTCATCGGCTGCCCGGCCTCCCAGCTTGCGCAGGGCAGCGGCGGCCAGGTCCAGCTCGTTGTCGGCGTCGGGGCCCTTCATGGCGATGAAGCGTCCCCCCACCTTGACGAGAGGCAGGCAGTACTCGCACAGCACCGGCAGGGCGGCCACCGCCCGGGCGCTGGCCAGGTCAAAGGCTTCCCGCCACTGTTTGCGGGCGGCTTCCTCCGCCCGCTCCCGGACAAACTCCACCCCGGTCAGGCCCAGCTCGGCGCAGAGGTATTTGAGAAAATCCATCCGCTTGCCGGTGGGCTCCATGAGGGCCAGCTGCAGCTCCGGTTTGTAGATCTTGGCCACCACGCCGGGAAAGCCCGCCCCGGTGCCCACGTCCACCATCCGGCCGGAGACTTCCGGCTGGGCGGCAAAGAGCAGGCTGTCCGCAAAGTGGCGGTCCTCGATGCCCTCGGGGGTGGTGATGGCGGTGAGGTTGACCTTTTCGTTATAGTCCACCAGCAGCCGGGCGTAGTGGTCCAGCTGGTCCAGCTGGCTGGAGGTGAGAGAAATGTTCCACGTGGAACATTTTTGAGCAAGGCGTTCGCGGTCGATCATTGGTCTTCCTCCCTGTGGGATGTTTCAGGTGGTTCGGTGGATTCCTGTTTGGCGGCGCCGTGGTGCAAAAGCGCCAGGGACAGCTGGGACAGATCGCTGGGCGACACCCCCGGAATGCGCCCGGCCTGGGCCAGGGTGCGGGGGCGGATGCGGGCCAGCTTTTCCCGGGCTTCCAGGGTCAGGGTGTTGAGGGGGGCGTAGTCAAAGTCGGCGGGGATGGCCACCTTCTCGTGGCGCTGGATCTCCCGGATGATGCGCTGTTCCCGGGCGATGTAGCCGGCGTAGCGGATCTCGGTCTCGATGCGCAGGGCCATGGTGGGGGTGACCCCCGCTCCCCTGCCGATGACCCTGGCGATCATCTCGTACCGCACCTGGGGGCGGCGGAGCAGCTCCTCCGCCGTGCCGCCCGTCTCCCCGATGTCGGCGTCCCCGGCCACGGCCTTCAGGTCGGCCAGCTTCACCTTGGTGGAGGCCAGACGGGCCATCTCGGCGTTCTTGATGTCCCGGTCCCGGCAGAACACCGACCAGCGCTCGTCGTCCACCAGGCCGTATTCCCGACCGATGGGGGTCAGGCGTTCGTCGGCGTTGTCCTGGCGCAGGGAGAGGCGGTATTCGCTGCGGCTGGTCATCATGCGGTAGGGGTCCATGACGCCCTTGGTG
>JAHZHS010000156.1 GCA_019420135.1 Oscillospiraceae bacterium | reverse complement strand
CTGCCCAAAGGCCCATGCGGTCATCCTCCCCCTCAAAGGTAAAGTCTTACTATACAGAATACCACGTTTCGACGGGGATGTACAGCAAACAGGAGGGAAAATCCTTTGCAGCGGGCACAAAAACGCCGCCGTACCCGGTGGCACGGCGGCGCGGATGGCTGGGTCAGTCGCGGTCGGTCTCGTAGTTCAGGATGGCACCATCGGCGGCGCTGATCTCGTAGGAGTACTCGGTGCGGCCCACATCCCATTCCACCTCGTAGACCTGGCGGCCGTCATCCCGGTCCAGCTCCACCTTGAGGCGGGCGGCGTCGCTCTCGGCAACACCGGCATGCTCCAGGGCGATGCGCTTGGCGTCGTCGGAAGTGATCTGGGTTCCGGATGCCCCGGAGGTGGCGGGCGTGTAGTTCTCAGCGTCGTAGTCGTAGGACAGGACCTCGCCGGTGGCGGCGTCGATCTCGTAGTCATACTCGGCGGAGGCGGTGTAGAATTCCACCTCGTAGACCTGGCGGCCGTCGTCCCGGTCCAGTTTGCACTGGACAAACTGCACGTCGCTCTCAGCCAGGCCTGCGTGGGTGAGAGCAGCCTGACGGGCGGCGTCCTCGGTGATGGTCGTGCCGGAGGCGGGGGAGGATGCGGTGCTGCCGCTGCCCGAGACAGTCACGCTCTGGGCGACATGGTTGTCGGCGTCGTAGTCCATGGAGAGGATCTCTCCGCTGACGGCATCGATCTCGTAGTCGTATTCGGTGGAGGCGGTCCAGAATTCCACATCGTAGACCGCCCGGCCATCGTCGTACTCCAGGCGGCTGTAGCTGCCGGAAATGGCGTCGGCGGTCAGACCGGCATCGGCCAGGGCAATGCTCTCGGCATCCGCCTGAGCGATGTATTCGGTGGAATCGGCGCTGCCTGCAATGCCTGCGGTGGTGTTGCTGCTGGGGGAGCCGGCAGGGGCCAGGCCCGAGGTGTTGGCGGCGGAGGAACCCATGGCGGCGGCAGTGCAGCCGGTGGTCAGCGCCAGGGTCAGCCCCAGGGCGAGAGGAGCAAGCATGGTGGTCTTTTTCATGGTGGTTTCCCTTTCTTTCTCTATCTCTTGTGGTGTCGGCAGCAAGTGCCGTTGATTTCTGTGACTTTAGGATATCAGGTCAAGATTAAAGAAAGATTAGAAAAAGCAGATTTTTCAAAAAAATCTCAAAAAGTCCGGACAGGTCAGTTGGGATAGATCTTGGCCACCTCATACAGCAGGAGCTCCAGAAACAGATAGACAATCACCTGATCTTCAAAAAAGTTGTCGGCGTCGTCGTGGCTGATCCAGGGCAGGGTGAAGATCTGGGTCGCATACTTGGCAACGGAAATCTTGGGGTTCATGGTGATGAGAAGGATGGGACAGCCTCTGTCCCGAAGGGAGCGGAACAGGGAATCCCGACCGGACGGCCCCCGTCCGGCAACACTGATGATAATGCACAGATCTTTGTCGGTAAGTGTTTCTGAGTCATCGGTCATGACAACCCAGTCGTCGGTAGGCTGATTGAAGATACCCAGTCGTCCCAGTCGGTGGGACAGCTGCTTGGCCGACTGAAAGGTGCGGTTGAACCCCCAAATGGTGATGTGCCGTGCCGCACAGATGGTCTTTGCGGCCTGACGAAGTGCATCTTCATCCACGAAGTCGGGAAGCTGGCGGATATAACGGATGTAGGACTCAATGGTGGTCTGCATGGGGGACAGAGGCTGTCCCTGGGCATCATCCCGCTCGGCACCGCGGGAGAGCAGGTACCGGTGCATGGAAAATTTGAATTCCGCAAAACCCTTGAAGCCCAGCTTCTGACAAAGGCGAACCAAAGCTGCGTTGGAGGAATCGGCAGATTTGGTGATGCCGGTAATGCTTTGTCCCAGTACACACCGGGGATGGGCCAGAATGTATTGTGCCAGCTTTTGCTCGGCCTTTGTAAAATTGCCCATATTGTCTTGCAACAAGGTAATGGGATCCATCCTGTATCGCCTCCGAATTTTATGTCACGACGGAAACTTTGGAAAAGTTTCCAAACTTCTGTTTCCATGATACCGCAGCATCGGGGGAAAAGCAACCGATACAGCCGTGAGACAAAATATTTTAAAAAGTAAATAAATGTCTCAAATACGAGATAACGGCGTTTTTGGTCATTGTGCGCAAAAGCGGGGCTGCAGATTGAACATATTTCCAAAAATGAAAAACTTTTCAAAAATATATTGAAAAAGCTTCCGGATCACTCTATACTGGAACCGTAGAAAGCCGGTGCAGGCGCGCGGCACCGGCTGTGGAATCGACCGATTATCGTTATAAAGTGAGGAATGCGTTATGATGGATAAATTCCAGGCGGCGATGGAAAAGACCCTGATCCCCTTCGCCAACAAATTGTCTACCAGTAAGATCCTGCGTGCCATCAGCGGCGGATTTTCGGCGTTGCTGCCCATCATCATGGTAGGTGCCATTGCATCGCTGCTGTCCGGACTGAATATTGAAGTCTACCAGAACCTGATCACATCCATTGGCCTCAAGCCGATTATTACTTACATTTCCACCTATACCACCAATATGATCGCTCTGTATGCAGTGTTCAGCATTGCAAAGGCCATGGCGGATCAGTTGGAATGCAAGGGACAGTCCACGCTGGTGGGCCTGGTCACACTGCTGATGTTCCTTCTGGTCATCCCCACCGGCATCGGCGAGGGTGAGACCGCGGTTGCTGCTGCCATCTCCACCTCCTACTTTGGTGCTCCCGGCCTGTTCACTGCTATGATCCTGGGCTGTGTGGTGCCTATCATCTATAACCTGTTCGTCAAATACAACATCGTTATCAAGATGCCCGACGGCGTGCCTCCTCAGATTGCCAATGGCTTCTCCGCCATTATTCCGGCAACTGTGCTGACTGTGATTTTCGTCATCGTCCGCCAGCTCTGCACGCTGACCAGCTTCGGTACCCTCAATGATCTGATCTACGGCCTGCTCCGTGCACCCCTCAGCACACTGACCGAAAGTCCCATCACCTTTGTGATTCTCCTTCTCCTGTGCAACATTCTGTGGTTCTTCGGCATCCATGGCGGCATGGTCACCATGTCCTTCCTGAGTATGCTGTACATGGCTCCCGCTATGGAAAACCTGGAGGCTATGGCAGCCGGCGAGGCCCTGCCCAATATGCTGACCAACACCTGGTGGTTCACCTTCGCTCAGCTGGGCGGCTCCGGCGGTATCATTGGTCTGGCAGTCTGCATGCTGTTCTTCTCCAAGAGCGAGCGGTATAAGACCCTGGGCAAGATCGCCATCCTGCCTGCCCTGTGCTCCATCTCGGAACCCATCGTCTTCGGTGTCCCTCTGGTGCTCAACGTCATGATGCTCATTCCCATGATCCTCAGCCCGCTGCTCTGCTTCTTCAGCTCCTACATCATGACTCTGATCGGCATCCTTCCTTACCTCAATGGTATTCAGCTTTCCACCGGTACCCCGGTCATCCTGTCCGGCTTCCTGGCCGGTGGCTGGGTGGCAGCCATCTGGCAGTTCGTTCTGATCGCCCTGCAGTTTGCCGTCTACTTCCCCTTCTTCCGCATGGTCGACAAGCAGGCTGTGGAAGAGGAAAAAGCCCTCGCCGAAAAAGAGTAATTCCTGTAATAACAAACCACGGCTGATACAGCCATGGCGGAGTCTCCCCGCCCCAAACCGAGGGACGGGGAGTTTCGCCTGAAAGGGAGTGGACCTGATATGAGCAACAAACCCAATATTGTCTGGTTTGTGGCTGACCAGATGCGCTGTGATTCCATGGCGCATATGGGGAATCCGGCAGCCAGTACCCCCCATCTGGATGCCCTGGCACAGGAAGGCGTCAGCTTTACCAACGCCTACTGCCAGAACCCGGTCTGTGTGCCCAGCCGGTGCAGTTTCCTCACCGGATGGTATCCCCACACCATGGGACACCGCACCATGCACTACATGATGCGCAAAGAGGACCCCAACCTTCTCAAAACCATGAAGGACAACGGGTACGAGGTCATCTGGATTGGCCGCAACGATTTTATCCCCGGCAGCTGGGCCAAGACCGACTATTGTGATCAATTCTACGACGGCACCGACCTTGTGGAGAAAAGCGCCGTGGAAGGCGGCAAGATGAACTTCGGCGCCGGCATGTACACCAAGCCGGAGATCATGCCGGTCATGGAGGGGGCGGCTCTCAAATATTCCTTCTACCAGGGACGCTTCCCGGAACATTCTCTGGATGCCACCTTTGACTGGAAC
This sequence comes from Oscillospiraceae bacterium, assembly GCA_019420135.1. Lineage (GTDB taxonomy): Bacteria > Bacillota > Clostridia > Oscillospirales > Ruminococcaceae > Gemmiger. The sequence continues at coordinate 398 of JAHZHS010000156.1, read as the reverse complement.
TGTGTGACCGCCGCTCTCCGCTATCTGGAGGAGCGGGCTGCCCGCCCCGGCGGCAAGCCGTTCTTTCTCTACTGCACCCTGAGCTATCCCCATCCGCCCTACGGATGTGAGGAACCCTGGTATTCCCTCATCGACCGCACCAAGTTGCCGCCCCGCCGCCCTGATGTGGAGACGCTGGACGGCAAGGCCGGTATCCTCAGAGGCATCCGGGCCAAGCAGGGTTTGCAGAACTGGACCGAAGAACAGTATAATGAGCTGCGGGCGGTCTACCTGGGCATGGTGGCGCGGTTCGACCATCAGCTGGGCCTGGTGGGGGCCAAGCTGAAACAGACCGGCATCTACGGTGACACCAGCGTCTTTGTGTTCAGCGACCACGGGGACCTGACCGGGGACTACGG
>JAHZHS010000155.1 GCA_019420135.1 Oscillospiraceae bacterium | reverse complement strand
CGCTCGTCCAGGCTGGCCTCCCGGGCTTCCACCGGGTTGATGACGTATTTCTTGATGGCAGCCAGGTCCTCGGCGGAGAGATCCCCCGCCAGCAGGTAGACCTTGGCGCTGCGCACGTCGGGGCGCTCGCCCTGGCTGAGCAGCTGGATGCACTGGGAGGCGGAGTCAGCGCGCTGGTCGAACTGGCCGGGCAGGTACTCTACCGCAAAGACGGTCTGTGCCTGGGGCAGCGTGTCGTAGGTCACGTCCACCGGGGGCTCGCTGAAGACGGTGGGGATGGCGCGGTCAAACAGGTCCTTGTCGATGCCCTCCACGTCGTAGCGGTTAATCAGGCGCAGGCCTTTCAGGCTGGTGATGCCGACCAGTTCGGTCAGCTCGTGCAGCAGGGACTGGGCTTCGCCGTCGAAGCCGGGCTTTTTCTCAACGTAAATACGGTAAACCATAGGTTAATCCCTCTCTTTCTGCAGTGCGGCAAGAGCGCGCGCGCCGATGTCGGAGCGCTTGTGCAGTTTTTCAAAGTGGATACTGTCCGACGCCGCGTAGGCTTTCTTCAAAGCCTCGGGCAGGGTGGGCGCAGTGGCGGTCACGCCCAGGACACGGCCGCCTGCCGTCACCAGCACGCCGTCCTTGATGGCGGTGCCGGCGTGATAGACGGTGGCCTCCCCGCCGGGCAGCTGGCCGTTCTCCAGGCCGGTGATGGGCTTGCCCTTCTCGTAGGAGAGGGGATACCCGCCGGAGGCCAGCACCACGCAGGCCGCGGCGCCGTCGGAAAAGACCACGTCGGTCTGGTCCAGGGTGCCGTTGGTGGTGGCCAGCATGATCTTCAGAAGATCGCTCTGGAGCAGGGGCAGCACCACCTGGGTCTCGGGGTCGCCGAAACGGCAGTTGTACTCAATGACCTTGGGACCGTCGGGGGTGAGCATCAGGCCGAAGTAGAGGCAGCCCTTGAAGGGGCAGCCCTCCGCCTGCATGGCAGCCACAGTGGGCAGGAAGATCTCCTTCATGCAGCGGTCGGCCATCTCGGGGGTGTAGTAGGGGTTGGGGGCCACGGTGCCCATGCCGCCGGTGTTCAGGCCCTTGTCGCCGTCCAGGGCGCGCTTGTGGTCCATGCTGGACACCATGGGTTTGAGGGTCTTGCCGTCGCAGAAGGACAGCACGCTCACCTCGGGTCCGGTGAGGAACTCCTCCACCACTACCCGGCTGCCGGAAGCGCCGAACTTTTTGTCCAGCATGATCTCCTTGACGGCGGCCTCGGCCTCGGCTTCGTCCTGGCAGATCAGAACGCCCTTGCCCAGAGCCAGACCGTCCGCCTTGATGACCACAGGGTATTTGCCCTGGGCGCGGACGTAGTCCATGACCTTGGCGGGGTTGTCGAAGACCTCATCCCCGGCGGTGGGGATGCCGTATTTTTTCATCAGGTCCTTGCTGAATACCTTGCTGGCCTCAATGCGGGCGGCCGCCTTGTCGGGGCCGAAAGCGGGAATGCCCACCGCTGCCAGGGCATCCACCATACCCAGGGCCAGAGGATCGTCCTGGGCTACGACCACGTAGTCGAAGGCTTCCTCCTTGGCGAAAGCCACCATGGCGTCCACGTCGGTGGCGGGAATGGCCTTGCAGGTGGCATCGTAGCTGATGCCGCCGTTGCCGGGCGCGCACCAGATCTCGGTACAATCGGGGCTTTGCTTGAGCGCACGGATGATGGCGTGTTCACGCCCACAACGAGAATCTTCATACGGAAAACTCCTTTATGACGATGTAACGTCTGAATTTTTCATACAGGGAAGGCTGCGATAAAAACCCCGAAAAGGAAGCCCGATGCCGTGCAAGGTTTCAGGCTTCCTTTTCGTGTATGGAACCAATCAGTGGTGGAACAGCCGGATGCCGCAGAAGGCCATGGTGATGCCGTACTTGTCGCAGGTTTCGATGACCTGGCTGTCACGGATGCTGCCGCCGGGCTGAACAATGGCGGTCACGCCGCTGCGGCGGGCGCGCTCGATGTTGTCGCCGAAGGGGAAGAAGGCGTCGCTGCCCAGGGAGACACCGGTCACCTTGTCCAGCCAGGCCCGCTTTTCCTCAGCGGTCAGCGGCTCAGGCTGGGAGGTGAAGGTCTCAGCCCACACGTCATCGCCGATGACATCCTCAGGGGTGTCGCCGATGTAAACGTCGATGGCGTTGTCCCGGTTGGGCTTGGTCACGTCGTCGCGGAAGGGCAGATCCAGCACCTTGGGCATATGGCGCAGCTGCCAGTTGTCGGCCTTCTGGCCTGCCAGACGGGTGCAGTGGATGCGGCTCTGCTGGCCGGCGCCCACGCCGATGGTCTGGCCGCCCTGTACGTAGCACACCGAGTTGGACTGGGTGTACTTGAGGACGATGAGGCTCATGACCAGGTCACGCTTCTGATCCTCGGTGAGGGTCTTGTTCTTGGTGACGATGTTGGTCAGCATGGTGTCGGCGTTGATGGTCAGGTCCTGACGGCCCTGCTCAAAGGTCACGCCGAAAACAGTGCGGGTCTCGATGTGGGCAGGAACGTAGTCGGGATCGATGGCGACCACGTTGTAGTTGCCCTTCTTCTTGGACTTCAGCAGTTCCAGAGCCTCGGGCTCATAGCCGGGAGCGATGATGCCGTCGGACACCTCGTGCTTGATGAGCTGGGCGGTGGGCAGGTCGCAGACGTCGGACAGGGCAATCCAGTCACCGAAGCTGGACATGCGGTCGGCACCGCGGGCGCGGGCGTAGGCGCAGGCCAGGGGGGACAGCTCCATGTCGGCGTCGATGTGGTACATGCGGCGCAGCGTCTCGTCCAGGGGCAGGCCCAGGGCCGCGCCGGCGGGGGAGACGTGCTTGAAGCTGGCGGCAGCGGGCATGCCCAGAGCCGCTTTCAGGTCACGGACCAGCTGATAGCTGTTGAAGGCATCCAGAAAGTTGATGTAGCCGGGACGGCCGTTGAGAATCTGGATGGGCAGATCACTGCCGTCCGCCATGTAGATGCGGGCAGGCTTCTGGTTGGGGTTGGTGCCGTATTTCAGTTCAAATTCCTTCATTGATTTCAGCCCTCCACAGCAGTGTATTTGTTCAGGATGACATCCTCGTAGTCACCGGTGGCCAGCGTGATGGCGCGGACGAACAGGCTGACCTTGTTGTCCTCGTTGAGCGCTGCCCACAGCTTGCCGGCAAACTCGTTGGGGTCGTCCTGATCGATGGCAACCCGCATGGGTTCACCCACATAGCTGGGGATGGGCGCGCCGTTTTTCTGGTAGGTGCTGATGAAGTGACCCTCACCGGCCAGAGGCTGGGGATAGTCGAAGGTCTGGCGCTCCAGGCTGGAGGCGTTGCCCTCGCAGGTCTTGAGGATGTTCATCTTGTAGCCGCCGCGGCGCATGTCCACCACACCGGAAATGCGCGGGGTGAAGTTGGGGCCGTCGTCCTCGAACAGACGGGTGGACAGGGCAGCCTCAAAGCTGTACCCCGGGAAGAGATTGTCCCGGATGAAGTGGTAGATGGTGTCGGTCTGGTCGCCGTTGGTGACGATGGTGGTCTCGTGCAAAGTCAGCACGGGATTGTAGATGATGAGGTGGGGGTCCTCCATCTTGGCGGGGTCGGCCGCCACGGTGCGGATGCCGCCGGGAATGGCCTCAAACACGCGGTTGCGGCTGTTGGCGCTGCGGCCCATGATCCAGTAGGCCACCATGGCCTTGGTGCCGTCGGGGGAGAGGCCCAGGCAGATGCCGCGGCCGGGATATTCGTTGCCGGAAAGATATCTGTACAGGTTCTTTTTCATAGCTGTTACACCTCACCGTTGCAAACCATGGCGATGGCTTTGGGCAGAAGCTTCCACTCTGCCTCCACCATCACCCGTTTCTGTAAAACTTCGGGGGTATCGCCGGGCCGGACCTCCACCGCTTTCTGGAGCAGGATGGGTCCGCCGTCGCATACCTCATTGACAAAGTGGACGGTCGCACCCGTCACCTTGACGCCCCGGGCCAGAGCGGCCTCGTGCACCCGCAGGCCGTAGAAACCGGGCCCGCAGAAGCTGGGAATCAGGCTGGGATGGACGTTGAGGATGCGGTTGGGATAGGCCGCAATGACGCTGGGCCCCAGCACGCTGAGAAAACCGGCCAGCACCACCAGCTCGATGTCGTTTTTCTTGAGCACATCCAGCAGGGCGGCGTCAAACTCTTCGGAGGAGGTGTAGTCCTTGCGGCTGACCACCGCCGTGGGCACCCCGAAGGACGCCGCGCGCTCCAGGGCGTAGACCCCGGGCTTGCTGGCCACCACCAGGGTGACCTTGCCGTTCGGGTTTTCGCCGCGGCGCTCGCTCTCCAGGATGGCCTGGAGGTTGGTGCCGCCGCCGGATACCAAAACCGCGATCTTCATCATACCAGTTCCACTCCTTCGCCCTCGGCAATGACACCGAGACGGTAGGCATCCTCGCCGTTGGCCTTGAGGATCTCGAGAGCCTTGTCGGCGTCCTCGGCAGCGACGGTGAGCACCATGCCCACGCCCATGTTGAAGGTGTTGAACATGTCACGCTCGGGGATGTTGCCTTCCTTGGCCAGCACGTCGAAGAGGGCGGGAGTGCGCACATCCTCCTTGCGGATGCGGGCGCAGCAGCCGGCCTTCAGGCTGCGGGGGATGTTTTCATAGAAGCCGCCGCCGGTGATGTGGGACACGCCCTTCACGGTGACCTGCTCCATC
>JAHZHS010000154.1 GCA_019420135.1 Oscillospiraceae bacterium | reverse complement strand
CCAGCCCCGACAACCCCACAGGCCACGTCCCTGTGCACACGCTGCCCGGGCGCGGCCTGTTTTTGTCTTTGCCCCGGAACCGGAGAGAAAAAAGGAAAAGGCCGGCTTGCAGGACCGGCCCACGGCGGGTATAATCGGGACAGAGGGGAAGCCTGCCGGGGCGGATACCGGCAGGGAAAAAGAAAGACGACAAAAAATGATGACACAGACAGGAGGTTTGTATGATTCAGGTACAGAAATTTTGGGACGGCCTTTATATTCTTTATGACGGCATGGTGCGGCAGTTCCTCTTTACGGGGGAGGGGGAGGCCCTGCTGGTGGATACCGGCTTTGCCCACAGCCAGGTGCTGGCGGCGGTGCGCACCGTCACCGATGCCCCGGTCAAAGTCATCCTGACCCACGCCGACCCCGACCACGCGGGAGGCCTGGGAGACTTTGGGGAGGCCTGGCTCCACGAGAAGGACTGGCCCCTGGTCAAGGGGGATGTGAAACTCCATCCCCTCCAGGAGGGGGATGTATTCACCTGCGGGGACTACCGTCTGGAGGCCATCGAGATCCCCGGCCACACCTACGGAAGCGTGGCCTTTGTTGACCGGGCCAAAAAGCTGCTGCTGCCCGGGGACTCGGTACAGAAGGAGGGGCCCATCTATCTGTTCGGCTCCCACCGCAATGTGGGCCTCTACGTGGAGAGCGAACGGAAACTGCTGGACCGGGCGGCGGAGTTTGAGACGATCCTGCCCTGCCACCACGCCTGCCCCATCGGCCCCGAGTGGATCGGCCGCAACCTGGAGGACGCCGTCGCCCTGAAGGCGGGGCGGCTCCCCAGCACCCCCGAACCGGGCATGCCCTGCCGGACCTACCGCGGCAGATGGACGCAGTTTTACAGCACCGAAAAGGATATCCAGCGGTGAATCCCCAATAAAAAGAGAAAAGTCCCGGGAAGGACCAACCGTCTTTCCCGGGACTTTTTGGCATGTTGGAAGAACTCAGCCCATGATGGCGCGGACATCCGCCTCGGGCACCACGCTGTTGATGCCGCCGTGGGTCTGGGTGGAGAGGGAGGCGGCGCAGCAGGCAAAGCGGGTGACGGCGCGCAGCTCCTCCACGGTGAGGGCCTCGGGGGCCTTGTTCAGGCGGAGGAACTGGCTCATGGCGCTGCCGCCGAAGATATCCCCGGCGCCGGTGGTGTCCACCACATGGATGCCGGAGGGGGAAGCTACCTCGCAGCTGCCCTGGGCGTTGGCAACGTGGCAGCCCTTGGGGCCGAGGGTGGCGTAGACCAGGCGGACGCCGTACTCGGTCAGCAGTTTCTGAGCGCCCTCCTCGGGGGAGATGCCCCACAGAAATTCGATCTCCTCGTCGCTGATCTTGACGATGTCGGACTGGTGCAGGCCCCACTCGATCTGCTCCTTGGCGGCCTCGTCGCTGGGCCACAGGGGCTTGCGCAGGTTGGGGTCAAAGCTGATGAGCTTGCCGTGCTCTTTGGCGTAGGCCACGGCGGCTTTGGTGGCGGAGCGGGCGGGCTCGCTGGTCAGGCTCAGGGTGCCGAAGTGGAAGACCCGGCAGTCGTCCAGAAGAGAGAGGTCCAGCTCGTCGGTGCGCAGGCAGGTGTCGGCGCCCGGCTTGCGGGCAAAGCTGAAGGACCGGTTGCCGGTGGCGTCCAGCGTGACGAAAGCCAGGGTGGTGAAGACGGCAGGGTCGGTGACGATGCCTTTGGTCTCGATGCCCTTCTCATTGAGGGTGCCCACCAGCAGATGGCCGAAGGCATCGTCACCCACCTTGCCCAGCAGGGCGGTGGAACAGCCGTACTTCTGCAGGGCGGCCAGGAAATTGCCCGGGGCGCCCCCCGGCTGGGCCTTGAGGGTGGGGTAACCGCTCTCGTCGGTGGATACGGGGGCAAAGTCGATGAGAAGCTCACCCAGTGCAACAACATCTTTCATAGTAAAAACCTCCAATCTCAACAGTCGCGGCGGGGGACCTGGTCGGGAAACGCCTGGGCAAGACTGGCCTCAATGCCGAAAGCGGCATCCAGCCGGTCGTACAGCAGAAACAGGGCGGCGAACAGGTCGAACCACACGGCGACAAGGGGTACAAGGATCAGCGTCCAGGGCGCAAACAGCACCATCAGCAGCCACCACACCAGCTGGAGCAGGCAGACGCCCAGGGTGGCCCAGAAATTCTTGACGGTGAAGAGCAGCGCGTTGCGCAGCCGGACGGTGGCCCGCTGGTCAAACAGGACCAGCTGGGGCCAGTACAGGGTGGACAGCACAAAAAACAGCAGACAGCTGAACAGGTAGATCACCAGGGTCAGGGCGGAGGGGACCACCCGGCTCCAGGCAAAAAAGAGCATGCCCGCAAAGACGGCGGAACCCAGGAACAGCCCGGTCAGGGCGCCGGGCAAAAGAGCAGCGCGCCAGTTCTGAGCAAAGGCGCGGCGCCAGTTGGCCGACCAGCTGCCGGGGGCGTCCCGCAAAGCCCGCAGGATGCTGTCGTACAGGCAGGCGATGAAAGGCCCGGCGATGGCGCCGCCCAGAAGGCTGGCGGGCAGCAGCACCAGAATGCTGCTGCTCAAAACGGCATAGGCCACCCCGGCTGCCAGGGGCAGACAGCCCGCCAGGGTCACGAGCCCGGTGAGGAAAAAGCGTTTCCAGTTGCGGCCCAGCACATCCTGATAGCGGTCGATGCCGATGAGGCGGCCCCGGGCGTCGCGGCGGGGTTCGCCGGTGTCATAGGGACGGAACAGATTCATGGCGGCAGGCTCCTTTTTGCATTACAGCGAATCTCTGGTGGTGCCCCCCGGCTGGTAGCGTACGGGCAGGCAGATGAGGGGCGGCAGGCCGGTGAAGTCGTTGGACAGCACCATGCTCACGGCGGTCTCGGCCAGGGCGGGCACCGGCTGCACGATGGTGGAGCAGATGTAATCCTGGTCCCCGAACATGCGGATGCCGTCAAAGCCGATGACCTGGATGTCCTCGGGCACCCGCAGGCCCAGGCCTCGCACCATCTTGATGGCGTCCCAGGCCATCAGGTCGGTGCCGCAGAACAGCCCGTCCAGCGGAGTGTCGGTGTCCAGGATGTTGTGGCGCAAAAATACCTCGAAGGCGGACAGGGGCGCGCCGTCGGGCAGGTTGCACATTTCAAAGGACAGCCCCGCCTCCATGCAGCCGCTGACAAAGCCATCCTTGCGCTTGCTGGGCTCGTTGGTCAGGGAGGAGCCGGACCGCAGGCAGGCCACCCGGCGGCAGCCCAGCTCGGCCAGCTTCCGGGCGGCCAGCTGCCCGCCGCCGAAGTTGTCCGACGCAATGCAGGGCACCGATACGCTGAAAAAGCGGTCGATGGTCACAAAGGGGATCCCTTCCGGAATGTCCAGGTGGGGGCTGTATGTCAGGGCAATGATGCCGTCCACCCGGTTGTGGACCACCATGCTCACAAACTCCTGCTCCCGGTCGCGGTCGTACTCGGTAAAGCAGAGCATCATTTTATATCCGCGCTTTTCCAGGGCCATGTTGACGTAGTGGGTCAGCAGGGCAAAGAAGGGGGAGATGGTGTTGGGAATGATCAGCGCGATGGTGCTGGTGCGGTTGCTTTTCAGCGCCTTGGCACTGGGATTGACCCGGTAGTTCAGCTTTTTGACGGCGGCTTCCACCCGCAGGCGGTAGCTTTCCCCCACGGGCTGACCGTTGATGACCTTGGACACGGTACCCAGCGCGACGCCGGCCTCACGGGCAACGTCGCTCATGGTAGCGGTCTGCTTGTCGCCTTTCATGAAATTTCACCTCGGTGTCCTCGTTTCTGTATAGTATATTATACTCTCCTCCCGGACCGAAGTAAATAGATTTCATGAAAAAATCAGTCGAATTTCACCGGTTTCACCGAAAAATGCTGCACAAATTGAGGAGGAAATCCTTGTGCATGCCGACAAAACCGCCCAAGGACGCGGATTTTTTTGGATTTTGACATTGACTTTTGGCGGTACGGGTGGTATGTTGAATTCACAGAAAGCGTGAAACGATTCATGAACCGTCCACCACGAAGGAGGAATTTCCATGAACAAAACGAAGACCGCACCCCAGGCAAAGCGGTCCGGCCTCCCCAGGGCATTGCAATGGGGGAAGCGGGACAAGGCCAGAAATGCCGGCGAACTTGCGGTCCGGCACAAGCCGCTCAAACAGCGGCTGGCCGAAAACTGGCAGCTGTATCTGCTGCTGCTCATTCCCGTCATCGTCACCATCGTTTACAAGTACGGGCCCATGTACGGTATCCAGATCGCCTTCCGGGACTTCAAGGCCAGCCGGGGCATCACCGGCAGCCAGTGGGTGGGGTTTGAATGGTTCGAGGAGTTCTTCACCTCCCCCAACTGCTGGCGCATGATCAAAAACACCGTGCTGCTCAGCCTGTACAGCCTGCTGTGGAGCTTCCCGGTGCCCATCATCCTGGCCCTGGCCCTCAACCAGCTGCGCTTCCACAAGCTCAAGCGGGTGGTCCAGACCGTCCTGTACGCTCCCCACTTCATCTCCACCATGATCATCTGCGGCATGCTCCGCATCTTCCTCAGCCCGTCGGGCGGCCTGATCAACCTGCTGCTGGGCACCAGCATCGACTTCCTCAACCAGAGCTCCATGTTCCGCTCCATCTACGTCATCAGCGGCATCTGGCAGGAGGCCGGCTGGGGCACCATCATCTATCTGGCGACGCT
>JAHZHS010000153.1 GCA_019420135.1 Oscillospiraceae bacterium | reverse complement strand
GCGGTGGCGGGTGACCTGCGCCAGGAAGGTGCGGGAGCCCCCCTCGATGCCGAAGGTGAAGCTGGCGTGCTCGATGGGGCTGGCATGGCCGAAGTCAGACAGTTTTTGCAGAAAAGCCGCGGTTTTTTCGGGCGTCAGGCCCTCCAGCAGCGTTTCGATATGGGCGTCGGAATAGCAGAGCTTGGCCGCCGCGGCCACCGTCTTTTCCGGGTCGTTGGTATGGGCAATCAGATTGACAAGCATGTTGGTTCCTCTTTATGGTGCCGCGGGGCCGCCTTTGATGGGGAATGGCCCGCGGGACGTGTGTTTATTCCTCCACCTTTTGCAGGGGAGCGTAGTTGGCCATGGTCTTTTTGACGCCGACACGGTCGAACTGGATCTCCACGATGCAGTCCCCCGCCACCGGCGTGACCTTGAGCACCTTGCCCCGGCCGAACACCTTGTGATCCACAAGGTCTCCGGGGGCAAAGCCCGCCGCCTTTTTGGGCTTGGGCGCCGACTGGTTCTGCAGGGAAGCCAGGGACGAGGTTCCGGCCCCCGCCGCCCTGGCCGGTGTGCCCGAGTGGTGGTTGGTGCGGCCGTAGCCGGCGCCGAAGCCGGAGGACGGCACACTGTGGCGGCCGCCCTCGAAGTTGGGGCTTTCGTGACCGCCGCTGACCGAGAAGCCGCTCTTGAAGCCGCCCCGGGAGGCATACCCCGCCCCGAAGCCGCTCTGTGCCGAGCGGTTATACTCGCTGTTGAGATAACCCCGGGAGGCACCGGAGTAGCCGCTGCGCCCGCCGGGCACGTTGTAGCTGTAACTGCCGTAGCCTGCCCCGAAGCCGCTGTTGTATTCCAGTTCCGGGCTTTCAGTGGCATCCAGCAGGTCGGAAGGCAGCTCGCTGATGAAACAGGACGGCTGATTGCGCTGGGTCCGGCCGAACATCATGCGGCTGCGGGCCGAGGAAAGATACAGTTCCTTTTTGGCGCGGGTAATGCCCACATAGCAGAGGCGGCGCTCTTCCTCCATGTCCTCCTCATTGTAGCGGGAGAGTTCCCCAGGGAAGATGCCGTCCTCCATGCCGACGATGAAGACGTAGGGGAATTCCAGTCCCTTGGCCGAGTGCAGCGTCATCATGACCACCGCATCGGAGTTTTCGTCGTAGGAGTCCAGGTCGCTGATGAGGGCCACTTCCTCCAAGAATCCCGAGAGGGTGGCGTCCTCGCCGTTCTGGTCGGCGTAGGTCTTGATGGACGACACCAACTGGCCCAGGTTTTCCAGGCGGGTCTGGCCTTCCTCGCCCTGGGCTTTGAGCATGGCCTCATAGCCGGTCTTGGAAATGACCTCACCCATGAACTCATCCAGCGCCATGGTAGTGGACTTGCGGCACAGGTCGCTGTACATGGTGTAGAAGCTGTTCAGCGCCCCCGCCGCCCGGCCCAGCGCCGGATAGAGCTCGGTGTGGGCGATGACCTCCATCATGGGGACGCCCTTTGCCCCGGCCAGCTCGGCAATCTTTTCAATGGTGGTGTTGCCGATCTTGCGGGAAGGCTCATTGATGATACGGCGCAGGCGGACGTCATCCCGGGGATTGACGATGACCGCCAGGTAGGAGTTGATGTCCTTGACTTCCTTGCGGTCAAAGAAGCGCTGGCCGCCCACGATACGGTACGGGATACCTGCACGGGCGAAGTAGGTTTCCACGGGGTTGGACTGGGCGTTCATCCGGTAGAGCACCGCATGGTCCCGCAGGGTGGCACCTTCCCTCAGATGCTCGCCGATGATGTCGGCAATGTGGCTGGCCTCGTCCTGCTCGTTGGTGGCGGTGTAATGGTGAATTTTTGCGCCGTCGCCGTTCTCGGTCCAGAGGGTCTTGCCCTTGCGGCCGTTGTTGTTCTTGATGACGCTGTTGGCGGCATTCAGGATATTGGCGGTGGAGCGGTAATTCTGTTCCAGACGGATGGTCTTTGCCCCGGTAAAATGCTGTTCAAAGCTGAGGATGTTCTCGATGGTGGCGCCGCGGAAGCGGTAGATGGACTGGTCGTCATCGCCGACGACGCAGACGTTGTTATAGCCGCCGCCCAAAAGCCGCACCAGATGGAACTGGGCCACGCTGGTGTCCTGATACTCGTCCACCAGCACATAGCGGAATTTCTGCTGGTAATACTGACGGGCCTCGGCGTCGGTTCTCAGCATCTGGACCGTATGGTAGATCAGGTCGTCAAAGTCCATGGCGCCGTTATCCCGCAGGCGCTTGGCGTAGGCGGTGTACAGCTTGGACACCAGTGCCGCCTTGGTGTTGGCGGCGGGCTGGGCTGCCACATCCGCGGGAGAGAGCAGCTTGTCCTTGAAGCCGCTGATCTGGGCGATGGCCGACTTGACCGGCAGGAACTTGTCGTCGATGAGCAGTTCCTTGTAGATCAGCTTCATGACCCGCTGCTGGTCATCGGAATCGTAGATGGTAAAGCTGCGGGGGAAACCGATGCGCTCGGCGTCCCGGCGCAGGATCCGCACACAGGCGGAGTGGAAGGTGGATGCGTTGACATCGCCGCCCACCGTCTCCCCCAGCATGGCCTTGAGGCGCTCTTTCAGCTCTCCCGCCGCCTTGTTGGTAAAGGTGATGGCCAGCACGTTCCAGGGCCGGGCAGGATGCACCGCCAGGCGGCGCTCGATGGCGGGAGGCAGCTCACTGCCCGTCTGCACCGCCTTTTGCAGGGCTTCCATCTCGCTGGAGGCAAGGCCGCCCTCCGGCATGATACGGGAACCGTAGGCCGCACCGAACCGGATGATGTTGGCAATGCGGTTGACCAGCACCGTCGTCTTGCCGCTGCCGGCGCCCGCCAGGATCAGAAGCGGGCCCTCGGTGCAGAAAACAGCCTGCTGCTGCACGCTGTTGAGCCGGGGAAAGCGCGCCGCAATATACCGGTCACGCAGAGAAAAATAATCGTTGGAATGTGTATCGGACATGGGTGATTCGTTCCGTCCTCTCCGGGTTTCAAAGTGTGCCGCGGAGCGGTCTTTTCCGCCCCGCCGGAAAGGCAGCCCGGGCGCCCTGCAGGGCGTCCGCCGCCAAAAATCGCTATCAGCTTAGTATAGCATAAATCGCGCCCGGCGAAAAGGCTCCGGGCGCGATTTACAGTTGTAACTTTTATGGGGCAATCCTCACCTGCGGGAGGAGCGGTGGGCCCGGGCTTTGTCCTGCAGGGCACGTGCCCCCATGCCCATCAGCAGCCCCAAAAACGTGAGAATCAGCGGGCTGACCATCACGGCAGGGCCCACGGGGGCAATCTTTGTAATCCCCAGCACCGTGGACAGGGATGTGGTGACCAGAATATGCAGTCCGTACAGGGCGGGCAGCAAGACCAGTGCACCCCACCGCCAAAGCCTCCACTCTCTCTGCCAGCCCATGGCGACGGCTGACGCCAGGGTTGCCAGCGGCAGCAAAATCCGCAGCGCCAGGATACCGTATGCCATGATCCATCCGCCGCCGCCCATGCCCAGCCAGTACCAGGCGGCGCAAACCACCCAGACGGGCAGATAGAGTTTGAGCCACAGCCATTGGCCGCGGGATTTTTGGGGTGCGGACGGCTGGCCGGTTTTGTGTTCGGATTCGGACATGGTGAGCACCTCCTTGCGGCAGGATGTGGTCGCGGCATCCAGTCACGGAGTCACGTTCGGGCAAATCTCTTACAGGATGGGGTGCCAGACCTTGGGCGTGGCATCCCGGAAACCCGCCGTCAGCTGGGAGCCCAGGGACAGGCTGGCTGCCGTGCCCCGGGCCACACAGTTGAGGGGATCGGGGGCGATGGCCACATTGACCCGCAGGATGCCCGCCAGGTACCCGGGCAGTCCCCGCAGCATGGAACCGCCGCCGGTCAGCAGTACACCGGTCTGGGAGACATCCGCAGCCAGTTCGGGGGGCGTACTTTCCAGCACGCTGCGGGCCGCCGAGGCAATGCGGGCCACCAGTTCCCGCACCGGCTCGTACAAATCCCGGGTATAGACGAGCTGCCGGGCAGGAAGGTTGGTCTGCCAGGAATGGCCGCGCACCTCCATGATGCCCTCAAAGTCTCCGTCGGAGCAGCTGGCTACCTGTTTTTTCAGCTGTTCGGCGGTGGCGGGGCCGATGGCAAGGCCATATTTTTCCTGCACGCACTGGGCAATGCAGTTGTCAAAGGCATTGCCTGCCACCGGGACGCTGGCCGCCCGGACACGTCCGCCCATGCTGATGACCGCGATGTCGGTGGAGCCGCCGCCGATGTCGATGACCATGCATCCCCGGGGCTGGCGGATATCCAGCCCCGCCCCCAGTGCCGCGGCAACCGGCTCGTCCACCAGATAGACCTGGCGCGCCCCTGCCGACATGACGGCCTCCACCACCGCATCGGCCTCGATACCGGTGATGGCCGCCGGGACACAGACCGCCACCCGGGGACGCCGGATGCGGGAGCGGCAGACCTCGTTGATAAAGCGCACAATCAGCTCATGGGTCATGCGGTGATCCTGGATGACGCCGTCCCGCAGCGGACGGATCAGCTCAATATAGGAGGGCACCCGTCCCACCATGCGCAGGGCCTGGTCCCCTACCGCCACAATGGAACCGGTGCGGGTATCCACCGCGCCGATGCTGGGCTGGGAAAAGACGACGCCCTGTTTTTCGGTGGCAATGATGATGGATGTCGTTCCCAGATCAATGCCGATGTCCTGCTGCTTCACATCTGTTCTCCTTGTTG
>JAHZHS010000152.1 GCA_019420135.1 Oscillospiraceae bacterium | reverse complement strand
CGGCTGACCTTGATGACCTCATTGACCACATTGACCAGCAGAATGGCCAGCAGGATGGGCACCACCGAGGCAAAGGCAATATTTTTCTGGGCCAGCACATGGTCGGTCAGATACCCGATGGCCAGGGGAGTGACCTGGCTCAGCCCCGCCGACACGGCAAGGATGAGGAGGATGACGAAAAATCCCAGCTTCTGCCGCTGGGGCAAAAGGGTAAAGATCTTTTTCCAGAGCTGTCTGGATTCGGCGGTGGAATTCATACGGCGGACCTCCTTTGAGCGGACAGGAAACCAAGGCATATTACAGCACAAAATCCGCGGCCAGCAGCAGTGCCAGCAGAGCTACATTGCAGACAGTGAACCACAGGAAGTATTTCTGCCGCAGGGCGGGATACTCGCGGGCGACCTGCTTGTAGGAAATCAAGCTGGCCATGGAGGCGATCAGGGTGCCCAGGCCGCCCAGGTTGCAGCCGATGATGAGGGCGTTCCAGTCGGAGGTGAAGCCGGACAGCAGCAGAGCCGCGGGGACGTTGCTGATAATCTGGCTGGCCAGTACGGCGACGCCCTCCACGTGGCCGGTGATGAGGGAAGCGAGCAAATCCCGGAAAGCCGGAATATTGCCCACATTGCCGATGAAGATGAAGAAAGCGATGAAGGTACCCAGCAGGGAGTAGTCCACCTGTGCCAGGATGCGGCGGTCGGTCAGGAGCAGGAACACCAGCACGATGGCAGCGATCCAGACAGGGGAGAGCAGTTTGAAAATGCCCAGCAGGCAGAGAACCAGCCCGGCCGCACAGCAGCCCAGATACTTGGGACTGCCCAGCGTTGCAGGCACCGAGACGGTGGGGATGGCGTCCGAGCGGCAGACCACAGCGATCACAGCCAGGCAGATGCCGGACAGGGCAACATAGGGAAGCATCAGCAGGCACAGCGCGCCGAAGCTCATGCCCGACTGGGTGTAGAGATAGAGGTTCTGGGGATTGCCCATGGGGGTGAGCATGCTGCCCAGGTTGGCGGCTGCGGTCTGAAGCACTACCAGGGGAATGACCAGCCGTTCCTGGCCGGCCATGCGCAGCACCGTGATGCCAAAGGGTACAAAGGTGATGAGGGAGACATCGTTGGTGATGAGCATGCTGAAAAAGAAAGGCAGAAACACCAGCACCAACAACAGCTGGCGGGAGGTGGTGGTGCGGTGCAGCAGGGCGTTGCCCAGATAGAGAAAGACGCCGCCGTTCTGGAATCCCTTGACCACGGCCATCAGGCTGAACAGCAAAGTCAGAGTGTGCCAGTCGATGTAGGAAAGGTACTCGGCACTGGGTGGGACAAAAAAGGCGGACAATATGGCCAGGGCGGCCGCAATGGACAAAACTGCTTCCTGCTTCACAAAGGCAATGCAGCGTGCAACGATTTTTGACATGATACTCCGATCTCCTATCCGCAAAATATAGAGTCACAGATACCCGAAAAAACGGCGCAAAAAAATCCTGAATGCGTAAGCATTCAGGATTTTGGTGGGAGCTGGTGGATTCGAACCACCGAAGCATTACGCAGCAGATTTACAGTCTGTCCCCATTGGCCACTCGGGAAAGCTCCCATATTCTTTTCGCACTCACCAGCGCCGCTCGCTGAGTGCTTGATTATTATAGCAAAGGGATTTTCAAAATGCAAGCCCTTTTTTCAATTTTTTTGAAATTTTTTTTGTACCCGCATTCTGTATCCCGGCAACCCGCCCTGTCTGTACTTGTTTTCCGGTGGCTGTTATAATGTATATCATATAGAATTCCCGCCGCACCTGTGGCGGGGAGGGGGAGCGGTCATGGACATCAACAAGATCCACTATTTTTTCCGTGCGGCGGAGCAGCAGAACTTTACCCGCGCAGCGGAACTGTGCCATATTGCCCAGACGACCATGAGCAAGTATATCTCGGTGCTGGAAACCGAGCTGGGCTGCGAACTGTTTGTCCGCACCGGGCGCACCGCCCGGCTGACGCCCCAGGGCCAGCGCTTTTACGACGGGATGAAAACCATCATGCGGCAGTATAAGGATCTGTGCCGGGAGGTCGGCCGGGAAAACGCCCATGAACTGCATATCGGCATGATCACCACCGATTACGAGGACTTTCCCTTTTTGCGCAGCTTTGAGCTGGCCAACCCGGACATTGCGGCCTACTTTTCCTTTGGCGACGAATCCCGCCTGCTGGCGGATCTGCGTCACCATCGCATCGACGCGGTGATCTGTCCCAACATTCTCACCTTCCGGGAAAGCCGGGTGGAGGACATGACCCGCATCGACCTGCTGCGCATCGAGGAATCCCTTGCCTGCTCCCGGGAACTCCTTGACCGGTGCGGTTCGGTGGCACAGGTGGTGGCGGAGTATCCCCTCATCACCAAGACGGCCGAGACCGAATACCAGGCTTTCTGCCGGGAAAACCTGCGCCGCATCTACGGGGTGGAATTCCCCGATGTGCTGGTGGTCTCCGGCTATGCCCAGCAGCTTTTGATGGTCAACCTCTCCCGTGGCTTTGCCATCATTCCCGCCAAGGCCCGGCCTGAGTATGAAAATTTGTGCTTCATAAAAACCGACGACTCTTTGTCGGAAACGGTGCAGCTTTTGTATCAGCCGTCTTGTGTTAGGCCGGAGCTGCAGGCGCTTCTCGACGATATCCATGAAAATAAGTGCTGAATCAACCAAAAAGATTCGTTTGCCAACTGCCGTCGGATTTGTTAGCATAATACTGTATCATTTTATTCATAAGGCGGTGGGGTAAAATGCAGCGGGATCTGACCCAGGGAAATGTGCTGCACAATCTGCTCTTGTTTTCCATTCCGTATCTGCTGTCCTGTTTCCTCCAGACTTTCTATGGGTTGGCGGACCTGTTCATCACCGGGCGATTCAACGGCGCGGCGGCTATCTCGGCGGTATCCATCGGCAGCCAGGTCACCCATATGATCACGGTAGTCGTGGTGGGCCTGACCATGGGCACCACCGTCATGATCAGCCGGGCGGTGGGGTCCAAGGACAAGACCCTGGCTGCCCGGGCCATTGGCGGCACGGTGCTGCTCTTTACGGCGGTGGCGGTCCTGGGTACGGTGGTGCTGCTCTTTGCGGCAGACGGCATCATCTCGGTGCTGTCCACCCCGGCCGAGGCCGTCGACCAGACCCGCAGCTATCTGATGATTTGCTTCCTCGGCTGCCCCTTCATCACGGCCTATAATGTCCTGAGCAGTATCTTCCGCGGCCTGGGGGATTCCAGGAGTCCCATGTACTTCATTGCGGTGGCAGGCGTTGTCAATATCCTGCTGGACGTGATCTTCATCGGACCGCTGGCCATGGGAGCTGCGGGTGCGGCCTTGGGTACGGTGCTGTCCCAGGCGGTCAGCGTAGTACTGTCCCTGGTCATGCTGCGCAAAAAGGGAATCGGAGTCCCTCTCACCAGGGCGGATTTCCGCCCTCGCGGCAAGATCCTTACCGGCATTGCCAAGGTGGGCCTGCCCATTGCGGTGCAGGACGGCTTCATCCAGATCTCCTTCATTGTCATCACCATCATTGCCAATCGCCGAGGCCTGGTCACAGCCACCGGTGTGGGCATTGTGGAAAAGATCATCAGCTTTCTTTTCCTTGTGCCGTCGGCCATGCTCTCGTCGGTGTCGGCCCTCACGGCCCAGAATATCGGCGCGGGCCGCCACGATCAGGGCCTCAAGGTGCTGCGCTATGGTATGACCATCTGTGTGGGCTTTGGCTGCATTGCGGCCCTGGTCTGTCAGATCGTTCCGGAACAGCTCGTCGCCCTGTTCGCCAACGGGGACGCCGAGGTCATCCGCATGGGGGCCCAATATCTGCGCACCTATGTGACCGACTGCATCTTTGCCGGGGTCAACTTCTGCTTCTGCGGTTACTTCTGTGCTTACAGCCGGTCTTTCGCGACTTTCCTGTGGAATTTCACGGCAACGCTGCTCATCCGCATCCCGGGAGCCTATCTGGCCTCAGTCTGCTTCCCCGACAGTCTGTACGCCATGGGCCTGGCATCCCCGGCGGGGTCGCTGTTCGCCTCCATTGTGGGCGGCATTCTGTTTGTTCATATGCTGCACAAACGCAGCCGCCAGCCTTCCCTTGCCAAGGCGTAAATCCGGGGCAGGGGATTGATGCCCCGCCTGCGGTATGATATACTATATAAAGTATCCGGCCTGTTTTTCTCAAACAGCATCTTCGGGATGGCCCTGAACCCCCGGGCTGTCTTATTTGTACAAATTTTTTTGAAAATTTTGTTGACAAGCACACCTTGCTTGTGTATACTAGATAAGCAACCTTTGAGGTGTACTATGCGATTTCATCTGCAAAAGTTCCTGGAAACAGCGAAAACCCCTTATACAGCGTCGTTTTCGTTTGATCTTTCCCGGGCAGATTTTCCCGGCTACCAGGTAAACGAACCTGTTGCCGGTACTTTTTCGGCTGAGCGTATCCCGGAAGGGGTACACATCACCTTGCAGGCCGAAGCCAAAGCGGATGCAGAATGTGCCCGTTGCCTTGCGCCGGTGCAGGAAACCTATAATATCGCTCAGGAGTACACCGTTCGCCCCCAGGATCTCACCGATGAGGATTTTGAGCTTCCCCTGGACGAAAAAGGATTGCTGGACGTAGAGGAACTGGTATATCAGGAGATTCTCCTTGCAGTTCCGCGGGTGCTGCTGTGCAGTCCCGATTGTCTTGGCCTATGCCCCATCTGTGGTAAGAGGAAGGCGGCAGGATGTACCTGCCAACCGGCAGACAATGCTGCCCCTGCAGATGC
>JAHZHS010000151.1 GCA_019420135.1 Oscillospiraceae bacterium | reverse complement strand
TGGATTGCATAGCATATTACTCCTTCTGCTTTTTGGGGAACAGCTTGCGCATCAGAAAGGCAGAGCCTTTGCGCAGCCAGTGCTGGCTCTCCATATACACCACATCCAGTTCCTCGTAGGAAATGCGGTTGGTGATGAGCCAGGCATCCAGCAGGCGCTCACTGACAAAGCCGAACACCCGCTTGTCGTTGGTGGAATACCCTGAAATGTCCAGTTCCCGTTCCAGTTCAAACAGAATGTCAAACAGCCAGGTGCTGTAATGTTCCAGCAGTTCTTTGCGCATGACGAACATATTGAAGTGGTGCCCGTGGGTCTTGGACATATACATGTCATAGGCAGGCAAATACTCAGGGCATTTGCGCTCGATGATACGGCGGGTTACCACCAGGTCCTGCTTGTGATGGGCATGGATATACTGTGTATAGTTCGTTTCAATATAATAGTGCCGCTGTTTGGGCAGGATGACGTTGGTGTGCTGCAGGATCTCGTTCAGCTCGTCCCCCGAGATGACCCGCTGCTTTTTGGGTGCAAAACGATGGCGGCGGCTGCCGAAATAGCGGCGGTAATGCACAATGCCGATAAAGTCGGCGTCAATGTTGTGTACCGCCCAGTACAGCCCCGTCAATTCGCAGTAATTCCAGTTTTTGTCCGAGATATTCTCGCCCGTATCGTCACCGACATAGCCGATGTCGGGATGGATGGCATGGCCCATCTGCACCGGCAGGTAAACCGGATCATCCGGCACCCAGTAGGGCTTGTGTGTTGCAATGATGATCTTGGTTTTCAAAGTCTATCCCCGTTTTTTCATGGCAGGCACCAGCAACTCGCCCGGGCGGCCTGCTGTGATCGGTATCGTCCACCTGCGTATGCATATGGACAAAACAACACTTATTATGTAAGTATATCGCTTTTTGCGCAGATTACAAGTTACAGATAGACAACAGAGTTGTAAAATCTGCCGCTGGAACGGGCATCAGGACTCGGCGCCGTCCTCGGCTTCAAAGCGTTCCTGTTCCTCCAGAAGCTTTTCCCACTCGTCAAACAGTTCCTGCTGGTGGAACCGGGTGTCCTCCAGATCATCGCATTTGTCCCGGACAACCAGATGGTCGCGCAGCACTTCGGGGTCGTTGAGCTCATTTTCCAGCTCAACAATATGGGCCCCCAGCTCCTCGATCTCGGTCTCCACAGCCTTGATGCGAGCGCGGACCTCGGCCCGGCGGCGGCGCTGTTCCTTGCCGTAGGCCTGGCGCTGGGGCTTTTCGGTTTCGGTGCGGGCAGGTGTCTGGGCTGCGGTGTCCTTGTCCCGCAGGGCGGCAAAGTCGCGGTAGAAGGTAGTGTCTCCGTCTTCCAGGTAGAGGATGGGGCAGCCCAGTGTCTGCATGAGGTAGCGGTCATGGGTGACCAGCAGCAGCGTACCGGTGTAGGACGCCAGGGCCTGGGTCAGGCTTTCCCGCACATAAATGTCCAGGTGGTTGGTGGGCTCGTCCAAAAACATCAGGTTGGGGCGTTCCAGGGCCAGCTCGGCAAAGCGCAGACGGGCCAGCTCGCCGCCCGAGAGGGAGGCACAGTCCTTGAAGACCTCCTCCCCGCGGAAGCCGAACCTCGCCAGATGGCTGCGGACCTCCAGCTCGGTGAAGCGGGGATACTTGTCCCAGATGGCGTCGATGACCCGGCCGATCCGCCGGGCCTGCTGCTGGGTGAAGATACCCGTCCGGGCCCCGCCGCCCAGACGGATCATGCCGCCGGAGGGACGGCGCTTGCCGTCCAACACCTGCAGAAGGGTGGACTTTCCGGTGCCGTTGGGGCCGGCAATGACCAGCTTGTCCCCCCGGTGGACCACGTAGTTGAGGTCTTTGACCAGGGTCCGCTCCCCGATGCGGATATTGATGTCCTTCATGGTGACAAGCTCGTCGTAGGGCTCAATATCGTACTCAAAGCGGAAGTTGAGATCCCGGGCCTCGTTGACGGGGGCGGCGGTGATCTCCATCTTTTCCAGCTGCTTGCGGCGGCTCTGGGCCATCTTGGTGGTGGAGGCACGCACCAGGTTGCGGTCGATGTAATCCTGCAGTTTGGCGGCCTTCTCCACATCGGCGTCATGCTGTTTCTGACGGCGCTCGTCGGCAGCCTGGCGCTGGGGCAGGTAGGCGGAATAGTTGCCGCGGTAGACCTGGATGGTCTTTTCCCGCAGTTCCCAGATCTTGGTGCAGACCGCATCCAGGAAATAGCGGTCATGGCTGACCACCAGCACGGCGCCGCGGCAGGTCTTGAGGTAGGTCTCCAGCCAGGCCATGGTCTCGATGTCCAGGTGGTTGGTGGGCTCGTCCAGGATCAGGATGTCCGGCTGGCGCAGCAGCAGACCTGCCAGCCGCAGGCGGGTCTGTTCCCCGCCCGAGAGCACTCCGGCCTTTTTCTGCCAGGTGTCCGCGGGGAAGCCCATGCCGTTGAGCATCTTGCGGATTTGGGTGTCCATATTGTAGGCGTCCATGGCATCAATGACGGCGGTGCAGTGCTCCATCTCCCCTGCAATCCCTGCATCTCCCGGATTGGCTGCCAATTGCTTTTGCAGCGTCTCCAGCTTTGCCATGGCATCCAGGGCAGGGCGGAAGGACTCCTTTGCCGTGTCATAAACGGTGGCCGCGGGGTCCAGGTGGGCGGTCTGTTCCAGGTAACCGCAGGTTGCTCCCGCGGCAAAGTCGGCACTGCCCGCATCGGGCTGGCTCTGGCCGCAGAGGATCCGCAAGAGCGTCGTCTTGCCGGTGCCGTTGGCTCCGATGATGCCGATGCGGTCGCCTTTCTCTACACTGGCGGTCACATCGCGCAGCACTTCATGTTCGCCAAAGCTCTTTCCCAGGCTTTGTAATTCGATGAGCATATCTTCTCTTTCTCCATCCCTCTTCACGGTGCATTATCAGGCCAAAATTGTGCCGCTGCACACATGGATGCAGCGGCACAGTGCGGGACCTGCCGCCCGTTGGTTACAGGTCATTTCGATGGCGGCGGTTGCGCACGCCAATATTTTCCAGTTCCTCCGGTTCCATCACAATGCGGTAAAGTTCCTCATAAGAACCGATGGTGTACTTGGGGTGAATGTCAGTATCGTTCTCACTGCCGGTAAAGTTGACCCAGCAGGTATCCAGCCCCCCATTGATGCCGCACTTCATGTCGGCGTGAAGGTCATCCCCCCCCACCAGCACCCGGCTGCGGTTGGTGATGCCCAGGTCCTTCAGCACCAGATCGAACAGCTTGGCCGAGGGCTTTGCCGCCCCCAGATGTTCCGAGATATAGATCCCGTCCATATAGCGGTCAATGCCGGATGCCTTGATGCGAGATTGCTGGACCTTGGTTGCACCGTTGGAGACAATCGCCAGCGTGGCCACCTCGGCCAGTTCCTCCAGCGCCGTGAGGGCGCCGGGCAAGACCTCGGCGTGCAAGGCCAGCTGGTCCTCGTAGTAGTCGTTGATCTCCCGGCTGTTGCCGGTATCGGGCAGCTGCATCGCCTGCATGAAGCGGGCAAACCGCACCGCAAACAGCTTGTTTTTGTTCAGTTCGCCTTTGGCCAGGCTGGTCCACAGCTTGCGGTTGACCTCGTGATAGGTATCGCAGGCCTGGGCGTCGTGGGGCAGATCATACTGCTGCAGCGTATCGGTCAGGGCCTGGCGCTCGGCAGCGTCAAAATCCAGAAGGGTGTTATCCACATCCAGCAAAAGACAGGTGTAATTTGCCATTGTTTGCTCCTAAGATCTGTGTCCGGGGCCGGTATCAGCCGCCCTGGGGATTGTCCCCGCCATTGCCCGGGTTCGGGGCAGGCGTGGGGGTCGGTGCGGGGGTCGGCGTGGGTGCCGCGGTGACCTCAATGGCCAGCTCAGCCGTGACCCCGTTGTTGGTCGCCTGCACATAGTAACGGCCCGGCTGGGAGGCGCTGAACTGCACCTGGTTTCCGGTGGCCGACCATCCCGGCTGCTGCGGGCAGGACCAGGTGGTGTCCCCGGAGCCGTTTTCCACGCTGGCACTCAGCGTCGTACTGGTGCCCGCCGTCATGGAGGTGGGTGCAGTCAGGGTAATCTTGGTGGGGGCCGCATTGACCGTAATGTTCACGGTGACCTCGGCACGGCCGCCGTTGACCTCGATGCCTGCCTTCAGCTTGTAAGTGCCGGCCGCAGACGGGGTGAAGGTAAAGCTGCCGCCGTTCTGCTCCAGCTCATCGTTGATTGCCCACTGGACATTCTGGTTGCTGTACTCCTTGCCGCCCAGAGTGACCGAAGCATTGAAGGTGACGCTCTCCCCTACCGTCAGGGTGGTATCGCCCTTGTCCAGCGTCATGGCCACACGGGCGTCGTTGAACAGCGCCGTGACCGAGATATCCTTGGTCACAACGTCAACGCGCTTGGGATTGGTCTGGCCGTCGTCCCACTTGTAGAAGGTATAGCCTTCCGCGGCAACGGCAGTGACGGTAACGGTGTCATTTTCGCCGACCTCAACCTCCAGTGAGGAGGCTCCGGTCTGATCGTTGCCGGAGAGGGTGCCCTTGCCCGCCTCCGCCTTGTAGCTGACGGTGTAGCGCACCGGCGTGGGCGTGGGGGTGGCGGTCTCCTCCTTCTTGTCGGCTGCCTCGGCAGCGCGGCGGGGAATGTCGTTGGTATCGGGACGGCGGTCCTCGGCATCGTAGGCATGGGTGGTGACGTAGTCCAGATAAGCGTTGACACCTGAGGAGGTCAGCAGGCCGTCATCCTTGCCGGTGTAGGCGCTCTCGGCATAGCCGCTGCGGTTTTTCAGCACCTCGGCGGCGTTAAGGTATTTGTATCCATTGTCCTCACACATCTTGGCGAGGGCCTGGTTGAACTGGTCGATCCGG
>JAHZHS010000150.1 GCA_019420135.1 Oscillospiraceae bacterium | reverse complement strand
TCCTTTCGCGCGGAGGTGCCGCGCAGGTCCTTTGTGTAAGTATAGTATAACACAGGGGGCGGGGGCAAATCATCGGTTATCTGCACGGATTCGTACAATTTTTCAGCTCAGGGATTCATTGTCGCTGCGGCGGCGCAGGCGGGGTGTGGCTACGGCGGCAGGCGCGGCGGCAGACCCCGGGGCGGGCGTGGGAGCCGCTTCCGGGGCAGGCTCCGGGAGGGACGACGCCGCGGACTCCCGGGGCACGGGGCGCACCGCGTCGGCCAGGCCCAGCAGGTCCTCGGCCTCCCCGGGGTCCAGCTGCTGCACCTGTTCCAGCTTGCGGGTGATGGCCCGGCTGCGGGTGCCGATGAGCTCCTCCAGGTCATTGCCCGTCTGGTTGAGGTGGCGCTGCATGGCCTGCAGGCCGGCGCCGAACTTTTCAAACTCGGTCTTGACCGCTCCCAGCACCGTCCAGACCTCGCCGGAGCGCTTCTGGATGGCCAGAGTGCGGAAGCCCATCTGCAATGCGTTGAGCAGCGCCGCCATGGTGGAGGGGCCCGCCACGCTGATCTGGTAGTCACGCTGCAGCGTCTCGGTCACGCCGCTGTTGACCACCTCGGCGTAGAGCCCCTCAAAGGGTAGGAACAGCACGCCGAAGTTGGTGGTGTAGGGAACCTCGATGTACTTGTCGTGGATGTCCTTGGCCTCCTGGCGCAGGACGGTGTCCAGCCGCTTGGCTGCCGCCGCCACCGCCGCCGCGTCGCCGGATTCCCGGGCCGCCTGCAGCTGGGCGTAGGTATCCCCGGGGAACTTGGCGTCGATGGGCAGGTAGACGGTGCCGTCCCGCCCGGGCAGCCGCACCGCGAATTCCACCCGGTTGCTGCTGCCCGGCACGGTGGCCACGTTCTCCTCGTACTGGCCGGGGGCCAGGATCTCCTGGAGGATGGACCCCAGCTGGACTTCGCCCAGGATGCCCCGTGTCTTGACCCCGCTGAGCACCTGTTTCAGGCTGCCCACGTCGGCGGCCAGGGACTGCATCTCACCCAGGCCCTTGTACACCTGTTCCAGCTGGCTGCTGACGGTGCGGAAGGACTCGGAGATCCGCTTTTGCAGGGTGTCCTGCAATTTTTCATCCACCGTGCCACGGATCTCGTCCAGCTTGCGGTTGTTGTCGGTGCGGATGGCGTTCATGCCCTGGATCAGCGCCCCGCGCACCCCGTCCAGACGGGCGGCGTTGGAGTCTTCCAGGTTTTTCAGCCGGGTCTCCAGCATGGACAGCTGGGCCACCACCGCGTCGTTGGCGGCTTTCTGGCGGGCGGCACCTGCCCGGTCAATGCTCTCCAGCCGGGCCGTGGAGGCCGATGCCCCCTGGCGCTGGGTCTCGGCCAGCATGGTGCCCAGGTCCCGCAGGGAAGATACCGTGTTGCGGCCGATCTCCCCCTGCATGGCCCGCAGCTGATCGGCCAGGACCTCGGTCTCCTGCTCCACGCAGTCCTGCACCGAGCGCAGCAGCTGGCTGTCATCGCTCCCCTGTTCCCGGCTGCGGAAGAGGCGCACCAGGGCCACGGCCAGCATGACGTCCCCCGCCACAGCCAGGACCAGCAGAATCACAAGCATTGTTTCCATCAGTGTGTATCCTCCCCGGAGGCGCAGGCAGCGCCGTCCTTCCAGAAATCCGGCAGCGCGTGCTGCGGATAGATCGAGTGGTTGCCGTTGCAGGCGTAGGCCACAAGGCTTACCAGGAAAAAGCAGCCGAAATACTGACCGCCGAACAGTTCCATGCCCACCAGCACAGGGGCCACAAGCGTGTTGGTGCCCGACCCGAACACCGCCGCATAGGCCAGGGCGGCGCACAGCGGCAGGGGCAGGCCCACAAAGCCGCCCACCACGACGCCCAGGGAGGCACCGATGGTGAACAGCGGCGCGACCTCACCGCCCTGATAGCCCGCGGCCAGGCAGAGGGCGGTCAGGGCCAGCTTGACCAGCCAGTCCCAGGCATAGAGGGGCTGTCCGGCCAGGGCGGCGTTGGAAAGGCCGGTGCTCAGGCCGTTGTAGCGCCCCGCCGTCAGCAGGCCGAACACCGCCACAAAGGCACCCACCAGCACAATGCGCAGATAGGCGTTGGGCAAAAGCCGGCCCAACCGGTCCTTGAGCCCATGGAGCAGAAAGACGAACAGCCGTCCTGCCAGGCCGCTGGCGATGCCCAGCACCACCAGGGCGCCCAGGGTGGGCAGGGTGAGTTCCGGCACGCCGCAGGTCAGCAGGGCGCCGCCCCGGGCAAGGCCCAGGGCACCGCTCACCGCGCTGGCGATGAAGGCCGCCACCGCCGCAGGCAGCAGAGCGGCATATTCCATCATGCCCACGTGGAAGAGCTCCATGGCAAAGAAGATGGCGCCCACCGGCGTGCGGAACAGCCCCGCAAAGCCGGCAGCCACCGCCGCCATGAGCAGATGGCGCCGGGCGCGGGCGTCGGGCAGGTGAGGCATGATGAGCCCCGCCGCCGAGGTGCTGATCTGCACCGCAACGCCCTCCCGGCCCACGCTGCCGCCCAGCAGATGGGTGATCCAGGTGGAGACGATGGCCATGGGGATGAGCCGGGTGGGGACGTGATCCCGCAGGGCGTCGGCTGTCTCAAAAACCAGCCCCATACCCCGGCGGCAGTCCCCGCCGAACCGGTCGTAGCAAAAACAGATGAGTGCACCGCCCGCAGGCAGCAGCAGCATGAGCTGCGGCCAGGCCTCCCGCACGTCGGTGCACAGCAGGATGCCCCGGCCGAACACCGCATCCAGCACGCCTGCCATCACGCCGACAACAGCCGCACAGACAATAAGCCCTGCGCGGCCGCGCATGGCTGAAAGTGTATTCCGCATTTTTAAAAATCCCCCTCAGTTCTGCCGCGTCCGCAACGCGTGCAGTTACCACATTATGATACCACATAGACCCTCGCCGGGCAACCGCACTTTGCCGCGTCAAAGCGAAAAATTCACCCTCTTTCACGGCAAAATATTTTACAGGTGCAAAACCCCGTTTTAGCCGTGATTGCGCCCAAAAGTCCCCCCTTCCTCCTTGACTTGAACTGTACATATTGTTAGAATAAAGATAACCTGCCCGGGTGTGCTGCACCATCGGGCAAATCATTCCCGCCCCGTCACAGCCCGGCTTTGGCGGGGCGCTTTGTAAGGAGACGCCCATGCGCACTCAGACACCCGGTTCCCGGGACCCGCACAGCCTTGCGCTGTATCAGGCCATCCTCCGCCTGGACAATCTGGAGGACTGCATCCGCTTTTTTGACGATCTCTGCGCCGTGACCGAACTGCGCGCCCTGGAACAGCGCTACGATGTGGCCGGCTGCCTTCTGCAGGGCAAGGTCTACGCCGAGATCCGTCGGGAGACCGGCGCTTCCAGCGCCACCGTTTCCCGCATCAACCGCATGCTCAACTACGGCACCGGCGCCGTGGCCGAGAGTATCCGCTACGACCTGGAACACGCCGACGAGGCGGAAAAGGAGGACGGCACCGAGGGCTGATCCGCCCCCGCCTGTCCCCTCTCCCCCCAACCAAGAGAAAGAGAAATCAGGCGGCAGCTTCTGCCGCGAGAGGAGGTAATCCCGGATGTCTGTCACGATTTCCAATTTCGGCCGTGCCACCGACGGCACCCCCATCCAGAAGGCCGTGCTGAAAAACGATAAACTGGAAGTGCACATCCTCAGCTATGCCGCCATCCTCCACCGCATCCTGGTGGCGGACCGCCGCGGCAATCCGGTGGACGTGGTGCTGGGCTATCCCACCGTGCCCGACTACGAGCTCAACTCGGGCGATGCCATGGGCGCCGTGGTGGGTCGCTATGCCAACCGCATCGGCGGTGCACGCTTCTATCTGTACGAGCAGGAATACCACGTCACCGCCAACCAGCGGGGCAACTGTCTGCACAGCGGCCTGCACGGCTTCAACCGCACCGTGTTTTCCATGGAGGCCATCCCCGGGGAGGATGCCGTCAGCCTGACGGCGGAAAGCCCCGACGGCACTGACGGCTTCCCCGGCAACATGCAGCTGGAAGTCCAGTATTCCCTGGCGGGCAGCGGCCTGGTCGTCCGGTACTACGCCACCACCGACGCCCCCACCGTGGTCAACATCACCAACCACAGCTACTTCAACCTCAACGGCCACGCCTCCGGCAGCGTGCTGGGCCACCGCCTTTCTCTGGAAAGCCCCGCCTATCTGGAGACCGACGACGCCAGCATTCCCACCGGCCGTCGGATTCCCGTGGCCGACACCCCCATGGACTTCAATGAGGAGAAAACCATCGGCCGGGACATCGGGGAGGACTACCCCGCCCTGGTCCAGGGCAAGGGCTACGACCATTGCTATCTGCTGCCCGACACGGGGCTTCGCCACGCCGCCTGGCTGGTGGGACCCGAGACCGGCATCCGCATGGAGACGCTGACCACCCAGCCCGCGGTGCAGCTGTACTCGGCCAACTATCTGGACCCCTCCACCGACTGCAAGGACGGCGCCCATTACAGTGCCCGGGATGCTGTCTGTCTGGAGACACAGAACTGCCCCGACAGCCCCAACCATCCCGATTTCCCCGACGCCACCCTGCTGCCCAAGCAGACCTACGACGAGACGACGGTCTACAAGTTTGACATCGCCCCGCTGTGACGCGTTTCCCTGCGGGCTTCTCCGCCGGGCAGTTTTTTCCCTGAAACATGAGACAGCCGCCTTTCCCGACCGGGAAAGGCGGCTGTTTTTGCTGTTTTGGTTTTTCCGGAAAAGGGCGGGGCATCAGGCGGGATCGTCCGGCGTCCAGAGATACAGTTTCCCGCTGTACGGGGCAAGGTCCAGGGTGAGGACACCGTCCCCGCCGGCGGTCAGCGTCTGCCCCTCC
>JAHZHS010000015.1:16887-21904 GCA_019420135.1 Oscillospiraceae bacterium | reverse complement strand
CCAGTGTAGGGGTTGAGAAACTCGATGTGGATCAGGTTTCCCTTTCTGCTGAGGTGGATGGAGATCACCCGTTTGGAAGGGTCCTCGATTTTGATGACACTCTCGATGGCGTTGTCCAGGGCGTTGCCAAAGAGAATGTACAGGTCAACCGGGTCGATGAAATCCAAGGTCTCCCCGTTGATGGAAAAGTCGAACTGAACGTTATTCTTTCTGCACAGGTGTTCTTCCTCGGTCAGCAGTGCATTCAGCACGCCGTTCCCCGTCAGCACTGTGTTGTTGTAAACCTGAATCACCTTTTCCAGGTCCGCATATTTTTCCCGGATTTCAGGGCTGCAGTTGTTCTGCATCACAAGCTGCTTGAGCGCCGCAGCCTGATGTTTGAGGTCGTGGACCTTTTCATTGATGTACTCCACGTTGTCGCGGGAAATCTGGTACTGCTTTTCCGCTTTTTTGAAAAGCTCGTTCATGACGTCGCGATCAGAATGATCAGCAGCAGGATGGAAGAGATCTCGGCGTACAGGGAAATTCCGATCTGCAGGACGTTTTCAGGATCGTCGTAGTCAAAGCGCTGAGAAATGACGGTGAGCAGCAGGATGACGGCGATGACCAGACCAAAAATCACCCGGGAGTTGATTTTCTCCACATCGAACTTGATAACCTGTCTCTGTGCCGAGACAAAGATCCCGGCGGCGGTCCCCAGGGTGACGATCAGGTTTGCGATGCTGTAAATCAAAGGGGCCAGATCGGGGAGCGCCTGGGAAAGGATGACATAGAAGTTGTAAACGATATTCTGGAGCAGATAGGAACAGCCAAGAATGAGAATCAGTTCTTTTGCGGAAATGCGGAAGGTGAAATTACACAGCAGGAACAGGCATCCAAGGAGAAAAACATAGCTGATGCTGTACCATCCAATCATGAACCAGGGACCGGAATAGAAACTGGTCTGGGCCGCCCATCGGAAAATATTGGGCAGGAACAGGAATACCGTTCCGCCAGTCAGAAGCAGCCAGATCCTGTTTTTCCGAAGAGGATACGGACTCAGAAACGAGAGACCGAACAGGAAAAGGCTGACATTATAATCGCAGAAATACCTTGCTATGGCTTGAATGACAATCATGGAGCCCTCCGAAATCCGGGATAATACCTATACCAACGTCAGCGCGGCCAGAAAACTCTTGCGCTTGAGACGGCTGATGGGATAGGCCACATCTTTCACATAGACATTGTTGCTGTCTAGAGAGTCCACATACCGCAGGTTGACCAGGCAGCTGCTGTTGCACAGGGCAAAGCCCCGGCCTTCCAGACTGTCGCAGACCTCTTTCATGGTTCCCCAGGTTTCATAGTCGCCGGATGCAGTATGGTAAATCAGCTTGTGTTTGTCGCTTTCCACAAGGAAGAGGTCGGACAGCTTGATCAGGTGGATGCTGCGGTTGATCTTGATGGGAACAGACTGTTCCTGATGCCGGACGGCCAGCGACAGGATCCGATCGAATTTCACCTTGAACACATTGTAGGACAGCGGCTTGATCAGAAAGTCGGTTGCTTCGACTTCATATCCCCGGATTGCATACTGCTGCATGTTGGTAACAAAGACAATTACCACCGTCTGATTGGATTCCCGGATTTTCCTGGCAGCCTGCAGCCCGTTCATGTAGGGCATTTTGATGTCCAGCATGATAATATCAAAATCCAGATTTCCTGAAGTAATGAAATTCAGTCCGTCATAAAATGTTTTGATATTGAATTCCAGGTCCTTTTCCTGCGCGTAGCGATTGCAAAGGTCGGTCAGATTCTGCGCATCTTCGGCGCTGTCGTCCACTATGGCAATCTTGAGCATGGTCTCCTCCCGCTTTCACACTTGGATTCTCTTTTTTGGGTCATTATGGCAGACAGCAGCCTTTCGATCGCAGGCCGAAACCGCATGATCTGCAATCCGTTCTGCTGTCCGTTTTTGCGTTCAGTACAAAATATTGAGATACTTCTTTCACAATTTTAGTCTATCATTCACAAACTGTCAACGTTATGGCAGGATATACTTTGCAGTTTTCTGTTTGAAATCATCTTTCGGAAAAAAGAAATTCGAGTGAGATTTTTCCTGAGCCAAACAGGGAAAAACGGGGATTAGGGCCGGGTATTGCGGATACGGCGGTGCTTCCTACATTTCAGCTGCTTTTTGTGCCGGAATGGTCAGAGAATAGGCCCGCTTCACGCCCCTTTGGGAGAAATCAAAAGAGGACAAATTCATTGACACCCTTTTAATGTGCTGACAAGCGTAGGCATCGGTGCGCTGATTCACAACTGGATCCCCGACACCTGGATCATGACCTTGCTGGGAAGCAGAAATCCCTTTGGTGTGATTCTTGCCACCATCGTGGACGTGCTCATGTACGCAGACATTTTCGGTACAATTCCCATTGCAGAGGCACTGTTTTTTAAGGGGGCGCAGCTGGGCACGGTCCTGGCCTTTATGATGGCTGTCACGATCCTGTCTCTGCCGTCGCTGATCATACTTCGCAAGGTAATCCGGCCCAGCTGCTGGCGGTGTTTATTGGAATCTGCCAGGCTGCAGTGATGCGGTGTTTGAGCAAACAATCCGGACCATTGAAACAAAGATCCTTTTGCTCAAGGACCAGCTGCACAAGGACGTTCTCTAACTAAAAAGACTTGCCGCCCGCATTGCGCAGGCAGCAAGCCTTTTGGGGTTATGGAAGGAGAAACCTGAACGTTTGTTTTCCCAAAAGGGAAAACGCTTTTAAGCCATGATCTGCATGAGCGTGCAGGCAACCGGGATGGTCACGATGGAGCAGACGGTGGTTACCAGAATGCCGCCCATGGCGTAATCGCCCTCCGAGCCGGAGGCCTGGGCCATCATGACGATGGAGGACATGGCCGGCATAGAAGCCAGCAGGGCAATGGTCAGGTGAATGTTGGGGTCAAGAGGCAGCAGCTTCAGGATCAGGAAGTAGGCCAGAGGAAACAGCAGCATCTTGACGGCCACAATGCCGTAGAACTCCTTGATGCGTAGATATTTGACCACATCCATGCAGGCGAACACGCCGCCCAGATAGATCATGGCCAGCGGGGTGGCAGTGGCGCCGATTTTTTCCAGCGCAGTGTTGAGCAGCGAGGGCAGTTTCAGGCCGATCACCACAAACACCACCGACAGGACCACCGCCACGGTGCAGGGGTTGATCATCTTTTTGGGGTTGAAGGAACCCTTGCCGCCGGGCGTGGTGAGCTTGACGCCCAGAGTCCAGAGCACCATCTGGTCGATGATGGTGAAGACGGCGATATACAGCATGCCGTAGTCCGGGAAGATACTGGAGATGATGGGAATCCCCATGAAGCCGATGTTGCCGAACATGGACAGGGCGCGGTAGACTTGAGCGCGGTCGCCCTGCAGGTGGAAGATCACCACCAGCAGCCGGGCCAGCAGGTAGGTGCAGATGTACAGCACGGCGGTGAGCCCCAGAAGCGAGAGGGATTTCACCAGCGAATCCCGGTCCACGCCGTCGATGGTGTTGACGAAGATCATCACAGGCATGGAGAGCTTCATGACAAAGCGGGAGATGGTCTCCAGGGTGTCACGGGTCAGGACGTGGGTCTTGACCAGCAGGACGCCCACAAGAATGTAAATGACGAACAGTCCGATTTGTTCCAACAAAATCCACACAATATCCATAGTGTGCCTTTCCTCATCCTTTCCTTTGATGTCCAGAAAAAATTTCCCCTCCAAGATAAAACACCGCCCTTTTCCCGAAGGAAAAAGAAGGTGTTTGAAACGGATATGATATGGCATGACGGCATGTTCGGTACGCAGATATGGCCGGAAAAACAGGCGGCAGTATCCGGGAGGCCGCCAAAACGCATTTTCTTTACAAATTGGCCAATTTTGTACAAATACCAAATGGATTATAATCCGCCGCCGGATTTTTTGCAAGGCCGCGGGGCGGAACAGGGGAGGGTTCCTCCCCATATGGGCAAAAGAAAAATGGCTGCGTTTGAGCAGCCATTTCTTTTACAATACAGTTACGCCTGGGCCAAAGGGAAGGTGCTGCCGCCGTGGGGCATGAGAGTGGTCTCCACCCCGTCCAGACTGCCGCCGTTGCACTTGGAAGCCAGGGCCAGTGCCTCGTCCAGCGTGTGGGCAACCTGGATCTTGGTGCGGGCAAAACGCTCGGCGGGCAGATCGGTGACCAGAATCAGATGATAGTTTTCCGAGGTCTCCGCAAAGAGGAAGCCCACAAATCCGCCGATGGAGAAGTTGGCGCGGAGGTCTTTTTCCCGGTCTGCCATGGTGTCGTAGTTGCAGATCTGCGCCTCACAGTCGGGATCACCGAAACCCTCCCGGCACTCGGACAGTAAGATCATCGTGCCGCCCGGTGCCACAGCGGCCAGGGCGTTGGAAAGGGTCTTGGAAGTCTGGTAGAGGTTGATGTCCTTGGGGTAGCCGCCTGCGCTGGAGATGACCAGCGGGGTGCGGTGAGGAATGGGCACGCCGTCCAGCTGCTGCACCAGCTTGGTAGCTTCTGCATGGGCCTTGCGCCAGTCGCCCGCAAAGGCGCCTACGATCTGGTAGTTGTCATCCACCACCACGTTGAGCAGATAGGCGGGCTTGGCAAAGGCGGCGCATTCCATCAGATCGCTGTGGAAGGGGTTGTCCTCCGACATATTGCCGTTGCAGACCCGGGGATTGGAACCGCTGCCCAGGCCCTTGTTCAGGGCGTTGTTGTGGTTGGTGTTGATGGTCTCCCGTCCCGCAATGCCGGGGACGATGGACTTGCGCCCGCCGCCGAAACCGGCCAGGAAGTGGTAGACCACGCCGCCGGTGAGGATGATCTTGTCGCAGGACATGGCATAGCTGTCCAGCCAGACCGGGGTTCCGCGGCTGGTGGTGCCCATGTAGGTCAGGTGCTCCTTGTCATCGCACTGATGGTCAATGAAACGGATGCGGCGGTAGAGATCCTCGCCCACCAGGGAAATGTGCTCTTCCTCAGTCTGCTTGCGGTGCGTGCCG
>JAHZHS010000015.1:2497-16877 GCA_019420135.1 Oscillospiraceae bacterium | reverse complement strand
CGCAGAGGATGAGCAGGTCCTCGTCGGGGATGCCGGCCTTGTTGAGTCGCTCTACCAGGACAGGCAGATAGGCGCTGGGCTGCTGCCATCGGCGGGTCGTATCGGAAATCACAATGCAGACCTTGTCACCCGGGTGTACGGCCTCCTCAATGGGACCGGCGCCGATGGGGTGATCCAGAGCATATTCGATGTGCTCCCGCACGGTGCGTTTGGGAAGATTCACTGCATTGGCATGGACCTCCGCCACGACCTGCCGGGGGTCCAAAGACACATCAAATTCAGTATCGCTGTACTTCATACGTTCCATATCTTTTCGCCCCTTACTTTTTATGATCCGTGATTTCGGGCTTTTGTCCGAACCGTCTGTATATTTTTGATGTTAGCACTTTACAGCGCAAAAATCAAGAAATACACCCTTGGGCAAGGATATAGGAAAACCCACTGAAAAAGGCAATGCGCTCCTGGTGTGTCAGGGTGACCCATCGGAAAAATCAAAAGCCGCAGGGGGATTGCCTGCGGCTTTCGGGGCGTTGATTTATTTGGGGGGCTTGGTGTCGCAGCTTCCTCCGCAGCAGCCACAGCTCAGACTGCCGGAAAGAAGCAGGCCGATCATTCCCATATAGAGCATGGAACTGAAGGGGTTGGAGGTGATCCCGCAGGCTCCGGTGGAGCAGCCCACAAAGGCATAGTAGAGAAGCCCGATCAGAGCACCCCCTGCGGTGAAAAGGATGGCACGCTTGCCCTTTTTCCAAAATTCTTTCATTGTACATTCGCCTCCTGTCGGTTGCTGTGCGGATGGACCATTCGGCCTTGCCGGGATCCGGGTACTTTCCTTTGGTGTGATCTCAGTATACTGGAAACACTTCGCCTTTTCTGTGATGAAGTCACCTAAAATTCAGAAAACACAGATTGGCATGCTGCATGGGTTGCTGCGTCACTCGAATTTCCTGTCATAAAGCAGAGCAGCAATCAGCACCACAAGACAGGAACCGGCATTATGTACCAGGGCTCCGGTCGTGGGGGTCAGCATTCCCATGAGGGAAAGCAGGATAGCGGCAAAATTGATGCTCATCGAAAGGGCAATGCTGAATTGAATGGTTCGGACCGTCGCATTGGACAGCCGCTTCAAGTAGGGAAGCTGGGAAATATCATCGCGGAGCAGGGCGATCTCTGCAGCCTCAACGGCAATGTCGCTTCCCATGCTTCCCATGGCCACACTGACATCCGCAGCTTTCAAGGCCGGGGCATCGTTGATCCCGTCGCCGATCATACAGACGGTATGATGATCCGCCTGCAGCGCGGCAATGCTCTTCACTTTTTCCTCCGGCAGCAGTTCCGCCCGTACTTCGGAGATGCCGACCTGCTGCGCAAAATAATCTGCCGCCTTTTGGTGGTCGCCTGTCAGCAAAACGGTGCGGGTGTGCAGATCTGAAAGGCGGGAGACTGTTTCTCCCGCTTCCGGACGCAGCACATCGGAAAGAGCGATGACACCCAGGCAAATGGAACCTTCTGCCACAAGGACAGAGGCTTTTCCCTGGGAACGAAGTTTTTCCAGCGTGGATTGCGCCAGGCTGTCCAGGAAAACACCGTGCTCCGCCAGATACTTTTCGTTGCCGCAAAGAATGTCTCGGCCGTTCACCCTGGCAAAAATGCCCTTCCCGGGGGTCATCTGGAAAGCGGCGGAGGTCAGCAGGAGAATCCTTTCTGCCTTTGCGTGGGCCACAATCGCTTTTCCCAGGGGGTGCTCACTTTTGGATTCGGCAGATGCGGCAAGAGAAAGTAAATCCTCCTCAGTGGTTTTTCCATCGAAAGAAATCACGTCGCTGACATCCAGACGCCCGTAGGTCAGCGTGCCGGTTTTGTCAAAAGCGATTGTGTCCACCTTTCCCATCTTTTCCAGGGCCTCGCCGGACTTGATGACCACGCCGTGTTTGGCAGCCTGCCCGATTGCCGCCATGATGGCGGTAGGGGTCGCCAGTACAAGAGCGCAGGGACAGAATACGACCAGCACAGTCACAGCGGTGACCATATTCCCGGTGAAGACGTATGCCAGAATGGCGATGAGCAAGGCGACGGGAACCAGCCAGCTTGCCGCCCGGTCTGCGATCCGCTGCATGGGGGCCTGTTTTTTCTCTGCATCCTGTACCATGCGGATCAGGGTTTGCAGGGAACTATTTTCCCCCACCTTGGTGGCTGAAATATCCATGGAACCAAAGCAGTTTATGGTCCCGCAGAATACTTCGTCCCCCGCGCTTTTGTCAACCGGCAGGGATTCTCCTGTCAGGATGGACTGGTCCACGGAAGTTTCCCCCTCCAGAATGGTTCCGTCAACCGGAATGGTTTCGCCGGGCAAAATGCGCAGAACATCACCCGTCAGAATTTCCTCTGTCGGAATCAGTTCTTCTCTGCCGTTTTTCAGCCGGCGTCCCTTTGCAGGGGTCAGACTGATCAGCTTTTTCAATCCTTGCTTTGCCCGGTTTGTGGTAGCTTCCTCCAAAAGTGCACCGATGGCCATGATGAATGCCACTTCTCCTGCTGCAAAGAAATCCCCGATGGCAATGGCTGCAAACATGGCGATGCAGATCAGAAGGGCGGAGGATATTTTGCGGATGCCGGGGTTATGGAGGACCCGCCAAACCGCCAGGTACAGAAGGGGAATGCCGCTGATCACGACGGTAACCCACGCCGTGTCAAAGGGTAAAAAGGAAAGCTGTCCCGGTGTGCCGCCCAATTCCTCTATGACATGGGGGATGATATCCAGAAGCAGAAAGCCGCCGGCAACGATTGTCATGGGAAGGCCGGCCAGAAAATCGCTGAACTTTTTTACCATTTTGCACTCTCCCATCCGGGAGATCCCTCAAACAGATTTTATCTTGACACCTGTTTGAAACTCCCGTACAATAAATTCAATAACGAACATTTTGTTCGCTTTTATTGTAGGAGAGATTTCCATGGCATTCAATGGATACTATGGGAGCGGTGTTTCGTACGGAACACTTCTGAAAAATTGTACGGGGGAAGCGGTCTTGGATCGACGGCAGCAGAAAACAAGAGCGGCCATTTTTGCAGCGTTCCGCAGCCTTTTGGCACAGAAAAGCTATGGAAAGATCACGGTACAGGACATCATTGACAGGGCAAACGTGGGCCGGACGACATTTTACGCCCATTTTGAAGCAAAGGATGATCTGCTGAAAGCCTTGTGTGAGGAACTGTTCGGCCATATTGTCAGCAGTGCCTTGGATTGTACCCACACCCACGGATTGTACTCGGAAAATCCTGTGCCGGAGTCGGTATTCTGCCATTTATTGCAGCACTTGCAGGAAGATGAGAACAATATCCTGGAATTGCTCTCCTGTGAAAGCGGCGAGCTTTTTCTGAGATATTTCAAGGACAGTCTCAACGAATTGATCAGGGTGCAGTTGATCCCTCTCCACAGGGAAAACGGTTCCCCTGTGCCTCAGGATTTTTTGGTCAACCATATTTCCGGCAGTTTTGTGGAAATGGTACAGTGGTGGATCAAAGGCAGGAGGAAGCAGACACCGGAGGAACTGGACCGATATTTCCGGGCGGTCATTGAGCCCATTCTATGAGAAGATGGCAAAGACCGGATTCTCTATCCCAAAAACTCAGGAGATGATATGGTTTGAAACAAAAGCCGAAAGTAGCCTTTGTCTGTGTCCACAATTCCTGCCGGAGCCAGATGGCAGAGGCTCTCGGAAAGCGTTTGGCTTCCGATGTGTTCGAAAGCTACTCGGCCGGTACGGAAACGGTTCCGCAGATCAATCAGGATGCTGTGCGTTTGATGAAACAGCTTTATGGCATCGATATGGAAAAGACACAGCACAGCAAATTGGTGAAGGAGCTACCGCCCGTTGACGTGGTGGTGACCATGGGGTGCAATGTGCATTGCCCATATCTGCCCTGCAAACATCGGGAAGATTGGGGGCTTGACGACCCCACGGGATGCAGCGATGCGGTATTCGAGGAGACCATCCGAACCATCCACAAGAAAATTTTGCTCCTGAAGGAGCGGCTGCAAAACACCATTTGAAGAAAGAAAAAGACTTGCCGCCTGCACTGTGCAGACAGCAAGTCTTTTCGTTTGTGGAAGGGCTTTCCCGACGGTCTGGGAACTTTCTATTTTGCCAGCTCTTCATATGCCTGCTGGTTTTGGGTAATCAGACGGCGGGAAGCGGTTCGGACTTCTTCCACCTCTGCCAACCGTCCGTGACGCAAATCGCTGCATTCAGATGGAATAGAACAAGCTCTGTTTTTCTCCGAAGCTGCGGCACCATCGCTCTCGCCCACTGACCGCGCCGC
Organism: Oscillospiraceae bacterium; assembly: GCA_019420135.1. Lineage (GTDB taxonomy): Bacteria > Bacillota > Clostridia > Oscillospirales > Ruminococcaceae > Gemmiger. The sequence continues at coordinate 12,557 of JAHZHS010000015.1, read as the reverse complement.
AGGGAGACGGCCCTGCTCCACCTCGGCAAGGCAAAACGATTTTGGAGAATCCGGATTCATGGAAAACACCTCCGGGTATCGGATCGGGCATGGATAGAGTTTCGGACAGGGGAGCCGCCAATCTGCCCGAAAAGGACCGGTGGACCGGGAGCTGCGGCAAAACCACCCGGGCGCAGGACCTCTTTGCAAAAACAGACGAGGTCACAGAATCAGAACCAGACATGGGACCGGATTATCCGATATAATTGGGAAGTCTGTCCGGTTGGAGTTCCATCATGGAGACTTCCGGAGAAATCCAGCAATCATTTGAGCTATGGGATGCGGGATTGGCCCGCAGCTGTTTCAGGGTACGGTTCACATTTTCCAGCAATTCCGTCACCTGCTGTGTTTTATCCGAAGCATTTGTGGGAATGTCCTGCACAAGACCGGCATGGTTGATGGAGTTACGCATTTTGAGTACCTGGCTATAGCAGGTCACCGCACTGGCCAGCAGATTGGTTTCGGCCCTGGAAACCAGGATTTGCGGACCATCGCTGTTTCCGGCGCCGGCGTATGTGTCCAGATAATCCAGAAAATTTTGAGGGGTTATGCAGTTTCGCAAAATCTTGTGAAACAGATAATAAGACCACGAATCATCGGGGGAATTCTTTGTCTCCCGGAGCCAGGCAATTTTCAATCCCGATTCTGGCTGCAGCTGGGTATGGCGGCAGATATAGGCGGGCATATCCTCGGCCAGGAGAGTCAGCGCCTGCTGGTACATCCGCCGGTCGGTACACCATCCCACAATGTCCGGCAAACTATCCTCCCGATTCTGAAATACCGCATATTCCTGCTGGAATCTTGCTGCCAGAAATTCAAAAAACAATCTGCTCAAGGAATCTTCCTGGCTGGCGTTCGATTGCATGCTCTGTTTGGACTTTTCAATCACGCGATGAATCTGCTGAGCCACAGCATCCAGCTGGTCAAACTGACAAAGAGAAATGCTGTCGAAAAATAATTCCACGGCTTTGATTGCTCTTTGGGCGTTCCGGTTTAAGAAAGCGTGGGTAGTAAAAAAATCCTGGATTTTCCGGGCGGAGCCGGTTTCCAGAAACAGATCGGTGGCGGAAATCAGATCAAAAATATCGTACAGAACCGTCACATCCCTGCAAGATATGGTTCCGTCCTGACCGTAGTCCAGCTCGGTATAGAGGACCCGGCAGGAGGCAAGTTTTTTGAAACTTTCCAGATACCGGGCGATGGCTACCAGCAAGGCCGCAGTGTCCCGCATGCCGCCGGTCAGGTCGATGGTCAGGCAGGCGTTCTCCGGCAGCAGCTCGGCCACCTGCCGGATGGCCTGAATGCGGTCGGCGTCCTGCATGGTATCCGGGACTGGAATGACGGAGAGGATACGGTCCGGCTCCGGGTATTCACCCTTCTGCTTCAAAAAGCAGTTGCGGTAATATTCCAGCGTCGGCTCCCCATGGGCTGTCTGATCGGGAAAGGTCTGGGTGCGCACCTTTTCGCTGCACAAAGCCAGAATCTTCTCCGGCTTTCTGCCGGTGTCCTTCAGATGCAGCAGCGCCGCCTCATTGGTCTGCGGGCGCTGCCGCTGCGTCCAGAGACTCATATAAAACAGAAGCACCTGGGGCGCTTGATTCTGTTTCTCCAAGAAAAACCCTCCCTGCACGAGGTTTGTTATTGTTTAGTATACAAAAAATCCCACCAATTTTCAATTTCTCCCCCACAAAACAGAAACCGGCCGGCGTTGATTCAACAGGATTCTCCCGCATCTTCGGAAAAATCCTGCCCGAATGTGCTCCTGCGCCTCTGGATAAATTGTGCGTATGTCGGTATACTGGGAGAAGACAGTCAAAATGCCGTACGCAAACGAAGAAAGGCCGCTGTAGCATTTGCCGGCAATCAGATTTGAAATCCACGCCATTTGTTGGGGGAAATATCCATGATCCAATACCAGCTTACCTTGCAGGCGCCGCTGCCGCCCTCTGCCGGTTACCCTCTGTATGCTTTTCTGCTGCAAAATTTGCCGCCTGAATCCGCCGCCATGGTTCATGACGCCGCAGACTCTCCCATCAGCCAGTGGATAGGGGGAACATGCTGGACCATCTCTGTCTTCCGCCCCGAGATTGGCGCTGCCCTTGACCCGGTGCTGGCGGGCCTTGAGCAGGTCCGTTTGCATGGGTATCCCAGCCTTCGAGTCACCGGATGCCGCCGGCGGCAGACGGACCCCGAACAACTGCTGGATGCCCCATCTCCCGGCAGTCTCTATCTGACCTTTCAGACGCCCACCGCTTTCAAGAGCCATGGCGCCTATCAGCTTTTGCCCACCCAGGAACTGGTGATGCAGAGTCTGATCCGCCGCTGGAACCTGAATTTTCCCCACATGGCCATCGAGGATGAGGGCGGGGGAACCCAGGCATTGGCGGAGGGCCTCGTCTATCGGAACGTCCGGCTGCAGTCGGCGTCCTACCAGCTCAAAAGCGCTGCCATTCCCGGTGTGTGTGGCTGTGTGGAGGCGGAACTCCGCCTGAGGGGATTTCATCGCCAGCTTGCCTGCGCTCTGCTTCGCTTTGCCGGGTATGCGGGCCTGGGGATCAAGACATCTTTGGGGATGGGCGGAACGGTCACCTACTGGCCGGACCAGCCGGAGGAAAGGAGTGCAATGGCATGAGCCGCGTACTGATGATTCTGGAAGTATCCCAAAAACAGGCATACATATTCGGCAGCAACAAGCTGCGGGTCAATTTGCAGCGCTCGGAGGAGATCCGCCATGTGACGAGCAGCGAGTTCTTCACCCAGGCGGCTCCGGAACTCTACCGGGAGGCAGACCATTTTGTCTATACCGGCGGCGGGCATACGGTGCTGCAATTCCCCGACGGGGAGACGGCCCGTGCCTTTGGCCGGGCGGTCAGCCGCAGGGCACTGGAACAGTTTCCCCAGATGGAACTGTACCAGAGCATCCTGCCCTATGACGAAGCCCTCACGCCGGGAGAAAACCTCAACCACCTGTCCCGGAATCTGGAACGGAAAAAATCCCTGCGCCGGAATTCCTTCCGTCAGGAATCCTTTGGCATGGAACACCTGGCCGCTCCGGCAGGGGAGGAAATTTCGGTTCCGGGGACGCCCTCTTACTGCCCGGCGGGCTGGCAGCTGCCCACCGAGACCGACGCCCTGGCCGGACAGGACAATTTTGTGGCGGTGGTGCACATCGACGGCAACGCCATGGGCAAGCGGGTACAAAAAATCTATGACGACACGACCGGGGACTGGCAGTCCTGCATGGAACGCCTGCGCCGGTTCAGTGTTTCCATCGACCGGGACTTTTCCGACGCCTACAATGCCATGCTGGACCACCTGACGGCTGCCTTATCCCCGGAATGGGAAAGCGATATCCTGCCGGTTCGCAAGGTCATCGGCGCGGGGGATGACGTCTGTTTTGTCATTTCCGGTGCCTTGGCGCTGGATGCAGCTGCCGACTTTTTGCAGGAGCTGGCTGCCCGCCGCAATGGGGAGGACCGGATGCCCTATGCCGCCTGTGCCGGTATCGTCCTCATCCACAAAAACGATCCCTTTCGCGCCGCCTATGACCTGAGCGAGGAGCTCTGCTCCCGGGCCAAGGCCTTCGGTGCATCCCTGGACCCGGACAGCCGGATCAGTGCCATGGACTGGCATATCGAATTCGGTTCCATGACCGGCAGCCTTTCCCAGATCCGCCGCCAGTACGTGACGCGGGACGGTGCCATGCTGACCCTGAGGCCGGTCATTGTATGCCAGCCGGAGGAACTGCAGCAGCCCGGTCTGGCGGCAAGAAGCTATTCCTATTTCCGGACCCTGGTCCGGCTGATGGACCAAAAGGCAGCCGCCCTGCCCCGAAGCAAATTCAAGGAATTGCGGGACGCCATGCGTCAGGGAGAGCTGGAGACAAACCTTGCCCTGCGCAGCATGAAGATGAATGCCATGCTGGAGATGGGGCTGGAAAGCCGCTATCCCGATTTCTGGCGTGAGCTGCTGCAGGGAAGGACCATGGAGCGCGGCGCCTTTGCGTCTTTCCAGGAAGGAAACGGCGAGGTGCGGCGCTGCCTCTACTTTGACGCCGTGGAACTGATGGACCATACCAAGCTGTGGAAGGAGGAATGACCCATGGCCCGGATTTGCCTGCATGTGCGCATGGAACTGTTGTCGGATACTATTTTCGGATCCGGCGGCAGCGTCCCCGGCGGGGAGGACATCGCCCTGCGCCTGACGCCGGACGGGCGGCCTCTTCTCTCCGGCGCTACCCTGAAAGGCCTGTTGCTGGAAAGCACCGAACAGATGCTCTGCTGGACCAAAGCGCCTTCCCCCGAACAGACGCTGAGAGAGCTGTTCGGGGAAGGAAACTGGCATGGATTTTCCACCCGGCGGCGGGTTCTGCCGGGAGACCTGCTGCCGGAGGACAGGACAGGCAGCCCGGAAACTCTGTTTGCCCTGCGCACCTTTACGCAGCTGGAGGACGGGATGGTCAAGGACGGTAGCCTGCGTACAGCCGCCTGCCTCAAAGGGGGCGCAAGCTTCTGCGGCATCCTTCTCTGTGAGGAGGAGGACGCCAATCTTTTGCAGAATGCTCTGCGGAATATCAAGTGGGCGGGAATGCTGCGCAGCCGTGGGTTTGGCCGTGTGCGGTTCACTGTGACAGAGCGGACTCCGGTGGCGGCTCCTGTCAAAGTGGCGCCGGGACACTGGCTCCACTACCGCCTGCTGCTGAAAACGCCCCTGTCTGTGCCCTGCTTTCACAGCAGCGCCGTGGAGGCCTCCGCCGACGGCAACGTGACCCTCAACAACTCTCCGACCAGGCGGTTTCTGCCCGGCTCCGCCGTGCGGGGACTGGTGGCAAACGCCCTGGCCACCCAAAATCCTCAGTGGTTTGAAGCACACAAGACAGAACTCCTGGGTGACCAAACCCGCTTCCTGGACGCTCTTCCCCTGGCGGAGGGACAGCCGGTGATTCCCTCGCCCATGGGCTTTTACCAGGACAAGGCAAAGACCCGGTGTTACAGTGTCCTGACCCGGGATGTTATGCCCGGCGACAAGCGGGCGGGAGTGGGAGACTTCTGCCGGATCGAGGGCAATTTCATGACGCCCTTTTCCCCGGCGGTGGAACAGTCCGCCCGCATCCGGCGCGGCATCGGCAAGGAAAAGAAGCTCTTCACGGTGGAACGGCTCTCGGCGGGCACGGTTCTGGACGGCTATATCCGGATGGAAAATGCAGATCTTGCCCCCGAAATCTCCGCTGCCTTTCCCGGTATGGTCGCCGTCGGCGCCGACCGGTATGCAGGCAGCGGCCTGTGTGAAGTCCGGTGCGTGGAGACCGTTCCGGCACCTGCCTGGGCGTCCCTTGGCTACGGGGCCGGGGACACCGTGCCGGATACAATGTACATGCTGCTGCTGACCCCCATGACCATGACCCGGCAGGGGGAGGCCTGCGGACTGGATGCCCGCAGACTGGCCGAACTCCTTCAGGTGGAGAAGGTGGAGGTGGAACGGTGTGCCACCTCGCTGGAACGTCACACCGGTTACAACCGCCAATGGGGCTGCCGCCTGCCGGAATACCCGGTCTATCGCAGTGGCAGTGTCTTCCGGCTGCACTGCACCCCGGCCCCCGACCAGAAAGTGCTGGCCGCCCTGCAGGAACAGGGGATCGGCACGGCCCGGGGAGAAGGCTACGGTCAGGTGCTGTTTCTGCGAGGCTATGAGCAGCTGACCCTCGCACCTGCCGCGGACGGACAGATTCCGCCCCGGGATACCCCCGCCGACCGCTGGCGTCGGGCAAGATGCCGCTGGCTGCTGGAGACAAAAGTCCCGGAAGGACTTTCCCTGAGCCAGCTGGGCAGTCTTCAGGCCTGCTGCGAACAGGAGCTGCAGCGGGGAACGGCCGCCGATGCCGGCCCGGTTCTTGCCTATCTGGAACACAACCGGCAGGAGAGGGGAGCCTTCCACGGCGCCCGGTTTGAAAAGATGACCCGCACCGTGACGGATCTGCTGCAAAAGCCGATCCGGGAGACTCTGTGCCGGGACGGACTGTCCCCGGAGCTGCAGGCGTCCGACTGTCCTGATACCACCCAGGCTAAATTGCAGCTGCTGTGCGACTGGCTGGATCTGAACCGAAAGGGGGAGATGGCCCGATGATCTTTACCTCTGCTTTGCGTTACTGGGTCACCGGCCTCTGCCGAACTCCTCTGCGCACCGGAAATGCCGAAAACGACCCTCAGCAGGTCCTCCACCGGGCAGATGGACGCCCCATGCTGCAGGCGTCCTCCCTGGCGGGGGCACTGCGGGAGACGCTCCCGGACGAGGAGGCAAAGCTTCTGTTCGGCACGCAGGAACAGGAGGGCTCGGTCCTTGTTTCCGACCTGCTGTTTGACGGGAATGCCCGGGTCGTGATGCGGCCCCGGGTGCGGATGGATCCGGTCACCGGATGTGCGTCGGACGGGGCAAAATTTGATGTGGCCCATCTGGAAAGCGGCAGCCGCTTCTCCTTTGCACTGGTCTGGCGGGGCATGGCGGACCAGGCGGAAGAGTCTGCCCGCCTCCTCAACGCCCTGCTGGCCGCGCTGGATAACGGCACAGTCCGACTGGGCGGGCAAAAAAGCAATGGCTTTGGCTGGGTGCAGCTGACCGATGTGCGCACCCGCCGGTATGATCTGTTTCAGGCTTCCGACCGTGAGGCCTGGCTGGAGGATGAGGACGAAACTGTGCCCGCCGCAGCCGTCCCCGTCACACTGCCCGCCTGTCCGCCCGCCCGCACTGTCTTTACGGTGCAGGTCCGGCTGAAGGATTTTCTGGTGAAAGCCCCCGCACCCGGCACAAAGGAGGGCCGTTCGGTCACCGTCAACCTGAGAGAGCAGGGGCAGGCCATACTTCCCGGCTCCTCCCTGAAAGGCGCCATGCGCGCCCATCTGCACCGCATCCTGCCCACCTGCCCGGCAACGGCGGCTTCCCAGGAAACATTGTTCGGCGCCGGGGCGTCCTCGGACAAGGAGGGAACACCCGGCCGCCTGCAGGTGTCCGACGCAGTGCTCCGGCCGGACGGCACGGCCCGGGAAGTCACCCGCATCCGCATCAACCGTTTTACAGGCGGAGTCATGCGCAAAATGCTGTTCAGTGAGGAACCCCAGAGCGGATGGTGTGACTTCACCGTCACCCTGACCCGGGAAAACCCTGTCTATTGCGGCCTGATCCTGACTGCACTGCGGGATCTGGGCCTTGGCCTGTATGAGCTGGGGAGCGGGAGCGCTCAGGGACGCGGCCGGGTTCAGAAAATGAAAGTGGAGATCCGCACGGCGGATGGCCGCACCGCTGCCTTCTGCTGTGAGGATGGGCAGATCATCCAAACAAAGGACCCGGATCAACTGTTGGATCGCTGGATGCACAGCCTGGGAGGTGACGAGGCATGATTTCTCAATCCATGACAATCCCCGAGGCGATGGAAAGGGCAAGGACCATGCCCTATGCCTGGGTGCTGCAGGACAGCCGCGCCTATCTGGGAAAGACCGGCGGTTTTTCTTTGCCGGACGCACCGGGAAATGACTGGCGGGAGGCACGCTTCTTCGGCCCGGAGGGGGAACTGCGCCTGACCCGCAGTGATAAGGGCAGCATGGAGGCTTTCTGGCTGACGGAGACCGGGGACGAGGTGCTGGACCAGGCCCGGCCGCTCCTGCCCGAATTCGGCAGACAGCTGACGGTGCGCCGCATTCTGGACTACGACGAGGACGGCCAGGTGTGCGTTGCTGCCACCCGCATGCTGCGCTGGGAAGGAGGGGACCGTACATGAGCAAAAAATCCATTGACCGCTCTGGCGGGAAAGTGCCTCCCCGGCGGGGGCTGGCCGCGCTGGCAGCCTCCTTCGGCCTGGAGGAAAAACCTGCCGGTGCCAGGGAACGACCTTCCCCAAAGGCGGACCACCCCACCGCGCCCTACAACTTTGTGCCTTTCTGCCCCTACCCCCTGCGCCGCTATGAAAGCGCCGCCGACCTGCCCGGCCATGACCGGCTGGACCCCGGCCTGCTCAGCGGGGAAATCCGGGTCACCCTCACTGCCGAGACCCCCATATTTGTCTCCAACGGCGGGGGAAAGAACGACAGTTCCCCCTGTGATTTCTTCCGCGGGGCGGATGGCAGCTATCAGATTCCCGGCTCCACCCTCCGGGGACTGATCCGCAGCAACATGCAGACGCTGGGCTTTGGTCTGATCCGTCCGGGAGAGGATTTCACCAATCTGCGGATGTACTACCGGGCGCTGGCAAACGGGGTCAAAAGCGTGGGGGCCGACCTGAGCGGCGATTATAAAAAGCTGCTGGATATCCGTTCCGAGACCTGCGACGACGGGAAAAACCGTTCCAATCCGCGCAATGTCAAGGCGGGGTATCTGTACTGCGAGGGAACGCAATATTATATCCGGCCGGTGCCCATGCCCCTGATGATCCGTCGCACCAGTCCCATCGCCGCAGCCTACCGGGAACAGTGGGCGCAGATTCTGCCTGTCTGGTACAAGGCCGCGGGCAGCCGGGTGACTGCCCTGTCCGACCGGCAGCTTCCCGATTCCCGACAGGGAGATCTGCTGTGTGTGGGCAACATGAGGAAGCAGAACACGCTGTATCTGTTCCGGCATGAGGAGGAAGGCGCACCGATTCAGCTGAGCGCAGAGGAAATCCTCTATTACAAGGAGGACTTTGAACTGCGCCGGAATCAGCTGGGCGGCACGGGCGCCCGCAAGGCAGACCCCGATCATTGGGCATTGCCTCGTGACGGACAGTGCAAGCCGGTTTTCTACATTGATCACGGCAGTGCCGGCCCGGCGGGGGTCACGCAGGCGGGCGGTGAGGCACATCACAATGCCATCAGCTTTGGGGAGTCCCGATATCTGCGGATTCTGTACGGCGGTGCGCTGGAGAACGGCCTGCCCGAGGCACAGAAAGAAAACCGGGAGCAAGACAGCCGGTTTCTGGATTATCCCAGTGCCCTGTTTGGCTATACCTCCGCCCGCAAGGAAGAAGGCGGATACCGGTCCCGGGTGTCGGTGGGCGCACTGACAGCGCTGGGCAGCCCCGAACCGCTGGATGAAGTCCGGCTGATTCTGGCAGAGCCCAAGCCGACTTTCTTTGCCGGATATGTGACCCCCAAGCGGGAAGGGGACCAGTCGGGTCCCGGCATTGCCCAGCACTATAACAGCGCAGACTTCAAGCTGAGAGGAATCAAACAGTATTGGCTCAAGCCGGTGCAGGTGCCTCCCGATGGCCCCATCAAGGACAAGGTGGCTACCACTTTGCGGCCCTTGCCGGAGGGAACGGTGTTTGCCGGGACGCTGCGCTACCGCAATCTGCACCCGGACGAACTGGGACTGCTGCTCTGGTGTCTGCAGCTGGAGCCGGACTGCCGGCAGAATCTCGGCATGGGAAAAGCCTATGGATATGGCAGGGTAAGGATTGCCGTGCAGCTGTATGAGACAGACTGGGCAAACTTGTACCGCAGCTTTGTCCCTTCACCCATCACTGCCGCGCCGGACGCCCGCACCCGGGAACTGGTGGAAACCTACAAGCAGAAGGCAGGCCGGCTGCTGGCTCTGCAATACCCAAAGTGGAAACCCAGACCGCTGGAAAAAATGCCCCATATCCTGGCCTTTTTGGATATGAAGCGCTGCATCCACACGGAGGCAGAGGCGGATACCGTCCGTTATATGGATCTGAAACAGTTCCAGAACCTGTCCGAACCACTGGAGACCGCGCATCAGCATCTTTTGCGCCTGAAAAAATAAAAGAGAAACCACACCCCCGGCCCTGCCGATTTTGTTCGGCAGGGCCGGGGGTGTGGTTTGCTTTTGGGGAGAATGGTGTTTCACGGTCCCCTTACGGGGCATGGTTTGTATGCTGTATTTCCTGGAGGAAATCGCCAAAAAGTATTTGTTACAGTCCCCTCATGGGGCATGGTTTGTATGACCTTTTAAGGAAGGAGGATGTCGGCTGTGAGAGCGTTATAGTCCCCTCACGGGGCATGGTTTGTATGGAGATCTTGAAGTTTACGACGAAGTT
>JAHZHS010000015.1:373-2487 GCA_019420135.1 Oscillospiraceae bacterium | reverse complement strand
CCAAATACCATGGCTCAGAACGGGGTGGTTACAGTCCCCTCACAGGGCATGGTTTGTATGCGGAATACATGGAAAAGGGTGTGTCCTACGAGATCAGTTACAGTCCCCTCACAGGGCATGGTTTGTATGGGCAAAAATCCACAAAGCACCTCATGCAATGGCAGACAAAATACCCCAATACACTGCTATTATACGCCCGATTCACGGACCTGTAAACTGCATGGGGCAATTCACACGAAAAAGTGCCGGTGTTTTGTCATAGGGCCGGTGCGAGTCATCGGATTTGTGATCGCTGACGGTGAAGTCCCTGCGCCCCCTCGCACCAAGGAAGATAGAAAAGGCAGCTCTTTCGACAAACATTGGCTTCATCTCAAAATTTATATCATGCGTGATAAAGTACCTTGACACACATAGTAATTTCGGATAGAATGATCTCGGGAGATGAAACGCATGCCGGAATACATCAACAGCGATTTGATTCGAGGCCATATTGACACCATCATTCTGCGCATCCTGAAAGACGGTGATAACTACGGATATGAGATCATGAAAGCCGTGTCGGTGAACAGCAAGAATGCGTATGAGCTGAAAGAGCCCTCTTTGTATACCAGCCTGAAACGTCTGGAAAAACAGGGGTATATCGTCAGTTACTGGGGAAACGAGTCCCAGGGCGGGCGGCGCAAGTATTATCACATCACGCAGAGCGGAGAAAAAGCCTATGAGAGCGCGCTTGCCGAGTGGATGCACGCGCAGAGGATCATTACCATGCTGCTCCAAGGAGGTGCAGACCAATGACGGACCTGGAAAAATATGTGGACGGACTGTTCCGGCATCAGAAAATGACCCCGGAGCTGGCTGACCTGAGAGAAGAAATCATAAGCAACATGACGGCAAAACGGGATGACCTGATCGCCCAGGGCATGGATCCCGAACAGGCTGCGGAAAAAGCCAGGGAAAGCCTGCAGGATGTGGAGTTCCTCGTGGACGGAAACCAGCTGACCGATGTGGGAAAGTACCGTCTGGACTGCAGCCAAACGGTACTGCTCAACTGTGTGATCTTCTGGATCCTTTCCCTGCCCATGCTCTTGGCGGGATATGGACCGGTCAGTTACGCCGGCCTGGCACTGGTACTTGTCTCGGGTGGATTCTATCTTTTTCAGAAAATGAACCGGGCAAACCAGATTGCTTTTCTCTCTGTGACGGCAAGCAGACGGCGGAGAACTCTGATCTGGGCGGTATGGGGGCTGTTTTTCCTGGTAACCGTCGGTACGATGGCGGCGGTCACGTTCGGCAGCAACCTGTGGTTCGGCAGGGCTGTGTCGATCGACGGCCCTTACCGGCTGGCAAGCGTGGCCATGCGCTTTTATCTGCCCTTGATCACCATTCTCGTCCCCATGACTTTCCACAGTTTTACAACCCTCCTGCTCAAAAACAGAAAGGATTCGGAACATGAATACGAAGGATAAAGCGATTCTCAGCCTGCTGGCGGTGGCGGTCATACTGTTCTGTGCCATTCAGTTCTGGTTCCTCCCCGGGGAGGAGGCCAGACAGGCCGAATATGCCCGCGATCAGACCGATGCCCTGACCCATGATATCACTTCCATCGAGAAGTATCGCTTCCCCTATGTGGGAAACGTCAGCAATGTGGGCAACCTGTTTGTCCATCTGCCCCTGGGAAACGTTTCTCAAAAATATGAGATCGACTCGGAAAACTGCACGCTGACCGTCGATTACCTGGATACCGTCTGGAATATCGGGGAAGAAAAGGTGCAGCGGGACCTGATCTACAATTCCATTGCCGCCATGGCTTCCATCGACAATCTGGCAGGGATCACCTACCACTTTAGCGGTGACAGCTATACCTTTGATCGGGAAGATCTGGAGGCGCGTTTCGGCAGCCCGCTGTCCGACCTGCTCTCGCCGGAAAAGTGGAAGGATTCCGTCCAGTCCCAGCTTTCCTCCCCGGAATTCTGCCGCCAGTTTTATCCGGATCAGGAACCGGCCTGACTTTTATCAGGGGCGGGGAGAGAGTCCGGCAACACTTCCGGAATATAAAAAGAGATGGGACCCTCTTTTTGGGGACGACCCATCTCTTTTTCATTGAGAAAAACTAT
>JAHZHS010000015.1:0-363 GCA_019420135.1 Oscillospiraceae bacterium | reverse complement strand
CCGATGCACAGCGGAGCAGTTCTGCCTGACCATGCCGGATGCATGCCGAATGATAGATTTTGGTACTGACGTATTCGGAAAATTCCGACTGGACATCCTCCAGCGTCTGCCAGCCCTTTTCCTGCCCGGCACTTTCCCCGCGGGCAAGTTCTGTCATCAGCCTGAGCCAGGCGCGTACTTTTTCGTATTCTTCTATGGTTACCACGACATAGCGTTTCCTGCCGTCACAGGTCAGGAATACCGGCCCGTTGGCAGACACCTCCTCCAACACTTCGTCGTATTTTCTCAGATCCGAGAGTGGTCTTATCTGCGGCATAAAGAGGCCCCCCTTCCTGCTTTTATACACAGCATAGCTGAAAACAC
>JAHZHS010000149.1:3662-4937 GCA_019420135.1 Oscillospiraceae bacterium | reverse complement strand
TACCGGAGCCAAGGAACAGTACAGCGCCACGTTGGAACTGACCTGCATGGATCGTTCCAACCTGGTGTCGGACATTGCGCTGGCACTGTCGGACATGCGGGTGCCCATCTATTCCATGGCGGCACGGGCCTCCGAACAGGGGCGTGCGCATATGAGCCTGACCATCGGCATCACCAACACCGAACATCTCAACAATGTTGTGGCCAAACTGAAGAAGGTGCGGGATGTGGTCAGCGTACTGCGCACCTGAATGGAGTAATTGCATGAAAAACCAACGGGATATCGCCCTTCGTCGGGTGGCGTGCGCAGTGCTGGGCTCTGCGGCCGGAATTGTGGTATTTTGGATGCTGTACGGTACCATGACACTGGACGTGACCAACGACAGTTGGATCCTGAACAGTTACGACGAAACCGCTGGGGCTGTGCGATACGCTGGCAGCTCCGGACGGCACTGTCATTTCCTACACCGACAGCCTGCCTTGGGTCAGTATCTTCTTCAAACTGCTACGCGGGATTCTTCCCTCCACGTTCCAGTGGTTCGGGTGGTATATTCTGTTCTGCTTTGCCATGCAGGGGGCGGCGGGAGCTTTGCTCTGTACTCGCGGCAGCATGCTTTCGTCCCGGCTGGCCCCTCTGTTTGGAACATTGGGTGGGCTGCTGTTTGCCTGTCTGCCTACACTGTGGGAGAGAGCCTTCCGCCACGTGGCGCTGACCTCCCAGTATCTGTTCCTCCTGGCACTGTATGCGTATCTGGAATACCGCACGGCCTTGCGGGCTGGCAAGACACCGCGGTATGCCTGGTGGGTGTTTCCGGTGCTGAGCTTTGCGGCGGTGGGGATCCATCCGTATTTCCTGCCGCTTGTCATGATCTGCACCCTGCTGGCCGCGGTAGATCTGGGCAGGATTGCCCGCCGGCCCGCGGCGGGGGCCGGACTGTTCGGCGCCAGCATTGCCGCGGCACTGGCCGGTGGTATCCTTACGGGGGCGCTGGGCAGCGGAGTGGAGGTTTCCCGCCATGGATACGGGGAACTCTCCATGAACCTCAATGCCGCCTGTAATCCTACTTCCCGCGGGGGATACGCCTGGTCCCGTATTTTGCCGCAGCAGACGCAGTATCCGGGGCAGTATGACGGCTTCAATTATCTGGGCCTCGGCGTGCTGGCGCTGGCACTGGCCGCGCTGGGATACAGCCTTTGGAAAACGCTGCGCAGGCCGGGCTGTACAGTCGGCTGGTGGCGGCGCAATCTGCCCCTGGTGCTGGCCAGCCTTTTCCTG
>JAHZHS010000149.1:0-3652 GCA_019420135.1 Oscillospiraceae bacterium | reverse complement strand
AATCATCTGACGCTGGGGGAGTGGAAACTCAGCATTCCACTTCCGCAGGCTTTCACCGACCTGTGCGGGATTTTCCGTTCAAGCGGCCGGATGTTCTATCTGGTGGGGGCCTGTATCCTGGTGTTCGGAGTCTATACCCTGCGGCAGGTTACCGGAAGCTCTGTCCGGGGCCGCGTTGTGGCTTGTCTGCTTCTGGCAGCGGTGGCGGCGCTGCAGATGTGGGATCTGTCCCTTGTTGCAGCCCAGAAACGCCAGCTCTTTGAACAGCCGGTCGAATCCACCGTCGTCAATGCGGAACAGACCCAAAACCTCGGCAGTGGCCATACCCAGCTGCTTGCAGCGTCGGAACTGCGGGAGGACCGAACCCGCCGTCTGGCGATTCTGGCGGGCAAACAGGGCCTTGCCACCAATATTTCCATCGCGGTGTCCGGCAGCTATCCCGGGGCGGAAGAATCCACCCGGCAGGCGGGGGCATTGCTGGACAGCGGCGGGTATGATCCTGCTGCGGTTTATGTCACGAACGACGAATCGCAGTATAACCGATGGCAGCAGATTTTCGCCGGGGATCCCGACGTGCAGCTGTTTGTGACCGATTCCTGCTATTTTCTTGTGCCGCAGCCCGCGGCCTGAAGAATGAAACCGTAATTTGTGGAGGACGATTATGAGAGCTGTGATACAACGGGTGGCACGAGCGTCGGTTACTGTCAACGGCGGTGAGCCTCGCTCCATCGGCAGGGGGATTGTGATCCTGCTGGGGGTGGGGGATACCGATACCCTCGACATTGTGCCCAAGCTGGCAGAGACGTGTGCCCATCTCCGCATTTTTGAAGATGCACAGGGCAAGCTCACCCGCAGTGCGGTGGAACTGGGCTACTCGGCGCTGGTGGTGAGCAACTTTACCCTTTATGGGGATACCGCCCGCGGCCGCCGTCCCAGCTTCATCCGTGCAGCCAAACCGCCGCTTTCGGTGGAGGGCTATGAGGCGTTTCTCCGGGAGCTGTCCGCCCAGGGCCTTGCCGGGGTGGAACACGGCGAGTTTGGGGCAGATATGCAGGTGGAACTGGTGAATGACGGGCCGGTGACCATCTGGATTGACACCGACGACTGGACCCGCTGAGAATCCCTCACAAACAAAGGAGAATTATCATGAACCTGATCCACATCACGGCATCCGCGCCGCTGTTTACCAATACATTTTTGATCCTTACCAAAGCCGGCCACGCCATTGCCATTGACCCGGCGGCGGACCCGGCGGTCTATCTGCGCCGCATCGAGCAGGAAAAGGTGCAGCTCACCCATATTCTTCTGACTCATGGTCATTACGATCATGTGGGGGCTGTGGTTGAACTGCACAAAAAGACTGGCGCGGTGGTGTATGTTCAGCCGGAGGATACCAATCATCCTCCCATGTTCCCGTTGCCGCCCATTGGTTGTGCCTATCCGGAAAATGGCATCCTGAAAATTGATGAGCTGGAATTCCATGTCTGGCGTACACCCGGCCACACGCAGGGCAGCGTCTGCCTGTACTGTGACGGGGTACTGTTCAGCGGCGACACGCTGTTTGCCGGTAGCTGCGGCCGGGTGGATCTGCCGGGCGGCAGTGCGGCGGATATGCGCAGCAGCCTTTCCAAGCTGGCAAAACTGCCTCTGCCCGGTGACACAAAGGTCCTGCCGGGACATGAGTACTTCTCCACGTTCGGAGAGGAACTGCGGAACAATCCGTATCTGCTGGGAGAGTGGTATTGACAAATGGCGAATGAATCAATCTGTCTGATCCTTCAGGGA
Source organism: Oscillospiraceae bacterium (assembly GCA_019420135.1). GTDB lineage: Bacteria > Bacillota > Clostridia > Oscillospirales > Ruminococcaceae > Gemmiger. The sequence goes on along the minus strand of JAHZHS010000149.1, from coordinate 1,867 downwards.
TTGGCGGGCTATGAAGCGGAGCATACCGCACGTATGTTTTTCTCCGGCCTGCACCGGGCGGAGGAGGTTCCACAGGACGGCGACTGCCTGCTGATCTCCTCACCTCCTTATGCCCATTTGGTCTACCTGCGTCGGGACGGGCAGCCCGATTGGTCCGCCAGCGCTGCCTCACCCGACAGCGACCGGGAATACGCACTGTGCCGGGTGCCCTATCAATTCCTCATGAAAACGACCGGTATCCGCCCGCCGTGGGGCATGATGACAGGCGTGCGGCCTGTCCGCATCATCCATGATATGCGGGCGGCGGGAGCCTCCGAGGAGGAGATCCGGGCGCGGTTCGTGGATCACTTTGATTGTACGCCCGAACGCTTTGAGACAGCCCTGCGCATTGCAGAGGTACAGCGGCCGATTCTGGCGGCAGCCAGCCCGATGGATTACAGCCTGTATGCCGGTATCCCGTTTTGCCCGTCGCGGTGCAGTTACTGCAGTTTTGTTTCCCGCACAGTGGGGGACAAAGCCACCCGCGCCCTGGTTCAGCCCTATGTGGACTGCCTCTGCAGGGAGCTGGCCGCCATGCGGGAGGTGGCAGATTCCTGTGGGCTTCATCTCAAGACCCTCTACATTGGCGGAGGCACCCCCACAAGCCTTTCGGCGGCCCAGCTGCGCCAGCTGATGGGATGCCTGGCAGAGCTCTATGATCTGAACAGCCTCAGCGAGTATACTGTGGAGGCCGGTCGTCCCGACTGTACCGATGCAGAAAAACTTCGGGTGCTCAAAGAATACGGAGCCACGAGAATTTCCATCAACCCACAGACCTTCTCGGACGAGGTGCTGAAGAACATCGGTCGGAAGCACAGTGCCCAGGACATACTGGACTGTTTTGCCCAGGCCCGTGCTGCAGGGCATGACAACATCAATATGGACTTGATTGCGGGGTTGCCCGGGGATACGGTGGAAGGCTTCAAAAAGAGCCTGGAAACCGCCATTTCCCTGGAACCGGAAAATATCACGGTTCACACCCTGACGCTCAAACGCGCCTCCAATCTGGTGGTGGAACACCGCCCGGACGCATACGATGATGTGGCAAGGATGCTGGCCCACTGTGATTTGCTGGAAAAGGCCGGATACCGCCCCTACTATCTCTACCGTCAGAAGGGAACGCTCCAGAATCTGGAAAATGTAGGCTGGTGCAAACCCGGTTATGAAGGGCTGTACAATATTTACATCATGGAAGAAGTCCATACCATTCTTTCGGCGGGGGCAGGCGGTTCCACCAAACTGGTACAGCCCGGTGTGCGCCATGCCCGCATCGAGCGGATCTTCAATTACAAATATCCGACAGAATACATCGGGCAATTCGATACCGTTCTTGCACGCAAGAAAGGAGTGAAGGAGTTCTATGACACTTTTGCCGGTACAGATCCCGAAACGCCTTATCAGCAGTGAGATTGTCAATTTTGCCGCACAGCGGCCCGGTGAGTTTGCCGAGATGTGTGAGCGTCAGTATGACGCGCGGATCCGGCGGGCCGTGGACACCATTCTGGATTCGGGGCGCGGTCTGGTACTGCTCACAGGTCCTTCCAGCTCGGGCAAGACAACTTCGGCCAAGCGCCTGGCTGCGGCAGTGCGGGAGACGGGCCGCCGCAGTGAGGTTATCAGCCTGGATGATTTCTTTGTGGGGGAGGGCCGCTATCCCAAGCGGGCGGACGGCAGCGACGATTATGAGTGTGTCGAGGCACTGGATATCCCTCTTCTGCAGAGCTGCCTGCGGGAACTGGCTGAGACGGGGGAGTGCGACGTCCCGCAGTTTGACTTCCTGACGCAGATGCCCTCGGGCAGGATTCGGCATGTGGACTGCCGGGATGGT
>JAHZHS010000148.1 GCA_019420135.1 Oscillospiraceae bacterium | reverse complement strand
GTTCCGGATGCTCCCTTGATCGAGGACATGTGTCTGAAAGCAGAACCGGGGCAGCGCATTGCCCTGGTCGGTCCCACCGGCTGCGGCAAGACCACCCTGGTCAATCTGCTCATGCGCTTTTATGAGATCAACGGCGGCTCCCTGCGCGTGGACGGCGAACCTATCGACCAGGTAACGCGGGATTCCCTGCGGGCAAACTTCGGCATGGTATTGCAAGAGACCTGGCTCAAGGCCGGAACCATCGCTGAAAACATTGCCTATGGCAAGCCCGACGCCACCCGTGAGGAGATCATTGCTGCCGCCAAGCAGGCCCGCGCTCACAGTTTCATCTGCCGGATGCCCAACGGCTACGACACCGTCATTACCGAGGACGGCGGCAACATCAGCCAGGGGCAGAAACAGCTGCTCTGCATTGCCCGTGTCATGCTGCGCCGCCCGCCCATCCTGATTCTGGATGAGGCAACCTCTTCCATCGATACCCGCACTGAGATTCTGGTCCAGAGTGCCTTTGAGGAACTCATGAAGGGCCGCACCAGTTTTATCGTGGCTCATCGCCTGTCCACCATCAAGAACGCCGACTGCATTCTGGTCATGAAGGCAGGCAACATCATCGAGCGGGGTACCCACGAAGAGCTTCTGGCAAAGGGCGGATTTTACGCTCAGCTGTACCAGAGCCAGTTTGCCAAAAGCTGACCGCCTGACGCATACAGTTTGACGCAGCAGTGTACAACCGTTATAATGGAAGATATTTCCCGGCCTCGGCAGTCTGCCGAAGCGCCGCAGCAGAGAGGATGGAAGTCATGTCCAACGTCGTCATTCCCAAGAATTACAAGAGTACCCTGGGCCTGTATGACACCCAGAAAGCCATCGGCCTCATCAAGACCATCTTTCAGGAAAAGCTCTGTGCGGCGCTGCACCTGAAACGGGTCACCGCCCCTTTGTTCGTCGCCCATGGCAGCGGCCTCAACGATGATCTGAACGGCGTTGAGCGTCCTGTTGCCTTTGATGTTCCCTGCCTCAACGAGAATGCCGAGGTGGTGCACAGCCTTGCCAAGTGGAAGCGCTATGCCCTGGGCAAGTATGGCTTCCGCGCCGGGCAGGGGCTTGTCACCGATATGAACGCCATCCGCCGGGATGAGGAATTGGACAACCTCCACAGCATCTACGTGGACCAGTGGGACTGGGAGAAAGTCATCACCGAGCGTCAGCGGACGCTGGATTTTCTGGAGGATACGGTGCATGACATCGTCGATGCAGTCTGCGGAACGGCCGATGAGCTGCGCTGGAAATTTCCTGCCCTGAAAAAGATTGCCCTGAGCCGTGATGTGACCTTTATCACCTCCCAGGAGCTGGAAGATCTTTATCCCAACCTGACCCCAAAAGAGCGGGAAAACACCTTTGTCCGTGAGCACAAGACCGCCTGCATCCTGCAGATTGGCGGCAAGCTGCGCAGCGGCAAGCCTCACGACGGTCGCGCCCCCGACTACGATGACTGGGCGCTGAACTGCGATATCCTGTTCTGGCACAAGACTCTGGGCTGCGCACTGGAGCTTTCCAGCATGGGCATCCGCGTCGATGCCGAGAGCCTGCGCCGTCAGCTGGCGGATGCCGGTTGTCCTGAGCGTGCCGAACTGCCCTTCCACAAAATGCTGTTGGCCGGGGAGCTTCCCCTGACCATGGGCGGTGGCATCGGTCAGAGCCGTCTGTGCATGCTGCTGTTGGGCAAGGCTCACGTGGGCGAGGTGCAGGTAAGTCTGTGGGATGCTGATACCATCGCTGCCTGCAAGGAAGCGGGCATTGCGCTGCTGTAAAGGCTGTTTTTCTTCTGTCGGTTCTGAAGGTCCTGCCGATTCCTTCCCATAAAATCGAAGCAAAGAAAAGGCTGTGCCCATTGCAATGGGTACAGCCTTTTTGTTTTCGGTTATTATACAAGGATCACGACATGTGTCAGATGCTGGCATCCGTTTGTTCCCGCAGGAGTTTTGCCAGCAGCCGGGCGCTGTCCGCCCAGGAATAGCGCGCCAGCACACCGGCCGCATTGTGTCCGGGGATGACATCATCCACATTGCCGGAGTTGGTTTGCAGATCGATATAGTCAGCATGGCTCCCATAGATCTCCTGCATGCAGGGGGTGTCGCTGACCATGACCCGGGGAGCGCCGCAGGCAATGGCCTCCAGCGGCGGAATACCGAACCCCTCATACAGTGTGGGGAAAAGAAACGCCTTACAGTTCGCCATAAGGGTTTTGGCCTCGCCGTCCGACACATAGCCCAGGTAGCGCACGTTGGGCAGGTTTTCCAGCCCCATCTCCCCTGCCGCCTTTGCCAGATTGCCGCCGCCCGCAATGGCAAAGACCGCCTCCGGCTTGGCCTTGGCCGCGCGCAATACCCACGGGAAATTTTTATTTTTCAGCAGATTGGACATGGAGAAATAGTATTCGCCCGGATGAAGTGCCGGCCATTTTTCAAAGACTGCTGGGTCAGGCTCAGTACGCTGCATATGCTGCCAGGCGTTGGGGATGACAGTCACCCGGTCCGGGTTCACACCGTAGTACCGCTGCAGCTCGCTGCGGGAGAATTGGGATACCGTGATAATGTGTTCCGCCTTTTTGGCGATCACCCGGTACTGCAACCGGTGCCAGGCTGCGCTCAGGCGGCTGCGGACATCGGTATAAAAGTCGGGACGGGCACGATAGCAGACATCGTGCACCACCACCATACCGGAAAAGCCGAACAAGGGCATGACATTGCAGGTGCAAAGCCCCTTACGCCCATTTTTTCGAAGATAACGGGGGTAATCAGTCTGCTCCCACAGCATACCTCTGTGGCTGCCGCAGGGCACCACCCGGATATTCCGGTATTTTGGTGTTTGGACATTTTGAGGCACCGCGATTTCCAGTTCCCCCGGAGAAAGAATCCGGTCCAGCTCTGCCAGAATTTCGATGGAATACCGCTGGATGCCGGATACCCTCTGGGCAAAAAATGCTCCGTCCACTGTATACATATCGTTTCCTCCGTCAGATCAGTCCGCTTTTCTGCTTGAGTGCCAGAATCCGCGCCACACTCTCATTCACGCGGGATTCGGGAATGCTCCCCTCCTCCACCGCCGCGACCACCGCATCAAAAGCTTCGGCAAGACCATCCGGCATGAGCAGCATATCCGCCCCCGCCTGCACAGCCAGCACCGCCGCCTGCGCCGGCGTATAGCGCCTGGTGATGCCTTCCATGGCCAGCGAGTCGGTCACAATCACACCTTCAAAAGCCAGCTCACGCCGCAGGCTTTCCAGAAGTCGGGGAGAAAGGGAGGCGGGCGTATCTTCCCCCGTCACCCCGGGCGCTGAGATATGCCCCACCATGACAAGATCCGCCCCGGCAGCAATGCCTGCCTGGAACGGTACCATCTCACAATCCAAAAGCTGCTGCCAATCCTTTTGGGTTACGGCCAGCTCCTTGTGGCTGTCCTCGGCCGTATCTCCATGACCGGGATAGTGCTTGAGGCAGCACAGCACACCCCCGTCGTGAAACCCTTCCACCGCTGCGCTGACCAGGTCGGCCGCCTGTTGCGGATCCCCGGAAAAGGCGCGGTTTCCGATAACAGGATTTTCCGGATTGGTATTCACATCTGCAACCGGGGCAAAGTCCAGATCAATGCCGTATGCCTCCAGGTAGCCGCCGATGGAAACACTCATCTCATACACGGCATGGGTACCGCCCTCTGCCACCTGTGCAGCGCCGGGATAATCCGGCAGGCCATCAAAGCCGGAGTGATTGGCCAGGCGGGCGACCATGCCGCCCTCCTCATCCACCGCGATGAGCAGAGGGATCTTTCCCGCCCCATGCAATTCGGTGGTAAATTCTGAAAGCTGTTGGGGATCAATGAGGTTTTTGCCGAACAACACCACCCCGCCCACCGGATATCGCACCAAGGTATCTTCCATGGCATCGGAAAGTTCCGTCACTCCCACGGCATCGGCATCGTTGATCTGCTGCCGTGTCAAGCCGGGCTCCAAGGCATCGGGACGAACGCAAAACAGCTGCCCCACCTTTTCCCGCAGGGTCATATCGGCCAGAAGCTCAGACACATCCGGGGCATCTCCGGTCTGGGCAGTAACGGGCTGCTCTGCAGCAAGGCTGCTCTCCGGGTGCTCTGCCTCCTGTACCGCAGGCGCAGCCGTCCGGAAGGCACAGCCACTGAGCAGAAGGCAACTGCCCAGGGCAAGCATCCGGTACAGCAGACTGCGGCGCATGGTCGTTCCTCCCTCGGTTGGATAACGGGCCTGTTACTTGTGGTACTTCATGCCGGCGTTGATGGAAAAGGCCCGGTAAAGCTGTTCTGTCAGAACCAGACGCGCCATCTGGTGGGGCATGGTGATGCGCCCCATGGAGATTCTGGCCTGTGCAGCGCGCTTGACGCTGTCCGCCAGCCCATGGGAGGAACCGATGACAAAAGCCATATCGCCCGAACCGCTCATGGCCCGGTCGGCGATCAGCCCGGCCAGATCCTCGCTGGAAATCTGCTTTCCTTCAATACACAGCGCCGCCAGATATTCCCCCTTGCGCAGGGAGCCGAGGATGGCCTTGGCCTCCTTGTCCAGCGCACGGGCAATCTGGACATCGCCGGCATGACGCTCATCCACAGTCGCTTCAGGCAGCTCAATGATGCGGAAATTGCAGAACGCCGACAGCCGTTTCTGGTATTCTGCCACTCCTGCGGCATAAAAAGAGGTGCTGAGTTTTCCAATACAGATCAGGTCAATGTTTTGCATGGCAGTACCTTAAAATTCTATGTAGGGGCTGATCTCGTTTCGGCTCTGCGCCTGAATCAGCACGTCCCGGCCCGGCTGGATGCCTGCGGCCAGCAGGACATTGTAAATGGTGGTCAGGGCCAGTTCCGGCGTATTGTTGGTCTGGCTCAGATGGCAAAGAGCAAACTTCTTGCAGCCGTCCTGGATGAGTTCCAGCAGTTCCGCTGCGCAGGCACGATTGTCCAGATGCCCACGGTCACTGGCAATGCGCACCTTGAGATAGTAGGGGTACGGCCCTCCCTGCA
>JAHZHS010000147.1 GCA_019420135.1 Oscillospiraceae bacterium | reverse complement strand
TCTGCAATCCGGCCGTCAAGTTCCGCCTTCTGGCTGAGAAGGCCGACGAGCTGGGAATTCCTTATCTCGCCACCGGCCACTATGCCCGGATTGAGCGGTGCGACGACGGCGTCTGCCGCCTGCACACCGCCGAGAGTGTTGCCCGGGATCAGAGCTACATGCTCTACCGGCTGGGGCGTGACATTCTGGAACGACTGGTCCTGCCTCTGGGCGAGTTTGAAAAATCCGATGTGCGGGATATTGCCCGCGACATTGAACTCAACTGTGCCGATACCCCTGACTCCATGGAGATGTGCTTCATTCCCGACGGGGATTATTCGGCCTATATCCGCGCCCGGGGCCTGACTCCAAAGCAGGGCCGCTTCATCGGCCCTGACGGCGAGGATCTGGGGCCCCATCTCGGCGTGGACCATTACACCGTGGGCCAGCGCAAGGGGCTGGGTCTCTCCGCCGGACGGCCCCTGTTTGTGCGGGAAATCTGCCCGGACGGCAACATCCGCCTGGCAGAGAGCGGTGGGGAGTTCAACCGCCGCATTACGGTGGACTCCGTCGTCACCCCCGACGGTCTTGCCCTGCCCGATGGCGAATACCTCGTCAAGATCCGCAGTGCTGCCCGCCCCACCCCCTGTGTTGTCCGATCTACGGACGGCCTGCTGGCAGTGGACTTTCCAGAACCGGTCCGCGCCCCTGCCCCCGGCCAGAGTGCCGTGTTCTACCGCGACGGCTATGTGATGGGCGGCGGGATGATTCTGTCGGCGGAGTAATTCTGCTCGACAATTGTTACAGTCGTATTTTGTTTCAAATTTATAAAAGCAGACAGAAGCAGCCTTCCGGCGCCGGGAAAAGCACGGGAAGGCTGCTTTTTGAATTTTATTTGCCTTGCGCGGCTGGCTCAGTCCAGACCGGCAGACGGCGAAATCATTGCATGGTGATGCATTTTTTGGGGCAGGATGCCGCACACAGACCACAACCCACACATTTTTCCCCGTCGAGGGACCAGCTCTTGGCGGCACGGTCCACCGTGATGGCCTCCTGAGGGCACTTCTTGGCACAGAGGGTGCAGTAGACGCACTTGGAGGCATCGTTGGACGGCTTGGCACCCGGCTTTGCCGCCTGGGCCGGCTGCGGACGGGTGAAGGTATCGCTGTGCTTAGTAAGGTCCGGCTCGGTATATCCCGGAACAATGCTCAGGCACTTTTTGGGGCAGACATTGACGCAGTTGCCGCACTGCACACAGTCAAACCGGTTGATGGTCCAGGTCCCCGCCTTGCGGTCCACCGTCAGGGCGCCGGGCGGGCAGCTGCGGGCACACAGACCGCAGCTGATACAGTTTTCAATCTGAATGGAGACGTGGCCCCGCATCCGCTCGGGATACTTCGCCGGCTCAAAGGGATACCCGGTGGTCACCGGGGCGCTGAACAGATTTTTGAGTGCCGTCTGCGCAAACGGCAAAAACTTCCATTCCGCCATACTCACTCACCTCTCGGTACAACTGATGCAGGGATCAATGGTCAAAATCAGCAGCGGCACGTCGGCCAGCTGGCAGCCTTTGAGCATATCCAGCATCGGGGGAATGTTGCTTGTGGTCGGAGTGCGCAGGCGGAAACGGTCAATGAACTTGGTGCCGTTGGCCTTGATATAATAGATTGCCTCGCCGCGGGGCTGCTCGATGCGCATGAAATGCTCCCCGTCGGGATTGCCCTTGACCGGCACACTGATGGGGCCTTCCGGGATCTTGGCCACCGCCTGGCGGATAAGATCGAAGGACTGGTAGATTTCATGGATACGCACCTCACACCGGGCAAAGGAATCGCCCTCCGCGGCGGTGATGGGCTCGAAGTCCAGATCTCCATATGCCGCGTATCCCAGCATGCGGGCATCGTAGGCAACACCGCTGGCGCGGAGCATGGGCCCCACCGCACCCATCAGCCGCGCCTGGTCCGGTTTGAGAATGCCCAGATCATGCAGCCGGGTGCCCACCGTCAGATCCCGCAGGAACGCCTCAGCAATGGGGCGCAGATCTTTCTCCATCTCGTTGACGGTGTCCACGATCTTGAGGAGCATGCCGGTGTCCATATCCTTGAGCACGCCGCCCACGCAGTTGACCGAGAAGATGATCCGGCCGCCGGTGGTGGCATCAAACATATCCAGAATCTTTTCCCGCAGGCGCCAGCACTGCATGAACAGGCTCTCAAAGCCCATAGCATCGGCCAGCAGGCCCAGCCAGAGAAGATGGCTGTGAACACGGCTCATCTCCATCCAGATGGTGCGCAGATAGGCGGCACGGCGGGGAATCTCCACGTTCATGATCTTTTCCAGACACTGGCAGTAGCCCATGCCGTGGCCAAAGCTGCAGATGCCGCAGACACGCTCGGCAATATAAACGTATTCCTTATAGTCTTTCGTCTCGACCAGCTTTTCCAGGCCGCGATGCACAAAGCCGATGCTGGGCACCGCTTTGACAACTACCTCATCCTCCAGGACAAGGTCCAGATGGATCGGTTCGGGCAGCACGGGATGCTGCGGGCCGAACGGTACAATACTCTGTTTTGCCATACCCGCTCACCCCTTCTGCTTAAACGGCGTTTCCCGCGCAATGCGGTACAGTTTGTTGTGATAGTCCTGGTCGATGCTCTCGATCTGGACGCCGAACAGTTCGGCCGCCTCATTCTCCTGCAAAAATGCACCGGGATACACCTGGGTGATGCTGGGGATCTTTTCGTCCTCCCCCACTGTCAGGCGCAGCGTACGCATATCATAGTCCTTGCCGAACGAATAACTCATCTCGTATCCGGCGGGCACACGGTTGGCGCAGATCTGCACAACCCTCCAGCCGTCCATCTTGAACCGGATCACCGCCGGCATGAACTCTGCCATGGTGATGGGTTCGATCGTATTCAAATGTTCCATCCGGCAATTTTCCTCCCTCATGCGCGGCTGTTCTGTTCCTGTTTTTCGGAATATGCCTTGCGCTTTTGCTCCAGGATTTCCAGAGCCTTGACCACGCCGTCAATGATGGCCTGCGGCCGGGCCGCACAGCCCGGCACATAGACATCCACCGGAATCACCGTGTCCACGCCGCCCTTGATGTTGTAGCAGTCCTTGAACACACCGCCGGTGCAGGCACAGATGCCCACCGCCACGACAACCTTGGGGTCGGGCATCTGGCTGTACAGCTGACGGACAACACTCTCGCACTGATTGTTGATGCCGCCGGTGATCAGCAGAATATCCGCCTGGAAGGGATCTCCGGTATTGATGATGCCGAAGCGCTCAATGTCATACCGCGGCGTTGTGCAGTCCAACACTTCAATATCACACCCGTTGCAGCTGCTGGCATCATAATGCAGCAGCCACGGGGACTTTGCCAATTTTGCCATAGTTTGCGCTCCTCCTTATCGAATCAGCATGAGGATCAAGCCGTTGAGACCGCCTGAAAGCAGCGTGACGACCCAGCAGCTGTCCAGCAGCGTGCGCCATTTGACACGGGCGCAGACATTGTCCCACAGAATTTCCAGGAAGAAAACAAACAGGCAGGCAATGATGGCAATAGGCCAGCTCCACCAGTTTTCATTGATGAAGAACAAAGCCACAATGCCCAGCATCAGCGTCATCTCGTAGTATTCCGCGATATTCATGATGGCGAAGGTGGGGCCTGCCATTTCGGTGGTCAGGCCCTTGACCAGTTCCTGGTGTGCATGGTGGCTGGTGGACAGGTCAAAGGGCGACTTGCGCAGTTTGATCGCCATAACAAAGAAGAAGCCGATCAAAAATCCCGGCATGGTCAGCACGGTGCTGTACGGCATCCGGATGATGTCGATGACCTGGAAGGAACCGGTGGCCAGGTAAAAGCCCACTGCCAGCAGCAGCGTCATAGGTTCATAGGCCATGATCTGGATCATCTCGCGGCCGGCACCCAAAGTAGAGAAAGGCGAGGAATCGCTGGATGCAGCCATAACCAGGAACATATCCGCCGTGGAGAGAATGAACAGGCTCATCAGGATATCGGCGCCGGCAAAGAGCATGGCCCCCGCCACGGCCAGAAACACCAGATAGCTCAGGTTGAGCAGCATCTGCACGCTGTTGACTGCGAGCATCTGCTTGGAAAACAGCTTGGCCAGATCGTAGAAGGGCTGCAGCAGCGGCGGGCCTTTGCGCCCCTGCATACGCGCCGAGAGGATGCGGTCAAAACCGTCGAGCAAGGCCCCCACAAACGGGGCCAGGATCAGATAAAGTACAACAGATACCACCTGCATTACACCGCACCCCCTACGATCACGCAAAGCATGACGATCAGAACGCCCGAGGAGATAATCACCGACGGGCGCATCAGTCTGCGCATGCCGAACTCAAACCGGAGATACCAGTTGCTCAGGTAAAGATGCTCCGGCTCGCCGAAGCTGTTGGTGAAATAGGTGTTGTCGCCCTCGTTGATACCGCCCATATAGATGGGGACGTAATCCCGATGGGTCGCCCGGGTGAGCAGGAACATCAGCGACGGGACAAAGATGACCGAAACCAGCATGATTGCCATGGTGGTCAGGACGCTCATGGAGAGGACCTCATGGGCAGAGCCAAACAGCTGCACGATCATGGGGTCGACCACATAGGTGGAGACCAGCGGGAACAGCAGGCACAGAAGCAGCGTTGCCGCGGAATGGACATACATGGAAAGATACTGGTCGGGCAAGGTCACATCATGGACGGGCTCCTTGGTATGATGCAGCGAAACCAGTTTGCTGAGCCACTTGGTCCAGTAGAGCATCGTCGTAGCACTGCCGTAGGCCAGAAAGATGACCAGCAGATAGTTGTCCGCATCCACAAAGGCCTTGAGGGCCACCCACTTGGAAATCAGCATGCCGAAAGGCGCCAGGTACATGCCTGCAATGCCGATGCCCATGATGTAGGTCAGGCGGGGCAGACGGAGCAGCAGGCCATGCATACTCTCGATGTCACGGGAGCCCATGGTGTTCTCAATGGAGCCCACCGCCTGGAACAGCATGGATTTGCTGACCGAGTGGAAGATCATCAGTAGGATGGCCGCCCAGATGGTTTCCTCCACGCCGATACCGGCGCAGGCAACGATCA
>JAHZHS010000146.1 GCA_019420135.1 Oscillospiraceae bacterium | reverse complement strand
AGGGCGACAAGTGGTACTGGCAGCTGAACGCATGAACCAAGGCAACCATGCAAAGGGACGCGCCGCCGCTGCCTCTTGCGTTGTTGCATACTTACCCAACCGAACGAACCAAAAGGAGAACCCATGAAAAACAAGACCAAACAGCGGACCAAAGAAGTGAAGGTCCGCCTGACCGAGGGAGAGCTGGCACGGCTTAACGACAACGTGGCCCTCACCGGGCTGTCCCGGGAGCAGTATCTTCGGCTGCTCATCATCCACAAGACGCCCGCGGCACTGCCGCCCGCCGATTACCGGCTGTTGCTGCGGCAGATGCAGTGGATGGAAACCCAGCTGAAAGAGCTGGCAGGCAACCAGTCCACCGATGAAAACCGGGAGCAGCTGGACTACACCCTCCAGCTGCTGAACAGCACGGTGCTGCTCATGCAGGGTGCCATGCTGCCCCGGACGTTTTCGCCCTTTACACCCAACACACCCGATGGAAAGGAGGCAAATCCCTATGGAGGGTTTGCAGATTGATTCCCGCTACATTGCCCACAAGCTGATTCAGCGGCTGTACGAGGAGGGCAAGATCAACAAGGCCACTTACGACAATGTGCTGGCCACCTATCCGCCGGTCCCGGCAGTGCCGCTTGCCGCCCCGGCCAAAAAGAAAAAGAAGCGGCGTTGAAGAACACCCGTTTGTACATTTCTCAAACAAAAACCAATACGCTACAATGAGCGTACACCAAAGGAGGTTGATCCTATGAGCTTTTTACAGGAATACCGGAACCGTCCCCGCCGCGTGGTGTTTTACGGGCGGGTTTCCACCGAACACGAGGCCCAGGTATCGGCGCTGGACAATCAGATGGACTGGTATCAGGAACTGGCAGCCAAGAACCCCAACTGGGAGGTGGTGGGCCAGTATGTGGACGAGGGCATCACCGGTACCCAGGCAACCAAACGCCCTTCTTTCATGCAGATGATCGAAGATGCACAGAGCGGCAAGTTTGACCTGATCGTCACCCGTGAGGTCTGCCGCTTCGCCCGCAATACGGTGGATACGCTGTCCTATACCCGGAAGCTGAGCAAGCTGGGCGTGGAAGTCTACTTTGCCTCGGACAACATCTGGACCATGGACAACGATGGAGAGCTGTGGCTCACCATCATGGCCACTATGGCCCAGGAGGAAAGCCGCAAGATCAGCGAACGGGTGCGGGCGGGCATCCAGATGAGCCGGGAAAAAGGTGTGCTGTACGGCAATGGCAACATTCTGGGTTACGACCTGGACAAGATCCACAAGACCTACATCATCAACGAGGAACAGGCCGAAACGGTGCGGATGATCTTTGAACAGTACGCCACCGGCGACGGGCTGGGGAAGGTGGCCAAAGCCCTGATTGCGAAAGGCCGCAAGGACGGCGGCGGACGCCTGAAATGGGATTCCAGCAAGATCACCCGCATCCTGCGCAATCCCACCTACATGGGCTACTGCGTTTACAACCGCACCCAGACCACTGACCTGCTGGAGCACAGCCGGAAGAAGAACAACGACGAGGAAACCTACATCCTGAAAAAGGGAAACTTCACCCCCATCATCGACGAGGAACTCTGGCATCGGTGCAACGACATCCGCCGAAGCCGCCAGCGGAACCTGCTGGACGAAAACGGAAAGCCCCGCAAGTACGGTGGAACCGTCGCCAAGAATGTCTGGGTCACCAAGCTGGTGTGCCACTGCGGTTCCAAGCTGCGGCGGTATCTGTGGAACACCAAGAGGGACGGCACCCAGGTCTATGGCTTTGAGTGCTACCGCCACAAGAAACAATCCGCCCTGTATCTGAAAAAACACGGTCTGCCCGCGGGCATCTGTGAACTGAAAGCCTTCCCCGAATGGAAGCTGGAACTGATGGCATTGAAAATCTTCGAGACCGTGTGGGGCAACCGGCGGGAGGCGGTGCTGGAAGCCTGCCGGATGCTCAATGCCTGTTACCGGGAGGAAAGCGCCGACCCGGCCAAGTTGAAAGCACTGGAAAAACGGATGGACGCCCTGAACCAACAGCTGGACAACCTGATCATGATGAAGGCATCCAACCAGATCACCCTGAGCCAGTTTGTGGAGCAGAGCAACGAGATCGGCGTCCAGCAGCAGCGGGTTAACAAGGAGAAGGCGGAACTGCTGGCCCAGCAGGGAGATCACAAGGCGCTGGACATGGATGCCATCGAGGCCAGCCTCTGCGAAGCGGTAGATTTCACCGACGGTATGGTGAGCGAGTGGTTTATTCAAAATTTCGTCCGACGCATCACACCCATCGACGATACGCGGTTCGCCTGGGTGCTGGATCTGGCACCCGAACCCCAGACGCTGGTCTGTGAGGTCAACGGGCGGAAGGAATATCCGCGCATTACATTGGAAAGCAACTTATACCGGGGGGCCTGGCCGCCTCCCGGGGCTTCCCGCCAAACCTTTCTGATCAACAGGACTGGTCGGCTGAATGGGGACATTTCGGCGGCGGGATTGGCACAGGACAGGCTGTGGTCAAGAATCCTCGCAGGGAAAGCCATTGGGCTCCTGGCGCTCACCCCCAGCTTAGAGGGCATCCAAAGGTTTCAAAAGCCGCATACCCGGGGAATGCGCCCAAACACCCAATGGTGTGATAGCGGCCCCGCATTTCCCATTGAGTCCACGCGGAGGACATGCGGGGGTATTGTCGTTGTGGGCCATTTGCATAAACCTGAACCGATATGCAAAAAAGTCGTCTTTCAATCTGTATTTGGCAGCATTGTAAAAGAAGGAGCCGGAAATCCACATGGATTCCCGGCTCCTTCTTTATATCCTATAAATTCGATGCTGTGTATGGATACGGCTGTCGGTTCAGGTGCGCCGCTTGCGGCATGATGCCGCCATCAGTACTTCGCCACGATGGCTTTCATCTTGTCCCAGCTGGCTTCCATATCACTGACCAGTTTGAACTGGGTACGGCAGCGGTCCAGGTTCTGGCGCTCCCGATGAATCCGGAAGTAATGGTCCCCTTCCAGATAGTCGGTGAGGAACCGCATACCGCACTCCAGGGTCATCAGCTTGGCTCCCCAGGGCATATACTCCTTTTCAGCGGCGGTCAGCGCGTCGCCGGCAGCTTCCAGGAAACCCTTGGTGTAGATTTCGAACAGATCCAGCTCGAAGTGCACCTTGCTCTGGTCCGGTTCATCCTCCGCAGCGTGAGTGGCACCGAAGCGGATGGAGTCTCCGAAATCGTTCAGAGACAGACCGGGCATCACCGTATCCAGGTCGATGACGCAAAGGCCGGCTCCGGTGGCCTTGTCCAGCAGGATGTTGTTCAGCTTGGTGTCGTTGTGGGTGACACGCAGCGGCAGCTTGCCTGCTTCCAGCAGATCCATCAGCACGGCGCAGTCCTTTTCCCTGGCTAGCACAAAATCGATCTCGGGCTGCACATCCTTGACACGGCCGCACGCATCCGCCTCCACTGCCTTTTTGAAGTTGGCCAACCGGCTGCGGGTGTCGTGGAACTTGGCAATGGTCTCATGCAGGGTGGAAGCATCATACCCGGCCAGCAACCGCTGGAATTTGCCAAAGGCAACCGCGCTCTGATAGAACTGCTCGGGATTTTCCACCGACTGCAGGCAGATGGTTCCTTCCACGAAGGAATATACCCGCCAGCAGCCGCCCTTGCTGTCCCGGTAATAGTTCTTGCCTTCTTTGGTGCGCAGCACAGTCACGGTCTCCCTGGCCGGATCCCCGCCGTTCTTTGCGATGGCTTTGCGCAGATAGTCCGTCACATTCACAATGTTCTCCATCAGGCCGTCGGGATCGGTGAAGGTATCGGTGTTGATGCGCTGCAGCATGTAGCGCATGCAGTCCCCCGCCTTGTTCTGGGTGTACACACAGAAGGTATCGTTGATATGGCCTTCGCCGTACCGCACGGCGCCCACGACCTGACCGCCGAAGTCGAAGGCGTTCATTGCCTCCTGCAAGGTTTCTTCCGCTTTGCACAGTGCCATGATGTTCATTCCTCCCACAGATTGTCCGGATACAGACCGGCAGCAGTTTTCTCGGCAATGGCCTTTACCACAACGGGTTTGTCCTGCTTATAGGTAACGCCGTACCACTTGTCGGTGCTGCGCAGCACCTGCACGGTGGCCTTGCCCTCTTCGATCAGCTGGCTGACCACACTGGGCAGGAAATACTCCCCCTTCAGCGGGTTCTCCACCAGCGCCTTGTCCAGGAAGGCGGCAAAGCGGGCCTTGGCCTCCGCCACAAAGTGTTCCGAGAAGCCCCACAGATTCATGGAGACCACGCTGTCGGGGTCCACGTCGGTCCAGGTCTTGCCGTCATCCTCGGTGTAGTGGATGCCGTTTTCGTAGGTTTCGATCTTGGTGCGCTCGGTCACACTGGCCAGGGTACCGTCGGCATTTTCCACGCAGACGCCGCGAGCCACGCTGCCGTTTTCGGTGACGGTATTTTTCAGCAGATATCCCACCATGGCAAAACGATATTTGTCGTCATCCTCATGGGTGGAAAGGTAGTTGTAGATCTCCTTGAAGGCCTCGGGGCCGTAGTAGTCATCGGCATTGATGACGGCGAAAGGTGCATCAATCACATCCCGGGCGGCCAGGATTGCATGGCTGGTGCCCCAGGGTTTGGTGCGGCCTTCCGGCACCGAGTAGCCCTCGGGCAGGTCGTTCAGGTCCTGATAGGCATAGCGCACGTCCATGATCTTGGACAGCCGGTTGCCGATGGCCTCCTTGAAGGCATCCTCGATCTCATGTTTGATGATGAATACGATGGTCTCAAATCCCGCCCGGCGCGCGTCATAAGCGGAATAGTCAATGATGATCTGGCCGTGGTTGCCCACCGGATCGATCTGTTTCAGGCCGCCGTACCGGCTGCCCATGCCCGCTGCCATAACCACAAGAATGGGTTTCTTATTCATAACTCTGTCCCCTTTCTTTACTCCTGCTGATTGTGTTATCCTTTCAGGCATCGAATCATCAGCCCTTATATCCGTCGGGATTCATGCTCTGCCACTTGTAGCTGGAGGCACACATCTCGTCGATGCCGTACTGGGCCTGCCAGCCCAGCTCTTCCCTGGCCTTGG
>JAHZHS010000145.1 GCA_019420135.1 Oscillospiraceae bacterium | reverse complement strand
GCATCAACAAGGTCACTGCCGAGGAGAACAAGGTCAAGCGTGAGCAGTTCTGGGCAAGCGTCGAGGTCGGCAAGAAGTACACCGGCGTTGTCAAGAGCCTGACCAGCTACGGCGCCTTTGTGGACATCGGCGGCGTGGATGGCCTGTGCCATATCAGCGAGCTGAGCTGGTCCAACATCAAGCATCCTTCCGAGGTCGTCAATGTGGGCGATACCATCGAGGTCTACGTCAAGAGCTACGACCCCGAGAACCAGAAGGTTTCCCTCGGCTACAAGAAGGAAGAGGACAACCCCTGGGAGAAGCTCAAGACCGAGTATCCCATCGGCAGCGAGTTTGTTGCTCCGGTCGTTTCCATCACCAAGTTCGGTGCATTTGTCCGCATCCTGCCCGGTGTTGACGGCCTGGTCCACATCAGCGAGATCTCCAACGAGCGCGTCAACAAGGTCAGCGATGTGCTGAAGGTTGGCGACGAAGTCAAGGTCCAGCTGATCGACGTCGATTTCGACCGCAAGCGCATCAGCCTGTCCATGAAGGCCTGCCTCAATGAGGACGCCGAGGGCGAGAACGACGCGGAGTAATCACGCAACTCTGACCCCGTAAATTCGTAACAGACGGAGCCTGCCTGGCAAACAGGCGGGCTCCGTTTTCTGTTGTTTTCATCCGGGACTGCCGCGTCCGCTGCGGCCAAAAGCGATCTGATATGGAAAAAATCAAAGCCATCGTGGAAAAATACTACGAGCAGCTGGCCTATCTGTTTTTCGGCGGATTGGCCACCCTGCTCAACCTGGTGATCTTTGCCATCAACCAGGCGGCCTTCGGCGTGGAATTCGCCACCGGGCTGGGCAATATTCTGGACAACATCATCTGCATCCTGTTTGCCTACTGGACCAACCGCACCTTCGTATTCAAGAGCGAAAACAAGGGCGCCAATTCCCTGCGGGAATTCGGGGAGTTCATCTTCTTCCGGCTGGTGACGCTGGTCATGGACCAGTGCATCATCTGGGTGGGCGTCAGCCTGGTGGGCCCCATGATCGGCTTTGCCAGTGATGCCGCCGGCCTGTGGCCCATGGGCGTCAAGGTGTTCAGCCAGGTGGTGGTCATCCTGTCCAACTATGTGTTTTCCAAAGTGTTTGTCTTCAAAAAGAAAAACTGATCACGGACATCGTCCGGGAAAGGAGAACATTGCCATGAGAAAAGTACGGGGCAAGGGCCTGCGCATTGCAGGTCTGGTGCTGGGCATCGTGGGCGTCACCGCGTCGGTGACGGCAGTCATCCTGTCCGCCTGCGGCATGTACCAGGCACGTCTGTGCAAAAAATGCAAGAAAGGGGCTGAATTCCGTTGAGCCACTATTCCAAGGAAGAAATCCTGTCCAAAGTCGATCATACCCTGCTGAAGCCGGAGGCCACCTGGCCGCAGATCCAGAAACTCTGCGATGAGGCCATGGAATACCACACTGCTTCGGTGTGCATCAACACCTGCTACGTCCGTCAGGCCGTGGAGTATATGGCGGGCCGGGTGCCGGTCTGCTGTGTCGTTGGCTTCCCTCTGGGCGCTATGGACACCAAAAGCAAGGCCTTTGAGGCAAAGACCGCCGTGGAGAACGGCGCCTCCGAGGTGGACATGGTCATCAATATCGGCTGGCTGAAGAACAAGCAGTACGACGATGTCCGCGCCGACATTGCAGCAGTCAAGGCGGCGGTGGGGGACAAGGTCCTCAAGGTCATCATCGAGACCTGCCTGCTCACCGATGAGGAGAAGGAAAAGATGTGCGACATCGTCGTCGAGGCGGGTGCCGACTTCATCAAGACCAGCACCGGTTTTTCCACCGCCGGCGCCACCTTCCATGACATCGAGCTCTTTGCCCGCTGCATCAACGGCCGCTGCAAGATCAAGGCCGCGGGCGGCATTTCCACAGTGGAGGATATGGAGAAGTTCCTCGACCTGGGTGCCGACCGACTGGGCACCAGCCGTGCCGTTGGCCTGCTGACAAAGTAAAAGGTCCTGGTCCGGCCCGGCATGGAAGGGCGAACAGGTTTTCACAGGAAAAAACACCGCGCCCCGGTACTGCATCTGGCAGCACCGGGGCGCGGTGTTCGTTTGGCAGAGAAGTCCCTTGGGAGGCGGGACTTCACATCAGCCCGCCGGACCGAGAAAACCGGCGGGCGGGAAATGTCGGAGCCTGGAAGCCTGGCTTATTCGGGCAGGTAGATATGATGAGGCAGACCCTCCACATAGATGGGGGTCAGCTCGGCCTGGATCAGAGGCAGGGCGTAGGTGGAGAACTCGGCCGTCATGCCGGTGTGGTCGGCGTTGATCCACTCCAGGGGAACTTTCTTTTCCAGGTTTGCCACCTCGCTGATGGGGTGCAGCTCGGTGGTGCACTGGTAGGGGGCGTTGGAGATGCGCTTGAGGGCAACCATCTCGCCGGTGTGCCCTTCAAAGGCGGCCTTGACAGCGGCACCTCCCACCTGATAGGCCTCGGTGATGTCGGTGCGGCTGGTCAGATGCCCGGCACAGCGCTGCAGAGTGGACAACTCGATGCAGCGGGTCTTGGTGTCCAGACGGCGGGCCACCGTGTTGGCCAGAAAACGGGCGGTGCCGGTCAGCGTCTTGTGACCGAAGGCATCCACCGCGTGGACATCGTCGGCCAGCTCGCAGACATAGCGGCCGTCCTCCAGCTTGACGCCCTCGGAGACGGCAATGACGATGCTGGGCTTTTTGGCCTGCATCTGCTCCACCTTCTCCACAAAGTGGTCCACGTTGAAGGGAATCTCAGGCAGGCAGATCATGTCCACGCCCTCGCTGTCCTCCGCCTTGGCCAGGGCCGCCGCAGCAGTCAGCCAGCCGGCGTTGCGGCCCATGATCTCCACGATGGTGACATACTTGGTGCCGTAAACGGTGGCGTCCCGGATGATCTCTTTCATCACAACGCCGATGTACTTGGCGGCGCTGCCGTAGCCGGGGGTGTGGTCGGTGACCATCAGGTCGTTGTCGATGGTCTTGGGCACGCCCATGAACCGGATGTCGCTGCCGATGTGCTGGCCGTAGTCCGCCAGCTTGCCGATGGTATCCATGCTGTCGTTGCCGCCGATGTAGAAGAAGTAGCCGATGTCCAGCTCCTTGAGAATGCCGAACAGCTTATCATAGACAGCCTCACCTTCTGGGGTGTGCCAGTCGGGCAGCTTGTAGCGGCAGCTGCCCAGATAGCTGGACGGAGTGCGCTTGAGCAGCTCGATGTCCATAGCGGTTTTCAGATCGTCGTCCAGCACGGTCCAGCGGCGCTCCAGCAGCCCGGCCACGCCGTGCATCATGCCGTAGACCTTGCCGGCGCCCCGGCGCTTGGCACTCTCGTAGACGCCTGCCAGACTTGCGTTGATGACTGAGGTGGGGCCGCCGGACTGACCGACGATTGCATTCTTTGCCATAAATTCGTCCTCCTGTCTGTTTGTGTTGTGCGTTGGGATGCCCCGTGCCCGGTGGGGGCGGCGGGCGCCATCCGTACGATTCATCGTTGTATTCAGTGTAACATACCATCCGGGGCTTTACCATTGCCGGGGTTGCCGACCCGCCGGCAGCGGCAGGAAAAGACCGGTTCCGCCCTGCGGAATCCTCCCGGCCGGCGCGCCGCCGCAGACAGAAATAAAATTCCGCTTTGCGGAACTGCGACAGAAAAGAACCGGGCAAAAGATTGCAAAAATTGCTAAAATCTGTCTCTTTGATGCATTGTGATAGAAAAAACGATCATGGACGGACGAACAAAATACGCCCCGGAGCAGAGGCAGAACCCTGCTCCGGGGCGTATGCTTCGGATTGAAATGGCGATCAGACGTTGCCCAGATGGATGTGGCGGGGCACGCCGTTGATGTAGATGGGGGTCAGCTCGGCCTGGATGAGGGGGCGGGCGTAGCGCTCGAAGTCCTCGGTAACCTGCATGCCGTCGGGGGTGATCCACTCCTCGGGCACCCGCTTTTCCATGTTGGCCACTTGCTGGACGTCCACCATCTCGGTGGTGACCTGGTAGGGCTGGTCGGACAGGCGGCGGATGGCGCACATCAGGCCGGTCTTGCCCTCGGCGGCGGCCTCCACAGCCGCGCCGCCCACCTGATAGGCCTCGGTCACGTCGGTGCGGCTGGCCAGATGGCTGGCGCAGCGCTGCAGGGTGGAGAACTCGATGGCGCGGGTCTTGCAGCCCAGGCGGACCCGGATGAGGTCGGCCAGATAGCGGCTGGTGCCGGACAGGATGGCCTTGTGGCCGAAGGCATCCAGCTGTCCCGCGGTGGAGACCAGATCGCACAGGAAGACGCCGTCCTGGTTCTTGACGCCCTCGGACACGGCGATGGTGACGTTGTGGCGGGTGGCGGTGAGCTCGCTGACCCGGTTCAGGAAGGCGGCCTCATCAAAGCGGCGCTCGGGCAGCAGGATGATGTCGGGGCCGTCGGAGTCGGAGCCCTTGGCCAGGGAGGCCGCGCCGGCCAGCCAGCCGGTGTGGCGTCCCATGATCTCGGCCACGGTGACGCTGCGGATGTTGTAGACGCTGGCGTCGCAGATGACCTCCTTGAGAATGGTGGCAACGTACTTGGCTGCACTGCCGTAGCCGGGGGTGTGGTCAGTCAGGTCCAGATCGTTGTCGATGGTCTTGGGCACGCCGATGAAGCGGATGGGGCTGTTGATGGCCGCGCCGTAGCCGGACAGCTTGGCGATGGTATCCATGCTGTCGTTGCCGCCGATGTAGAACACTGCGCCGATGGCGTGCTCCTCAAACAGGGCAAAGAGTTTGCGGTAGGGGCGGTCGTCCACACCGGCCTCGGGCAGCTTGAAGCGGCAGCTGCCCAGGAAGCTGGACGGGGTGCGCTTGAGCAGCTCGATCTGCATTTTGTCGGAGAAATACTCGTCCAGATCGACCATTTTGCCCTGCAGAAGTCCCTCAATGCCGTACTGCATGCCGTACACATGGGGAGCGCCCAGGCTCTTGGCCGATTCGTAGACGCCGGCCAGGCTCGAGTTGATGACGGCGGTGGGGCCGCCGGACTGGCCGACCAGAACGTTGGTTGTCCATGCCATAAGGAAAATACACCTGCCTGTTCGTAATGTTTCGCTGCAAA
>JAHZHS010000144.1 GCA_019420135.1 Oscillospiraceae bacterium | reverse complement strand
CCCAGCTCGTCGGCCTTCTCAGCCAGAAGGCGGAACTTGACGGCCGGATTGCAGAGAATGCAGGGGTTGGGGGTGCGGCCCTCGCAGTAGCTCCGGCAGAAGGGGGTAACGACCTCACGTTCAAAAGCCTCGGCCGC
The DNA here is from genome assembly GCA_019420135.1 of Oscillospiraceae bacterium. Taxonomy (GTDB): domain Bacteria; phylum Bacillota; class Clostridia; order Oscillospirales; family Ruminococcaceae; genus Gemmiger. The sequence continues at coordinate 4,994 of JAHZHS010000144.1, read as the reverse complement.
ATCAATGACGTGTACTTCCACACCCAGGGAACGGGCGGCGTCCCGGGCGGCGGCTACGGCGGCATCGTGGGCAGGGGAAAAGCGGATCACCGCACCCTGCACGGCAAAGCCCTGCTCCTGCAGGATGCGCACCGTCACGCTGGAATCCACGCCGCCGCTCATACCGACCAGCACACGGTCCTGTTTTTCAAAAGTATTGAAGCCATCCATGGAAAATCTCCTTTTAGATTGGGTGGGGCAGCAATTAGGCCTGTCTGCCGCCGTACTTCTTGCTCTGCGCCACGGCCAGACGGTCGCAGCGCTCGTTTTCGGGGTGTCCGGCATGGCCCTTGAGCCAGTGGTAGTGGATGACATGCTTCTCGCTCTCTGCAAGTAGCTGTGCCCACAGGTCGGAGTTCAAAGCGGGGGATTTGTCGGATTTTTTCCAGCCCCGGGCACGCCAGCCCTTGGCCCAGCCTTTTTCCAGCCCATTGATGACATACTGGCTGTCGGAGTACAGGTCAATGTCGCAGGGCTCTTTCAGCTGGCGCAAAGCCTCCAATAGGCCGGTCAGCTCCATCCTGTTGTTGGTGGTGCCAGCCTCCCCGCCAGAAAGCTCTTTTTCGTATACCTTGTCGGCGGTGCGAAAGCGGAGAATCGCGCCCCAGCCACCGGGGCCGGGGTTGCCGCTGCAGGCACCGTCGGTGTAGATTTCGATGTGTTTCATGTTGAACTCCTGCTATATTGTCCATACTGAGCATTGAAAATACCGGTTTGCTTCTGCCATTATACCCGCTTTGAGGATGTCAGGCAAGGGGGACGGCACCCGGTCTCAGAATTGACAAGCTATCCAATAGCAATTATAATGTTTTTATCTGCAATGTTCGTGTTTTGCTGGCATTTGGGCCCGGCCGCGCCTGACAGGCGGGCTTTTCGCGCCCCGAGACGGGATGCTGTGTGAGTGGATTCGGCGGAATATAGTGCAATTCTTGCGCTGTGCTGACGGAACAGCAGAAATCCCGCGCTCTCCAATTCTTGGAATACTGCGGCCAAGCCGCGACACAAATACATTACGCATATCTTGCAGCAGGGCCGGGCATCCGCCGATGGTGCGGACGCCTGTCTTGCCGAGCAACCAGACGGAGGTTTCAATGGAAGATTTCAACGACAAGCATCAGCCCGAAAAGGCAAAAAATCCGCGCGCAACTCAGCGCCGCCCCCGGCGCCAGCCTGTGGCCAAAGCGGCACAGCCTGCACAGCAGGGGGATGCCGTACAGAATACAGCAAAGCCCCGCCGTCCCCAGCGTCCCCGCAGGACGGCTGCCCAGCAGGCATCCAAAACGGTGCAGCAGGCGGTCAAGCCGGCACAGGAACCACGTAGCCGCGCACCCCGTGGCCGCCGCGGCCAGAATCTTCAGGCCGACACCCCGGCCATTCCCATGCACATCTGCCCGCTGGGCGGTCTGGGAGAGGTGGGCAAAAACATTACCCTGTATGAGTGCCAGGGGGATATGATCCTCATTGACTGCGGTCTGGTGTTCCCGGATTCCGATATGTTCGGCGTGGATCTTGTCATCCCCGACTTCACCTATGTGCTGGAAAACAAGGACCGCATCAAGGGCATCTTCATCACCCACGGCCATGAGGATCATATCGGCAGCCTGCCGTACCTGCTGCGTCAGTTCAATGTGCCCATCTATGCGGCGAAACTGACCATCGGCCTCATCCGCAACAAATTGGAGGAGCACGGCCTGGCCTCCAGTACCACCTTTGTGGAGATTCGTCCCCGCCAGAAGGTCCGCCTGGGCTGCTTCACCGTGGAGCCCATCCATGTCAACCATTCCATTCCCGACGCACTGGCCTTTGCCATTGAGTGCCCGGCGGGCATCGTCATCCACACCGGCGACTTTAAGATCGACTATACGCCGCTGTCCGGGGATGCCGTGACCGATTTGTCCACCATTGCCGAGTACGGCCGCCGCGGTGTGCTGGCTCTGCTGGCGGACTCCACCAACGCTGAGCGCCCGGGCTTCACTGCCACCGAACAAACGGTAGCCGAGGGTGTCCGCGGCCTGTTTGCCCGTGCACGCAACAAGCGGATCATTGTGGCGACCTTTGCTTCCAATATTTACCGCATCCAGCAGATCATCGACCTGGCCATCGAGTCGGGCCGCAAGGTGGCGGTCAATGGCCGCAGCATGGTCTCCAATACCGAGATGGCGAAGGAACTGGGCTATCTGCATGTGCCCGATACCGTCCTCATCGATATTGAGGAGGTTAATAAATACCCGCCCGAAAAGGTGGTTCTCATCACCACAGGTAGCCAGGGCGAGCCGCTGTCGGCGCTGTCCCGTATGGCCCAGGCCAGCCACCGCAACGTCAAGGTCGGCCCCGGCGATTTCATCATCATCTCGGCCCGGCCCATCCCCGGCAACGAAAAGACGGTTACCAAGGTGGTCAATGGCCTGCTGGCCCTGGGCGCCGAGGTCATCTATGAAAATATGTACGATACCCATGTCTCCGGCCACGCATGCCAGGAGGAGCAGAAGCTGATGCTGACCCTCGCCCATCCGCAGTATTTCCTGCCGGTGCACGGCGAGTTCAAGCAGCTCAAGCGCCACGCCGAGACGGCGGAGCATCTGGGCTATATCCCCAAGCAGAATATCTATATTGCAGAGAATGGCCAGAACCTGCGCCTTTCCCGGGATTCCCTGACATTGGAGGGCACTGTGCCTGCAGGCGCCGTCATGGTGGACGGCTACGGCGTGGGGGACGTGGGCAATGTGGTGCTGCGTGACCGTCACCATCTGTCGGAGGACGGCATCATTGTCGTTACCGTCACCATCGACGGCCGCAGCAGCCGTGTACTGGCAGGACCGGAACTGGTTTCCCGCGGTTTCGTCTATGTCCGCGAGAGCGAAGAACTCATGGACGGTGCCCGCGCCCAGGTTGAGATGGCGCTGGACCGTGCCCTGGCCGATCATGCCCATGACTGGAACAGCCTCAAGACCCGGGTACGGGAGGCACTCTCCAGCTATATTTACCGCAAGACCAAGCGCAGTCCCATGATCCTGCCCATCCTGATGGAAGTGTAAACCCACCCCCGTTCTGCGCGGTTCCATAAGAAAACAAAGCCGCAAAATTCTATCTGCAAGACGGCATCTGCCGCGTGATCGGGCTTTGCCTTCCATCAAGGAAGGCTACAGCCCTCTGCCTCGCATCTGCCGCCTTTCAGCGATTTTGCGATGCTTCGCAGTTCTTGCAGAACCTTTGTTTTCTTATGTCACTCGCGCTTTGCCACGCGTTGCGCAAGCTCTGCGGGGATTCAGTTGAGGAAGTACGATGAAAAACAAGTTACGCCTGGACACTGCGGCCATTATGGTTCTGCTGATCCTGTGCTGTGTGGCGCTGGCCGTGCCGGTGGCGCTGTATGCACCCTATTGGCTGCTGGCCCCGGTGATCGTATTGGCGGCGGCGGTGATTCTCATCATAACCAACCGCCGTCGTGTCCGCACCTTTATTGCACAGAATCTCAGCGGCAACGTCTTTGGCGGCAGCAAGGTACAGTATTCGCTGGCTCAGCTTCCGCTGCCGGTTTTCCTGATGTCCGGCAACTCTGTTTTGTGGTATAATTCTTATTTCAAGGACAGTGTCCTTGCCGGCAGCGATGCCGTTCTCACGCCGGTGGACAAACTGCTGCCCGGCCTGGATATGGCGGTCTGCTCCCGCCCTCACGGGCAGGATATCATCGTCAACGGCATCCGCTTTACCGCCTATGCCAGCCCCAGCCCCACTTCCAGTGGGGCAAGCATTGTCTATCTCGTGGACGATACCTTCTATAAAGATACTTTGGATGAGTACACGGCCAGCCGTCCTGCCTGTATGATCATTGTCATTGACAGCTACGACGAGCTCTTCACCGACATGAAGGACTCGGAGCAGGCCCACGAGCAGGAGGCCATCAACCGCCTGTTGGAGGAGTACATCGGCCAGACCACCGGTTTTCTGCGCCGTGTCTCTAACAGCCGTTATATTGCGGTGGTGGAGGAACGGCATATCCGCCGCATGATCAAACATCGTTTTGACATTCTGGACAAGGTCCGGGCGTTGCATCCCAGCGGTTCGCTGACACTGTCCATCGGCGTGGGCCACGGCGGCAAGACTCTGGCCGAATGCCAGGAGATGGCCCGGGAGAGCATCGACATTGCCCTGGGGCGCGGCGGCGATCAGGCGGCGGTCAAGACACTGGACGGCTTTGAATTTTTTGGCGGCGTCTCACACGGCGTGGAGAAACGCAGCCATGTCCGCAGCCGGATCATTGCCAATGCCTTGGAGGACCAGATCCGCCAGAGTGACAGTGTGCTCATCATGGGCCACAGCATGAGCGACCTGGATGCCATGGGATCGGCCATCGGCGTACTGCGCATGTGCAAGATGTGCGGTGTGCCGTCGGTCATCACGGTACATAGAGGCGCTACCCTGGCAGGCCAGCTCATCGATCTGTTCGACGAGGCAGGGGAGGGTGACAACTTCATCGAGCCCGAGGAAACCTACGAGATCATCACCCCAAAAACGCTCCTTATCGTGGTGGATACCTATCAGAAGCGCCTATTAGAGAGCCAGAAGATTTACGAAAAATGCCAGCGGGTTGTTGTCATCGACCATCACCGCATGGCGGTGGGCCATATTGACAACCCCATTCTGCTCTACCATGAGCCTTATGCCTCCAGCGCCAGTGAGCTGGTTTGCGAGCTTTTGCAGTTCATGCCTTCTCAGGACAACATCACCCCGCTGGAAGCCCAGGCTTTGCTGGCCGGTATCATGTTGGATACCCGCAGCTTTGCCCTGCATGTGGGGGGGCGCACCTTTGAGGCAGCTGCCTGGCTGCGCAGCCGTGGGGCCCAGACGGCCGATACCAAACTGCTGTTCAACGTCTCCAAGGAGGAGTACGAGGCCCGTGCCCATAGCGTGGAGGACGCCTCTGTTTATAAAGGCTGTGCCGTTGCGGTGTCTGA
>JAHZHS010000143.1:326-5159 GCA_019420135.1 Oscillospiraceae bacterium | reverse complement strand
ACAATGCCATTTTCGGGCACATAGCCTTCCTCAAAGCCGGTGAGAGTGCACTGGTCGGGGTTGTCCAGAGCTTCAAACTGCAGGCCGCCCGCCGTGATGTAGGGGTAGACCGTCACAGTGAACTTGGTTTCAGCGTTGCCGCCTTCTGCCAGGCCTTCTGTGCGATTGTAGGTAACGGTGATGTCCTTCGTTCCTGCCGTATTGCTGAAACCGTCGGTATGCAGTGTGTAATCGGCAGTGCTGATCACATCGCTCTCGCCGTTTTCATAGACGGCAGAGAATGCCATACCGGAGGGGTCAAAGCCATCGCCCAGGGAGTAGAAGGTCGTGTCCGGCAGCTGGGTCACGGCAATGGACGCCACCTTGGGGGTAACCTCCACCGGGAAGGTGGTGGTGATGTCCTTGTAGGTGACCGTAATGGACTGCTCGCCCGACTTGTCCCCGGCCGTCAGGGTTCCTGCCGACCAGGTCACTCCCAGGTCAATGGCACTGGTGCCGTCAAAGACACGAGCCGTTGTCCCGTCCGGGTACTGTGCGGTGATGATTGCTCCAATGGTATCCAGGGCTTCTCCGTCGAAGTATCGGGTCTTGTCCGGCATTTGGGTTACAATCAGTGCATTGGGCTGTTTTTCATTGGCCGCGACCGTCACCTCAAAGCTCAGAGAAATGTCTGTACCTGGGACAATGGCCGTGACAGTCTGCTGTCCCTCCGTGGTCATAACCGTGGGAGAGAACTGCAGGCGGGACAGATTCAGCGGGCCGCTTGTGGTGTTGCCGGTCTTGTCTTCAAAGGTTGCTGTCACTACCATGCCGTTGAGATCCAGTTCCTCACCCACAACGTACGTCAACTTGGAGGGAAGCTTTGACACTTCCATTGCCGTCACGGTGCTGTCTCCCACCGTCGGGTCCTCAAACAGTTCAAACATCGCGGCAGTTGCAAAGTTGTTGACGCCCTGCACTGCAACGATCTTGACGTACTGCGCGTACACCGGGGTAAAGGTAATCTGCTTCTTACTGTAACTGTTTGCCCAGGTGGCAGTGCCGGCAAGGGTCCAGGTGTTGTCCTCCCCTGTCATGCTGGTGTAGACCTCGCACTTGAGGATGCGGCCGTTGGAGCTCGATCCCTGGGGAGGCATGTAGTCCAACGCATTAATGTAGTGAGCGCCATCCGTCAGTTTCAGAATGACATAGCGGTCATTGTCCGTACCGGACCACAGGGTATGCCAGATAGTATCGATGTTGCCGTCGATGCAATGGGCGGCTGCGCCGCTCTTGCCATCCTCCGCACTGGAGTAGCCTGCCAGCTCAATCTTGTCCAGATAAATATACCGGCGCTCCTCCGTGCTGGTGGACTTGCCCATGGTGTAAGTGGTTTCGGGTCCGGGCAGCTGTGTGCCGTGGGCTGCCTCACGCACCGTGATTTGGGTGTTCTCCGCAAAGCGTTCCTGCTCGGCAAAAGGCTTCCAGGTGGCACTGTCCTCCGTCTTCCACTCCAGATTGGAGGCGGCGCTGACAAGGCGCTGCTCGTTGTTGTTGATATTCACCTTAGGAGCAGAGGCGGGCTTGGTGATGTCGATGGTGTAATAGTTGTCCGTGCCCTGCAGCCGTACCAGAATGTCATTCTCGGCGGTGATGGAGGCAAGCTCCTGTTCGCTGAGTTTGACTTCCTGCACGGAACCGGCATTGATCCACTTCTTGCCGCCGTCCAGGCTGTAGAGCATCTCGTTGCCGCCATTTGCGTAGGCATCGGACAGCACGATGGTCCCCGGCTTGTCTCCGTCAAAGGAGAAAGTCGCGACAGTGAAATCGTGATTGCCCATGAGATAATCGGCCATACGGATGCTGGCGTTGGGGTTGGAGGTGTTGGCTGTGGTTGCGGTCCGCGCAGTGCGCAGGGCTGCATTCTCGTAGGCGGTCAGGGAGGAAATCTCGGCCGTACCGCTCAGATGGGGTTTGATCAGTTTTTCCAGCGCATCGTACATGGGCAGCGGGTAGTAGGCCAGCGCCTTGGAGATGCGTCCCGCCAGAGCGAGGTAATCTGCCGAGGTCTTGTCCTGGCTTTCGTACATGCGGACCATATCGACCCAGGTATCAAAGTGGTAGCTCTGGACCGAGAGGGCTGCCTCGTAGATGGCCGCCTGGGTATCCCGGCTGCCCTCATTGTTGAAGGAATCCGCCAGCAGATTGAGGCGCTGGGCAGTGAAGTAGTTTTCCTCATCGTTCAGGGCATCCTGCGCCATGTTGATATAGCTGACGCGGTTGGGGCTGCCCCAATTCTGAGTGCCCCAGCCGCAGGGCAGGCGCTCGCCACGGGCAGATTCCGGCCAGCCGAAAATATCGTTATAAATGTCATAGCGGGCGATGCCATTTGCCTCGTCGGTATAGACATACCGCAGGTAGGCGGCATGTCCGGGCTGACCGACCACACCGGCCGGAATGCCGTACACACCCAGCAGGTTTGTGCCGGTCTTGGAGATACCTCCGCAGACGGCGCCCTCCTCAAAGACGGCCCACAACTTGGGATGTCCGGACTGATAGAGAACATCAATATTCTTGTAGATGTCCAGCTGTTCCTGCGGGGCCATGGCAGAGAAGGTCAGGCCGTACTTTTCCTGCCAGCCTGCCCGCTTATCCTCCGCGAAGTACTGGGCACGGTTGTAGTTGTAGCCGAAGGTATACCGGATATAGGTATAGGGACCGCCCTTCATGTTGTTGGGGGTGATATTGACCTTGGTGGGGTCCACGGTCCCGTAACTGATTTTACGGTTATACCAGTTCAGCCACTCAATCTCATTGTTGTCGATGATGTTGTTCATGACCATGCGCATCTCCTCGACGTTCAGGGTATCGAACGCCTTGACGAGAAGGCCATTGCCATGCATGCGCTTGTAAATATCGTAGCGCTCCACCACATTGGTGGCGTTGGACACCTGGGAGGGATCCACCCAGAAGGCAACATCATTGGAATGGGTCAGCGCCAGAGCCATCATCATGCGCAGGTAGAGCTGACGGTTCACCTTGGTTTCCGCCAGATCCCCGCCCCTCTGGGTGTACAGATTGGCCAGGGCCTGAATGGCACGGCCATAAGCTCCATCGGGAGCACCGCCGCCCACAAACAGTTCCAGGGCGTTTTCATCGTTGAAGAGCCATTCCAGTGTTTTGGCGGTGTCCTCGGTCTGCATCAGTGCATCCAGCAGAGAGTAGCCGGCGTCGTTCACCAGCGCGCGCTGATACACCAGCTTGCGCAGTTCCTGATCCTCGTCCAGCATCTGCTCATAGCTCATGCCCTTGTGGGAGGCAACCAGTTCCTGGATGCGGAGGTCGTACTCCTCCACCGGCAGGAAGACCTGCTGGTTGCTGTCTGCTTCCTTGTAGTCGGCAGTTACCAGCTTGAAGTCCGCCATATCGGTATAGACATATGCGCTTTTGCCGCTGAGCTGGGTCATGATGCGGATGTTCAGCATATTTTCCGGCAGCATGACATCCACAGCTACCGACTCGCTGGTTTTGCGCAGGACCGGCGTCTGCTGCAGGGTTGTCCACTGCAGGAAGCCGTCGGACCCTCGCGTTGCCGCAGACACGGTAAAGATGGCTCCGTCGGTATTGCCGTCGTGGTCCTGGATTGCGTCAACACCCACACGGGCAATGAAGCGGTTCAGGTGGTAATACTTGACGTAGTTCATCACGCTGTACACAATGCTGGAGCTGGACAGGCCGCCGAAGCCCTTGAGGTAGTACTTGATCTGGCCGTCCACCCGCAGCGCCAGGTTGCCGCCGGCATAGTTTTTGTCCACACGCATGGGACGGCCGTCGCCGCCGTTGGTGATCAGGCAGTATCTGTCGCTCAGATCGGAGACATAAAGCACATCGCCCTCAAAGTTGACCAGATCCTCCGGGAAGGTTCCCTTGGCGTAGACTTGCCACGCCTCACTGGTCAAGGTCTGGCCGCCCGTGGTGATCTGGACACGGATGAATTTTCCCTGATCGTCGCCGGTCAAGGTGTATTTGCTGCCGGTGGCGCCGTCAATGTTGGTAAACTCGCCGCCGGCAGAGGAACCGCGCTGCCACTGGCAGGTAAAGCTTTCGTCTGCGGAGCCCAGCAGCCCTGCGCGCAGGGTCACATCCACCGCAGGAGGGCCGTACATCAGGGCGGTGACACCGACGCTCACCGGCTCAGAGTCCACTGTCGTGGTCACATCACCGGCAGTCTTTACGCTGGCTCGGACGCGGATATACCTGTTGGTTGCCTCGGCCGGAATGACCAGCGTGGGCTGGATTTCACCGGAAAGATCAGTGAACTCTCCATCCGCCGTATCTCCCACCTGCCACTGATAATTCACAGTGAGGTCCGGGCCGGAAGCATACTGCAGCACCGCGTTGGCGATGCCGCCCACGCTGCTCTCCCCTTCCACGGTCACTGCAAACAGACCGCGGTAGGTATCGGTCACCAGCGTTCCCGCATATTTGCCGGAGCCATCCCGGGCAACGGCCCGCAGATAGAGGTCCTTGTCCCCTTCCTGCACGGTGTAGGTTGCCTCGGTGGCGCCGTCAATATTTGTGAAGTTCTCGCCGTCGGTGCTGGACTGCCACTGGTAGGCCCAGTCCGTCACCGCCTGGCCATCACCGGAAGTGGCGGTCACCGTCAGCGCAGCGCCGGGCGCCGCAATGCCGGTGATCTCGGCCTTGCCGGTCAGGACAGTGCTTGCGTCCCGCAGAAGAACCAGTTCCGCCGCGCTGGCCCAGTTGACCTGGGCGCTGTACTGGGATTCGTTGAATTCAAAGCGCAGTGCCGTCAGCGTTACGCTCTCGGGCAGGGTGAAAAGGACATAGCCG
>JAHZHS010000143.1:0-316 GCA_019420135.1 Oscillospiraceae bacterium | reverse complement strand
CGGGTGGGATCGCCCTTGCCCGCCTGCGTGCGGCGTGCGCCGTAGAGAATCCGGTCCAGAGTGACCGGCTTGTCGAAGGTCATGTCGATGCAGTTGTCGGTGGCCGCCTTGCTGGTCTCCCAGAAGGTATCCCAGTTTCCGTCAAATGCCTTGTCCAGAGAGTTGGCGTTGGACCACTGGCCATACCGGCTGGTGGCATCCACAATATAACCGTAATCGCCGGGTGTCGTACTCACACGGTGGTTGTGCCAGTACTCGGCGCTCAGGATCGTATCCCCTTCCGAAACATCCGAAACAGTGATCCGGTTATGTACCA
>JAHZHS010000142.1 GCA_019420135.1 Oscillospiraceae bacterium | reverse complement strand
GGAAGTGCTGGAATACCGCCTGAAAAACGAGTACAACGTGGACATCCGCATGCAGACCCTGCCCTACGAGTACATCCGGTGGATTCTCAACTCGCCGGATGAGCTGGACCCCAAGACGCTGGACATCACCAGCGACACCCGCTGCATCGAGGACCTGAAGGGCAATCATCTGCTGCTCTTCGCCAGCCCTTGGAGCATCGACTGGGCCACCCAGCACAACGAGAGCCTCAAACTCAGCGAGTTCGGCAACCTGACCTTCTGATCTTACGCCGGGCCCCTCTCTTATATATAATAAGGAAGCGCCGCCTTTCCCATGGCCAACGGGAAGGGCGGCGCTTTTGTTGTCTGTTCCGTCCGGGCGGGGCGGCCGGTCAGAGGTCATCCTCCCGTTCTCCCAGAAGAATGCAGAACGGACGGCTGAACCGGCAGCGGGTCTCCAGCCGTTTCAACAGCAGGGGCAGGTTCCTGGCATTGCCGTAAAAGCGGCACAGGCGGTTGCCCTCCCCGTCGTACAGCGTGACGGTGATGCCGCTGAGCACGCAGCCGATGCCCGCCCTGCTGACTTCCCGCTGCTGCAGGATAGGCAGGGCCGCGGAGGGCGGGGTCCTGCCGCGAAGCCTTCCCTTCAGCCGGATGGCACCGCAGACCTGCTCACTCTGGCAGGTCAGCTCACAGAGGGCCACATCGCTCAGCGAAAAGCGGCACTGACGCAAATTCCATTCCCGGTAACGGCAGTCCTCCCCCTCCACATGCATGACCGGCAGCAGCAAAGAAAGGCCCCCGCCCAGGTAATGTCCCAGTCCCACCAGATAGATGGGCCAGACCTGATCCAGCTCTCCCGGATAGAATAGCACGACGATCACCACGATCATGATGATCCAGATGCTCCCGCAGATCAGGCAGGTCCCTGCGATAGCCAGCCCGGGGCGCACCGTAAACCGCTGATTATCCGCCGTTGCCTCCCGGGCAGCCCGCCGCGCGATATACCAGGGACGCCAGATCAGCAGCGCACTGCCGATGATCACAAAGCAGAGGGCACAATATCCCAGCATGATTCCCAGATGTACCGCATTGCCCTGGGGCTGTCCCCCGGTGCGGACAAAGGCTGCGGCCAACGCCCCGGCGGCTATCAGCGGCAGAAGCAGCAGTCCACGGCAGAGTTTGTGGATACCGTACCACAGGGAGTTGGTGTCGGGGCTGCCCTTCTTTTGAGGGATTTTGCGGCGGGAAAGGACCGCCAGCCCCAAAAGGACCGCCGCAGCCCCAATCAACCCCCACAGCAGAATGCCATACCCCAAGAGATTGTTATCCATCCGGTTTTCCTCCCCCGCAGAAACTGTCTTTATTCCTGTTTCCATTTTACACCCGGTGCCGGCAGGGAAACAAGGCAGCAGCCCGGCAAGAGCGTCCTGTGACCGGAAAGAATCGAAAAAGGCCGCAGCCCTTGTTGCAGGGCCGCGGCCTTTGTATAGGTATGATGTGTCAGGCGATTATGCCTTGGCTTCGGCCTTCTCCGAATCCTTGCGGGAGGAGAGGTATGCCTTGACCGAGCTGACCACGATGGTCAGGCCCAGGGCGATGAGCAGCACAGCGATGATGAGCTGCAGGCCTTCCACCCAGAAGGTAGCACTGCCGGCAGCCACAGCCTGGACCAGAGCGATGAGGCGCTGGACCAGAGCGGTGAAGGTCACGCAGAGCATGATGATGAGCGGCGGGAACAGCATCTTGTTGCTGCGGCCGGTGACTTTCAGGAAGACGCAGAGGGTTGCCAGGACCAGAGCGCTAAGCAGCTGGTTGGCGGAGCCGAACAGCGGCCAGATGTTGGAGTAGCCGATCTTGGCCAGGACAAAGCCGAACACCAGGGTGACGATGGTGGAGAACCAGGTGTTGCAGAGCAGCTTGCGCCAGCCCTCAGCGTTCTTCATGTCATCCACGCTGAACAGTTCCTGGAAGCTCATACGGCCGATACGGGCGACGGCATCCAGGCTGGTCAGAGCCAGAGCGGAAACGCACATGGTCATGAAGCACTGTGCCACATAGACAGGGACACCGAACATTTCCAGGAAACCGGCAACGCCGCTGGAGAAGATCTGGAAGGGAGTGCCGGCTGCGGGGGTACCGTCCGCAGCGGCGGCAGCACCGGCAACGCAGAGGGCCAGGACAGCCAGCAGGCTCTCGGTGACCATAGCGCCGTAACCGACGTTGAGCATATCCTTTTCATTGTCCACCGTCTTGGAGGAGGTGCCGGAAGAGACCAGGCTGTGGAAGCCGGAGATGGCGCCGCAGGCCACGGTGACGAAGAGGATGGGGAACAGAGTGCCCAGGCTTGCATTGTCGAAGCCGGTGTAGACGGGCAGGTTCATGGAAGGATGGGCAACCAGCAGGCCCAGCACGGCGCCGGCGATCATGCCGACGAACATGAAGGTGGTCATGAAGTCACGGGGCTGTTTCAGCAGCCACATGGGCAGCGTTGCCGCAAAGAAGATGTAGACGAAGGTGATGTACAGCCAGGCTTCCTTGCCCAGGGTGATGGGCAGCAGCATACCGAGAGCCAGAGCCGCCACGGTGCAAACCAGGCCGGCAACGATCTCTTTCCAACCGGTGAAATGGAACTTCTTCTGGATCAGGCCCAGCAGCATGGCAAAGACGATGAAGAACAGCGAGATGCAGCCGGCTGCGCCGTTGGGACGGGCACTGGCGGACAGCTGGGTCACACCGTCCACGACCTCATAGGCGTTGAAGGTGCCCGCCACCATGTCGGCGAAGGCCGCAATGACCAGCAGGGTGAACAGCCAGCAGAACAGCAGGAAAACCTTGCGGCCGAACTTGCCGATATACTTTTCAATCAGCAGGCCCATGGATTTGCCGTCATTCTTGACACTGGCATACAGAGCGCCGAAGTCGGTGACAGCACCGAAGAAGATACCGCCGATCAGAATCCACAGCAGGACCGGCAGCCAGCCGAATGCGGCAGCCTGAATGGCACCGGTGACAGGGCCCGCACCTGCAATGGAGGAAAACTGGTGGCTGAAGACGGTCCAGCCGTCGGTGGGGACGTAGTCCTTTCCGTCCTGGAAACGATGGGCCGGGGTGACTGCCTTGGGATCAATGCCCCAGGTCTTTGCCAGCCAGCGCCCGTAGAGGGCGTAGGCCGCAGCCAGGCAGACCGCAGCGATCAATACGATGACAAGCGTGTTCATGATTCTCTTACCTCTTTTCTGTATCCACCGACCAAATGCCGCAAACAAAACAGGCCTTCGTCTTCCGTCCCCTCCCGTTTTGCCGGTGGGGAACCGAAGACGAAGGCCTGACACTCCTCCGCGATACCACTTCGTTTGCCGTCCGCTTGCCCGGACGGCCACCTCTGCCGCAGCCAATCCGGCTGCGCGCCCCTGTAACGGTGGGCATCCGGCCGCGGCTATTGCACGGCGCGCACAACGCTGTGCTTTCTCACCTTGGCTGCTGGCGGGTGAGGGTCCGCGGCGCTTTTGCTGCCGCCTCGCACAACCGGCGGCTTTCTGGAAGCCGGCTGCCGCGGATCATGTCCCGTTCACTGCATTTGGTCGATATGGCTAATACTTTAGTCTCCTGATTCGCCGTTGTCAATAATTTCTTAACAATTTGTCGCTTTTTCATTTGCACCCCAAATTAGTTCAGAAATTTTATGCAAAATGGCGGATTTTTGTATTTTGCACGCGGACAGAATTTACGGATATGTCTGTCAGCAGCAGATTTGCTCCTGGTTCAGGACCGCTCCCTCCGGATATAGCAGCAAAAGACTTCCCTGCTCTCTGCGCCGACAGCGACTTTTTTCCCGCACAGAGCGGCTGGACCGCCGCAATACGGTCTGACCGCTTACTATTAAGCAATTCCCAATGGAAAGCATGCTGCGAACCCGGTGGGGAAGTTTCCTTCAGATGCTTCCAGATACTTCGCCCGGAAAAGGACGTTCCGACAGCCACAGGCGGAGAGTCCGGAATCCTGTTGCGAAGGGCGCCGTTTCCGGGCTCTCTGTGAAGCAGTTTTGAAAAATCGCATTTGAGAAAACGAGAGCTAGAGAGAGAAAACAAGAGAATTCAAGAGCTTGTGCAGGATAAATTAAAAAAATCAGCTTTCCCCTATTGACGAAAGAGCGCAGATTTGCTATAATCACACTTGCGCAAAACGGCGCGGATCTTGTGCCGCGCTTGACGATAGGTCCGGGGCCTTCCCGGCCCTGGAAATTGGATGGAGGTTTACATTATGAGCACTACTCTCGCAAAGCCCGCAGAGATGGCTGACCGCAAGTGGTATGTGATCGACGCCGCGGGCAAGCCCCTCGGCCGCGTTGCTGCCAAGGCTGCCGTGCTGCTGCGCGGCAAGGATAAAGTCACGTTCACCCCGAACGTCGACTGCGGTGATCACGTCATCATCATCAACTGTGATGAGGCTGTTCTGACCGGCAAGAAGCTGGAGAAGAAGTTCCACCGCACCCATTCGCTGTACATCGGCGGCCTCAAGGAGACCCAGTACAAAAAGCTGATGGCCGAGAACAGCGATAAGGCCATGACCTACGCCGTCAAGGGTATGATCCCCTCGAACACCATCGGCGCCAAGGCCCTCACCCGCCTGCACTGCTACAAGACCTCTGAGCATGCCCATGCTGCCCAGAAGCCTGAAGCTGTCGAACTTTGATAGGGAGGCAATCGAATATGTACGAGACAAAACCTTACTTCTACGGCACCGGTCGTCGTAAGCATTCCGTTGCCCGCGTCCGCGTCTACAATGGCACCGGCAAGGTCACCATCAACGGCCGCGATATCGAGGACTACTTCGGCCTCGAGACCCTCAAGCTGCTCGTCCGCAGCCCCCTGGTCCTGACCGAGACCGACGGCAAGTTTGACGTCGTTGTCAACGTCATCGGCGGCGGCTGCTCCGGCCAGGCCGGCGCTATCCGCCATGGCCTGTCCCGCGCCCTGCTGCAGTACGATCCGGCTCTGCGTCCCGCCCTCAAGAAGGCTGGCTTCCTGACCCGCGATCCTCGTATGAAAGAGCGTAAGAAGTACGGCCTCAAGGCTGCTCGTCGCGCTCCGCAGTTCAGCAAGCGCTAAACTTTATCAAATTTGCTCAAAAAGCTCGGAAAACCGTGGTTTTCCGGGCTTTTCCTTTTGATATGGTTTGATGAAGTTTGAC
>JAHZHS010000141.1 GCA_019420135.1 Oscillospiraceae bacterium | reverse complement strand
CAGGCAGGATCAAGAAGCAGAAGATACCGCCCTGTTTGGTCCGGCGGGCCAACTCATTGACCAGAATCAGCCCCACAAATACCAGCAGCCATCCAAACAGCTGCCAGCCGGCGTTCTCGCCGTAAATCTGAAACAACATACAAGATTCCTCCTTGCGTATTTTTTACAGAGCCTTCTCTGCAGACGACTCCGGCGCCTCCGCCGCGTCCTCCTCGGGCACTGTAATATCCCGGATCATGGTTTCGTTGCCCTGGATCAGGTGCGTCTTTCCACTGCCGCATTCAGGGCAGGTGCGGCCGTGGGCTACCGTGGGATAGATGCATCCGCAATCCTCGCAGAGCGTCTTTGCAGGGATCATTTCCACCTGCAATTTTGCTCCCCGCAGCATGTCCGACTTGGAGGCCGCCCAGTTCCAGCAGTCCTGGAGATAATCCTCCAGAACGCCGGATACTTCGCCCAGTTCCAGTGTCACCGTGTTGACCCGACTGACCCCGTTTTGGCGGCCTACTTCCTCCACGCTGCGGATGATATGAAAGACAATTCCCAGTTCGTGCATATCAATCGTCCTTCTTGCCAAAACGGATCTTGATCTCCCGCTTGATCATATAGGGTAGAATGGCCTTGAACTTGTCCTCGCTGCGCACCATGGTGCTGCACTCGGGACGCTCGCGGTAGAGATGGATGGCGTCGAACTCGCACTTGGTGGTGCAGACGCCGCAGCCGATGCACTTGTTGGGGTCCACCACCGAGGCGCCGCAGCCCAGGCAGCGGGCGGTTTCCTTCTTCACCTGCTCCTCGGTAAAGGTGAGGTGTCCGTCCCGGAAGGAGTGATGGTAGTCGATGTCCTTGGCCATGCCTGCCGTCTGGCGGGCGGTGGTATCGTAGCTTTCCAGCGCCAGATCGTCCTTGTTCAGCTGGATGAAATCCCGCCGGTTGCGGCCGATGGTCATGCTGGTGTTGGGCTGGACAAACCGATGGATGGACACAGCGCCCTCCTTGCCTGCCGCGATGGCGTCAATGGCAAACTTTGGCCCGGTGTAGACGTCGCCGCCCACAAACACGTCGGGCTGTGCCGTCTGGTAGGTCAGAGCGTCGGCCACCACACGGCCGCCGCGGCTCAGCTCCACCTGGGAGCCTTCCAGCAGGCCGCCCCACTGGATGCTCTGGCCAATACTCAGGAATACATAGTCGCAGTCCACCGTGACAGTATCGTTGTCATCGTAGGTGGGAGCGAACTTGCCCTCGGCATCGTAGACCGACACGCAGCGCTTGAACACCACCCCTACTGCCTTGCCGTCCTTGGTGAGGATCTCTTTGGGACCCCAGCCGCAGTGGACGACAGCTCCGTCCTCCTCGGCCTCGGCGATCTCGGCAGGAGTGGCAGGCATCTGCTCCCGGGCTTCCAGGCAGTACATATCTGCTGCCGTTGCGCCGCAGCGCAGGCCGGAGCGCACCACATCGATGGCCACATTGCCGCCGCCCACCACGACGATCTTGCCGTTGAGGGCAATCTTCTCCCCTTCGTTCACCTTATGGAGGAAGTCCACAGCGGTGACCACGTTGGGGGCATCCTCCCCAGGGACGCCGGCCTTGCGGCCGCCCTGGCAGCCGATGGCCACATAGAAGGCCTTGTAGCCCTGGGCGCGCAGCTCATCCAGCGTCACGTCCTTGCCGACCTCCACGCCGCAGCGGATCTCCACGCCCATCTGGCGGATGATGTCGATCTCGGCCTCCACCACGTCTTTTTCCAGCTTGTAGGAGGGGATGCCGTAGGTCAGCATGCCGCCGGGCTTCTTGTTCTTTTCAAAGACGGTGGGATGGTAACCTTTTTCGGCCAGATAGTAGGCGCAGGACAGACCCGCCGGGCCGGCGCCGACGATGGCGATCTTTTCCTCAAAGCCGCCCCGGTTGGACGGAGGATTGATGGGCGGGACATAGCGGGTAGCTGCTTCCAGATCTTTCTGGGCGATGAACTTCTTGACTTCATCGATAGCCACCGCCTGGTCCACAGTACCGCGGGTGCAGGCATCCTCGCAGCGGCGGTTGCAGACGCGGCCGCACACCGCCGGGAAGGGATTTTCCCGCTTGATGAGGGCCAGGGCCTCGGTATAGCGGCCCTGGGCTGCCATCTTCAGGTAGCCCTGCACCGCAATGTGGGCGGGGCAGGCCGTCTTGCAGGGCGCGGTGCCGGTGTCATAACAGTTGATGCGGTTTTTATCCCGGTAGTCGATGTCCCACTTTTCGGGGCCCCACTTGACCTTGTCGGGCAGTTCCTGGCGGGGATATTCCACCGGGCCGTGGGTGGTGCAGAGTTTCTGGCCCAGCTTAACTGCGCCGGCGGGGCAGTATTCCACGCAGCGACCGCAGGCCACGCAGTTTTCCGGGGTGACATGGGCCACATAGGCGGAGCGGCTCATGTTGGGGGTGTTGAACAGCTGGCTGGTGCGTAAGGCGTTGCAGATGTTCACATTGCAGTTGCAGATGGCGAAGATCTTGTTCTCGCCGTCGATGTTGGTGATCTGGTGGACAAAGCCGTTGTCCTCGGCACGCTTGAGGATGCGCATGACCTCGTCGTAGTCCACATAGTGGCCTTTCTTGGTCTCCACCAGGTAGTCGGCCATATCGCCCACGCCGATGCACCAGTCCTCCGGGTCATCGCCGCAGCCCTCCCCCATGCGGGCACGGGACATACGGCAGGAGCAGGGGCTGGCGGCATATGTGCCGTCGTACTTTTTCAGCCAGTGGGAAATATGCTCGATGTCCACCGACGGGTTCTCGGTCTCGATGGCCTTCTCCACCGGGATGACGTGCATGCCGATGCCGGCGCCTCCTGGCGGGACCATGGCGGTGATGTGCTCCAACGGCAGGAAGGTCATCCGCTCAAAGAAGGCGGTGACTTCGGGATGGTCCTGGATCTGGCTCTTCTGCATGTTGAAGAACTCGGCACTGCCCGGCACGAACATAGGCAGAACATACTGCTTTTCGTGGCGATCGTTTTCCCAGTTGTATTCCAGAAGGCCCACATAGCTCATCTGGTAGAGCAGGGGTTCCAGCTCCTCGGCAGGCTTGCCGGTGGCCTTGACCAGTTCGGGCAGGGTCATGGGCTTGCGTACCTTCATCTTGAGGGCCACATCGGCCATCTCGTCGGTGACCAGCCCCGCCAGGCCCCAGTACTCCGGGTCGTCCACGGTGAGGGGGCGTAGTTTGGCCGGGATGCGGTCGGTGATCATCTGGCCCAGTTTGAGGATCTTTTCCCGGGGCTTTTCGTCCTTGGGAATCTTGAAGGGCAGTTTGCTCTCATCCAGGGGGAAATGGGTCTGACTCATGGTCATTATCCTTTCTCATCACGGGTTGTTTACCGGTTGTCTGTATTTTTCCAGGCCGCCACCTCGGTGCGCAGCCAGTTGGCCCACTGGTCGATGCCTTCGCCGGTGCGGGCGGAGATGGGAATGATTCTGGCATTGGGATTGCGCATGTGGACGTACTCCCGGCATTTGTCCATGTCAAAGTCAAAGTAGGGCATGACGTCGATCTTGTTCACCAAGACCACATCACAGATGGTGAACATCAGCGGGTATTTCAGGGGCTTGTCATGGCCCTCCGGCACAGAGAGAATCATGGCGTTTTTCACCGCGCCGGTGTCAAACTCCGCCGGGCAGACCAGGTTGCCCACATTTTCCAGAATGGCCAGGTCCACATCCTCCAGCCCCAGACCTTCCAGACCCTGGCGTGTCATGTCGGCGTCCAGATGGCACATGCCGCCGGTGTGCAGCTGGATGGCCTTGGCGCCGGTCTCGGCAATGGCCCGGGCATCCACATCCGAGTCGATGTCCGCCTCCATGACGCCGATGCGCAGTTCCTCTTTCAGCGCCTCGATGGTGCGGCGCAGGGTGCTGGTCTTGCCCGACCCCGGGGAGGACATGAGGTTGAGCAGGAATACGCCTTTTTCTTTCAGCTGGCGGCGCATCTCATCGGCCTGGCGGTCGTTGGATGCAAACACGCTCTGTTTGATTTCCAGTACTTTCACCTTGTCCACAACAAGCATCCTTTCTCTGGCTCTGCCACGAGCAGATTTTCTGTATGGCAGAAATTTCCTTCTATTGTGAATAGTTTAACACCGCCCGGGCAATACGGTCAACAAAGCCGCGCAGATTCAGAAAAACCATGAAATCAAGGGCTTTTTATTGGGCGAATTGTATGATAAAATCAAGGCATGGTATGTGGTATAGCCACAACAGCCCAGAAAGGAGTGCCAGAATGGAATTTGAAAAGCTGTCGGCCCCCAGTCTCAAGGATCTGTTTGTCCAGCAGCTGCGGGGGATGATTTTGTCCGGGGAGCTGCCGGTGGGGACCCAACTTCCCCCTGAGCGGGACCTGGCCCAGCAGATGCAGGTCAGCCGGGCGGTGGTCAACGGCGGTATGACCGAACTGGCCAAGCAGGGGTTCGTGGAAATACATCCCCGGCAGGGCGCGGTGGTGGCTGACTACCGGCAGCACGGAAATCTGGATA
Organism: Oscillospiraceae bacterium; assembly: GCA_019420135.1. Taxonomy (GTDB): domain Bacteria; phylum Bacillota; class Clostridia; order Oscillospirales; family Ruminococcaceae; genus Gemmiger. The sequence goes on along the minus strand of JAHZHS010000141.1, from coordinate 667 downwards.
CCCTCATCGCCATCATGGAATACCAGGGCGGTATTCTGGGCAACGAGGAGGTCCAGTCCATTCTGGAGGTTCGCCGGGCGTTGGAACATCTGGCGGTTTCCAACACCATCCGGCGAGCTTCCCAGGAAGACCTGGACCAGCTGGGCAAACTGCTGGCCGCCATCGCCGAATGCGACACCCCCGCCCAGGCGGCGGAGGCTGCCTGGAACTACCAGCACGAACTGGCCCTGGTGAGCGGCAACAGCATTCTTCCCCTGATTTACTATTCCTTCAAGTCTCCGGTCATCACCCTGTGGACCCGGTTCTGTCGGCTGTACGGCATCGAAGCACTGTGCCGCAACACCGAGACCCTCTACGACCGCATCTGTGCCCGGGATCAGGAGGGCGCTGCCCGTTGGATCGACGAATACCTGGGTCAGGCCATCTCGGGCGGACAGCAGATCTACTGCGAATGACCTTTTTCCCACAAACGCAAAAACGCACATCGGATGTTCGTCTTTCCGATGTGCGTTTTGCATTCCTGTATTCTTATATCGTGACCGTACTCACGGCTGTTTGGCCTCTGCTGCCGGGGATTTATTTTCCTCAGCCGGGCAGGTGATTTCCATGATATCCTCGATCATGCGGTGGAGCAGCACGGCCTGTTCGGTGGACGCCGCCGTGTAAT
>JAHZHS010000140.1 GCA_019420135.1 Oscillospiraceae bacterium | reverse complement strand
GTATGAGCGGGCCGATGCCCCTGCTGTGCGGCGGCTGGTGGATATGGTCTGCCGGATGGCGGCGGACCGGGGCGTGCCGGTGTACATGTGCGGCATCATGGCGCGGGACCTACCCGAGATGGAGAGCTATCTGCGGGACGGTATCCGGGCGTTCTGCCTGGAATGGATCAGCCTGAACGAACTCAAGGCCGAGTTCATGGAGACCGACCTGACCGCCGATGCTGCCCCGGCGGAAACAAAAAGTTCAGCAAAAAGTGTTGACAAATGAGATGGGATGTGATTAAATAACTTCAAACCAATGAAGCGAAAGTAAAACTGCAGGCGCACGCAAAGAGAGCCCCCGTTGCTGGGAGTGGGGCCGGAAGCGAGGCAGACAAATGGTTCGCCGAGGGCACGGGGAAAGGCCGCAGGGCCGAGTATCCGTTGACGGAAGCCTCCGTTACAGGGCAGGGGAATGATGGTTCTCCGCAAAGGGGCCGCGCCATACAACGCGGCAAGCAAGGTGGCACCGCAGGTCGCCAGATCATTTTGATTTGTCCTGTCCTTGCACAACACCCGTCTGGGGTTGTGCGGGGGCAGTTTTTTTATACCCGCATCCCGGAACCTGTTGAAAGGGAGCGTACAGCCTATGAAAACCAATCTCCATCCCGGCCGGCGATGGCGCGGCAGAGCAGACCGTCCGTCCATCCCACACCATGCCAGATGAAAAAGGAGAATTACCATGAAAAAACTGTTTGCTGTTCTGACCGCCGCCACCTTCGCCCTGTCCCTGGCCGCCTGTTCGGGCTCCGGCTCTTCCAGCCAGTCCGCTTCCGGCAGTCAGTCCTCCTCCGCTACCGCCGAGACCACCTCCGGCGAGGGCACCAGCTATCGGGTTGCCATCGTCCAGCAGGTGGACCACTCCTCCCTGGATGAGATCCGCAAAGCCATCGAAGCCGAGCTGGATGCCCGGGCCGCAGCCGACGGCATCACCATCGAATACACCGAGTTCAACGGCCAGGGCGACAGCACCGTCCTTAACCAGATCGGCAGCCAGGTGGTTTCCGACGGCTACGATGCCGTCATCCCCATTGCCTCCCTGGCCGCCCAGTGCATGGTCAATGCCGTGGACGGCAGCATCCCCGTGGTCTACGCCGCCATCTCCGACCCCGCCACCGCAGGCCTGACCGAACTGGAAAACGTCACCGGCACCTCTGATGCCCTGGACACCAAGTTCATCCTGGACATGATGTTCGCCGTCAACCCCGACATCCAGACGGTGGGACTGCTCTACTCCAACTCTGAGCCCAACTCCGAGACCCCCATCGCTGAGGCCAAGGCCTACCTGGATGAAAAGGGCATCGCCTACGTGGAGCGCACCGGCACCACTGCCGATGAGATCCTCACTGCCGTCTCCGCCATGACCGACCAGGTGGACGCCGTCTTTACCCCCACCGACAACAAGGTCATGGAAGCCGCCGGCGCTGTTGCCGAGGCGCTGACCGATGCGGGTATTCCTTTCTACGCAGGCGCTGACTCCTTCGTCACCTCCGGCGCCTTCGCAACCTGCGGCGTCAACTACACCGACCTGGGCACCAAGACCGCCGACATGGCTGTGGATGCCCTCCAGACCGGCACCGTTCCCTCCGACTATTATGTGATGGAGGGCGGCGTCATCACCGTCAACACCGAGACCGCCGCTGCCCTGGGCCTGGATTACAGCGTCTTCAACGACATGGCCAACACCGTTGTGGAGGTCACCACCGCCGCCGCGGGCGAATAAGCGGAACATTTTCCATCGTAAAACCGCACAGCGGGGCAGGGCACGGCGCTCTGCCCCGCACGGTGCGTTTTCAACCAAAGGAGCTGTATACCAATGATCACCACCGCAATCGTGCTGAGCGCGCTGGAGCTGGGCTGTATCTATGCTCTGGTTGCCATGGCACTGTTCCTGAGCTTCCGCGTCCTCAACATCGCGGATATGACCACCGACGGCGCCTTCACCCTGGGCTGCGCGGTGTCCGCCACCATGGCTGTGGCGGGGCATCCCATCCTGGGCCTTTTCGCCGCTATGGTGTCGGGCGCCGCGGCGGGCTTCGTCACCGCCTTTTTGCAGACGCGGATGGGGGTGCCCTCCATTCTGGCGGGCATCATCACCAACACCGGATTGTACACCATCAACCTGGCGGTGATGGGCTTCTCCTCCAATGTTCCCATGCTCAAGACGACGACGCTGTTCACCATGGCGGAGTCGCTGTTCGGGGAGAACGCCCCCTACAAGCTCATCACAGCCGCCCTCATCACGGCGGTGGTCTGTGCCCTGCTTATCGCCTTTCTGGGCACGCGGCTGGGCCTTTCCATCCGCGCCACCGGCGATAACCCCGACATGGTCCGCGCCAGCTCCATCAACACCGCTTTCACTATCACGGTGGGGCTCTGCATTGCCAACGCCATGACCTCCCTGTCCGGCGCGGTGCTGGCCCAGTACCAGAAATCCGCCGACATCAACCTGGGCACCGGCATGGTGGTCATCGGCTTGGCCTCCCTCATCATCGGTGAGACACTGTTCGGCCGGGGCGGGCTGTGGACCAAGGCGGTGGCCGCCGTGGCAGGCAGCATCATCTACCGCTTCATCATCGCCATCGCCATGCGGGCCAATCTGCCCTCCGAGGCCCTCAAGCTGATCTCGGCCATCATCGTGGTGCTGGCCATCTCGGCTCCCGCCCTCAAAAAGGGCGCCGAGTTCCAGCGCCGCCGCTATGCCGCCATGCTCGGACTGAAGAAGGGAGGCAGCCAGGATGCTTGAACTCAATCAGGTCAAAAAGACCTTCAATCCCGGCACGGTCAATGAGAAAAAGGCCCTGACCGGCATCGATCTCAAGCTGGATCAGGGGGACTTCGTCACCATCGTCGGCTCCAACGGTGCGGGCAAATCCACCCTGTTCAACGCCATTGCAGGCAGCTTTATCCCCGACAGCGGCAGTATCCGGCTGGACGGAAAGGACATCACCTTCTGGCCCGATTACAAGCGGTCCAAGACCATCGGCCGCCTGTTCCAGGACCCCCTCAAGGGCACCGCACCCAGCATGACCATTGAGGAAAACCTGGCCCTTGCCTACCTGCGTGCCTCGGGGCACACCTCGCCCTTCTCCCGCATCTCCAAAGCCGAGCGGGAACTCTTCCGCAGCCGGCTGGCGGCCTTGGGCCTGGGGCTGGAGGACCGCATGAAACAGCCGGTGGGCCTCCTCTCCGGCGGCCAGCGCCAGGCGCTGACCCTGCTCATGGCTACGCTGGTCACCCCCAAACTCCTGCTGCTGGACGAGCACACCGCCGCCCTTGACCCCGCCACCGCCGACAAGGTCCTGGCCCTGACCCGCAGCATTGTGGCGGAAAACAACATCACCTGCCTGATGATCACCCACAACATGAACGCGGCCCTGGAACTGGGCAACCGCACCATCATGATGGACGCGGGGCATATTGTGCTGGACATCGGCGGGGAGGAGCGGGCCCACATGACGGTGGACGGCCTGCTGGAACGCTTTGCCCGGGATGCCGGACACAAGATGGACAATGACCGCATCCTGCTCAGCAAGACGCAGACGGCCGCTCATTGAAGATTGCGTACAAAATAAAAATAACAGCCGGGAAAGGCAGAACCTTTCCCGGCTGTTTTTGTATGGTGAGATGTCAGGAGGGAAACCCCTCGGTGCGGACGACGGTCTGGCCGTCGGCGGGGTAGCAGATGGCTTCCACCCCGTCCAGACTGTTCACAAGGGCCTGTCCCTCCTCCAGCGGCATGCAGTAGAGGCCGGTGGACAGGGCGTCGCCCATCCCACCGTCGGAACACAGCACCGACACACTGCGGAAATACCGAGCAGGGTAGAGGGTCTGCAAGTCGATCAGGTGTGAGTACCGCACTCCGTCCAGCTCAAAGTAGCGCTGGGTGTCGGCGCTGGTGACCAGCGATTGCCCCGAGGCCAGAGGAACTTCGATAAGGCTGGAGGAGTCCTCATCCCAAGGCGCGGTGACGCCCGCCACCCAGGAGCTGCCGTCTGCGTGGGTACCGATAGCCCGGATGTTGCTGCCCGCATCGATGAGGGTACTGGTCAGGCCCCTGGCTTCGGCGGCCCGGGCAGCGGCCTCGATGGCCCAGCCCTTGGCCAGACTGCCCGCGTCGAGGCTCATTTCCGGGTCGGCCAGCCGGACGGTTTTCGCGCTTTCGTCCAGAATCAGATCGTCCATGGAACAGTGCTGCGAGGCCTCCTGCAGGGCGGCATCGTCGGGAAGATAGGGGACCTCTGCCTCCCGGGCGTCGTGCCAGAGGGCCAGCACCGCCCCCGCCGCGATGTTGCAGCGGCCGCCGGTCAGATCATACATCTCCTTGCCTTCCTGCAGCAGGGCAAACAGGGCGTCGTCCACGGGAACGGCATCGCCGCCTGCCTGGGCGTTGATGGTGTAAAGGTTGGTCACGCCGTCGTAGCTCTGGTAGTTGTCGAACAACTGATGAAAGTACATCAGATCGTCGTGCAGCGCCTGGGACTGACTCTCCCATTCGGCCTCGCTGTCGCAGTAAGCCGTGACCCGGATGACCGAGTCAAACAGGTCAAAGTAGGTGACCTGGTATTTCTGCCGGGTATCGCAGCCGGTCAGGGCGGTCAGCATCAGGGCGGCCAGTGATACAGACACAGCCGCCCTGGGGAAAAACCGCCCTCTCATTGTGCCTGCTCTGCCTGGGAGGCGCCCAGGGCCGCATGCTCGGCGGACAGTTCCTCCAGCAGATGCCCCAGCGTCCAGGCGGCGCTGGTGGGGGTGACGGCTGCCCGCACTGGGAAGGTCATGCCGCTCTTCTTGACGGCATCCAGCCAGGCGTTCAGGTCGCCGTTGTCGTGGCGCAGTCCGCCCACGATCATGGCGTGGGTGTCGGCCAGGGGCAGCGGCTTGGGCAGGTTCTGCACCGGGACGGACGCCTTGCCTGCGCACAGGTCGCCGATGGTGGTGTCAAAGTCGGCAGCCCCCACAAAACGGGGCGTCAGACGGAAAGCGGCAGCGCGGCGGAGCAGCTCGTCGCAGCCGGGGGTCTCGGGGGTGACGCCCCACAGAAGCAGGGCACGGGGTTCCTGACGGATATGAGCTTTCATGGCAGATAATTCCTCTCGTTTGGTTGGCTTGTGGTGGACCCGCCAAAGACAAAGCGCGGCGCAGGTCCGCGGCCGGAATGGCCGGGCCTGCGCCGCGCGTCCCGTGTGCGGACTCAGCGCAGGTCGGGATGGTACTCTTTACAGGTGCACT
>JAHZHS010000014.1:12779-22001 GCA_019420135.1 Oscillospiraceae bacterium | reverse complement strand
GTCCAGAATGACGGCCAGCACAAAGCCGATGAAGAACTGGGCGATCACCACGGCAAACACAAAGACGAAGGTGGTGATGATGGCGGGCATGAGCTTGTCGTTCTGGAACAGCTTGATGTAGTTTTCAAAGTTGTTCCAGGTTCCGGCCTCGCCGCTGATGACATTTCTGATCTTGTATTCGGTAAAGCTCTTGATGACGGAATCAATTACCGGCACGAGGATAAATACGAAGGTAAGTACTATCGCGGGCGCCAGCAATCCCAGAGAGAAAATTTTATCTCCCGTAACCGACTTGATGCGGCGCGGTGATGTCATGGCCCTAGGCATCGGATCATCCCTTTCCCTTGATGTTCATGAAAATGGGGACAGGAGAATCTGCGGTGGCTGTTCTCCTGTCCCCCGATTGCTTCAGCTGTCTGAAACCGGCGAGACCGTCATCCGGCAAGAATGGCGTTGGCTGCCGTCTCAAAGTCGGCAATGGCGGTATCCACGTCCTTGTCGCTGACCGTCACGGCCTGTGCCAGGGTGCACAGTTCCAGGTTGAAGTCGTTCAGCGCGGGAACCAGCGGCACGGGGATCGCCTGGGTGGTGGCATCCGCAGAGGGTGCCAGCATGGCGGGCATGCAGTCGGCCATATCGTTCTTGACGGGGTAAGCCGGAGTGATGTTGTTCATGTAGTCGTTGAGCACTTCGGGAGTGATGACGTACTGCACAAACTCCTTGGCTGCCCAGGCGCGGGCGCCGCCGTTGTCCACCATGACGAAGCAGTGGGACTGCAGGGTACCGGCACCGTCGCCGTCGCCGCCCTTGAGGGGCATTGCGCTGGCGGTAAAGTTGACTGCGTCGGGATTGATGCTGCTGACGCCGTTGAAGCCCCAGCTCTGGTCGTAGTACATGGCCAGCTGGCCCAGAGCGAACAGGTTGCGCAGATCCTTGGGCTTGCAGTTCTGGGGATTGTAGCCCTTGTCATCCAGCAGCTTGATCATCTCGAACGCCTGCTTGAAGCCGTCGTCAATGGCCAGGGTTCCGTCCTCTGCCAGAACCGAGCCGCCGTAGTTGTACACCACGCTGTTCAGGAAGGAGCCCACAACCGCCACCGATGCGGTGGGAACGCCGAAGGGATAGATCTTGTTGCCGTCGGCGGTGGTCATGCCGTCGATCTGCTCGGCCATCTGCAGCATCTCGTCGTAGGTGGTCGGCGGGGTGTTGGGATCCAGGCCTGCCGCCTCAAAGATATCTTTATTATAATACAGCACGCAGGAAGATGCATACAGCGGCACGCCGTAGGTCTTGCCGTCCACCTGATGGGCCTCAAGGACATTGGGGTAGAAATCGGCCAGGAAGTCGGCATCCAGCATATCCTCTGCCGGAGCAGCCAGGCCGGCCTCCACAAAGGTGGGGATCCAGATCAGCTCGCTGAAAATGACGTCCACCATGTCGCCGCCGCCGGCCATGTTGATGACCTGGTTGGTGATCTCGCCGTAAGGCGCGGTGACCCATTCAATGGTGACGTTGGGGTACTTTTCCTCAAAACCGGCCTTGACTCCCTCCCAGAACTCGGTGTAGCCGCTTTCCAGGATGGCATAGTTGGCAACCTTGAGGGTGACTTCCTCGGTATAGGCTTCCTCCGAGGCGCCGGTGCTGGTCTCACCGGTGCCGGTGGCTGCCTGGGACGACGAACCGGAGTCGGTTCCGCCGCCGCAGGCGGTGAGACTGAAGGCCATGACAGCCGCCATAGCAGCCGCGGTGAGTTTCATCTGCTTCTTCATGTGTTGTCCTCCTTTGTCATGATTGGCTATCCGATCTCCCTTTCGTCAGGGAGGCAATCCAGAGAGTGTTTACACGTGTGTATCCCTTGTCAAAAAATAGCCGCCGTTTTCTGCGGAGCCCGCAGCGGATCTTTCTGATCAATCAGGCGGTGGTTTCGGGGATATACATTCGTGTGTATTGCCGAGATAAGAAATACCCGCGTGACATCCCGGCCGCGCCATTGGGGCTCCCGCGCCTGCCATGCAAACCAACGGGCAAAATTATCGAGATGTACACACGAGTTTCGATCTCGTTGTCTCAATTATACCGGGTGGCATTCCATCCGTCAACAGCTTTTCTCATTTTTGGAGCAACTCACAAATCGCAGCGGCAGGTTTGGGCAAATCCACGGGAAATCCCCCGCTTTTTGTCTCCCCGCCGGACGGCCGGAACCCAACGAAGCTCCGCTGTTTTTCCTCCGCACACAAAAAGGCCCGGACGGCTTTCTCCGGCCGTCCGGGCCTTTCCTGTGATACCGTTTGCCGTGCTCAGGCGCTTTCCCGGCAGATGATGCGGGTATGGAATTCCTGGGGTTCCGGGACTTCCCCGCCGTTGAGCATCTGGTCCAGCATGGCCACCGCCGCCTTGCCGATGAGATCCCGCTGGATCTCGATGCTGGTCATGGTGGGGCGCATGTACTGGCTCAGGCTGGAATTGTCAAAGCCCACCACCGCAATGTCCTGGGGCACCCGCAGACCGATGTCCATGACCGCCTGCATGGCGATGCAGGCCACCTTGTCGCTGCGGCCCAGGATAGCGTCCACCGGGTTGCTGCGGCAGTATTCGGCCACCGCATGGGCGGTCTGGGCGGGGTCGATGCAGCCGGTGATCACGTGGGTGGGCAGGCCCCGGGCTTCCATCTCGTCAAAGTATCCGTGGAGGCGGTAGTCGCTGCGGTCGCTGAAATGCCCCCGGCCGGAAAAGCGGTCCACATAGATAATATGCTTGCGCCCCTGCTCAGCCAGATAGCTCACCCCGTCCCGGGCGCCGCCATACAGGCCGGTCTGGATGACAGCGGTGCCGGTCAGGTCCTTGTAATCCCGGTTCTGCAGCACCACCACCGCAATGCCCACATCCACAAAGCGGTGGATGTAGGCCTCGGGAATGCTCAGCGAGCTGACAATGATGCCGTCGCACTGGCGGCTGATGATCTGCTCCACAAAATCGTCGTCGTTGCGGTTGGAGATCAGGCTGATGAGATAGCCCTTGTCATAGGCATAGTGGTCCATGACGGCAATCAGCTGGCTGAAATGCTCGGTGCTGATGTTGTCGGCGATAAAGACGATGTGGTTGGTCTTTTTGCCCTTGAGCGCCCGGGCAATGCTGTTGGGGTGGTAGTTGAGCTCCTTCACCGCCTGCAGGACCCGCTCCCGCTTGTTTTTGTCCACATAGCGGTTGTTGTTCAGTACATAGGAGACGATTGTTTCACTCACGCCGGCCCGCTGGGCCACGTCCTTTCTGGTAACCATCCCTCTGGTCATTTTGTCCGCTCCTTCGCATCATACGGCCCGTTGCCGATAGGTTCATAATCAGTATATCACACTCTTTTGCCGCCGGGCAACCGGTTTGCCCGCCTGAGATTTCCTCCGCCCCGGCTTTGGCGTTTTGCTGAATCTTTTTGTCCTTTTTTGTGGGGACATCCAAATCTGTGCCGTTTGCCCCCCTCGCCTTTGACAGGGGCACGCACACAGTCTATAATTGAAGCATCCAGATTGTACACACGTGTTTACTCAGACGTTTTTTCTTACCCGCATCTGTAAAGGAGTGAATTTCCATGGTAAAAGCCAAACTGAATGTCGGTTTTGTCGCCACCCTGTCCGGCCGCTGGCCCCGGGAGCGCCCTCAGAAGCTGCAGACGCTCTATGGCGACTGGGCCGAGCGGGAGCTGACCGGCGTCAATGTCTTCCGCTATCCCGAGATTGTCACCAACACCCAGGAGGCCGCCGCCTGCGCGGACTGGCTGCGGGCGCACCAGGCGGACGTGGTGCTGTTGGTGATCGGCGCCTTCACCGGCGACGACGTCAGCTGCAAACTGTCCCAGGAGCTGGGCAAGCCCATCCTGCTGTGGGCCACCCACGAGGCTCCCTTTGTCCGACAGGAGCGGCTGTGGGCCAACGCCATGTGCAGCGCCATGATGAACAATGCTGCCGTCAAGCGCATCGGCGGCGAGTGCTGGCCCGTCTACGGCGACCTGGACGAGCCGGAAGTCACCGGCCGGATCAAAACGCTGATCACCGCCCTCTCCGCCAAAAAGAAGCTGGCCAACACCAGCCTGGGCCTGCTGGGCTACCGGCCCACCGCCTTCTACAACTGTGCCTTTGATGAGCTGGCCATCCGCCGCCTGTTCGGCATCCGCATGGAGGGCACCGAGCTCAAGCTGGTCTTTGACCGCATGGCACAGCTGGATGCCGGGGCGGTCCACGCCGACATGGACAAGGTCCGCAGCCAGTTTGGCCTGGACAAGCTCCCCCGCCTGCCCGACGAGGACCGCAACCTGTCGGAGGAGAACCTGGAAAACCACAGCCGCACCTACCTGGCGCTGAAAGAGCTGATCCCCGAGTTCGGCTATGACTACTGCACCATCAAGTGCTGGCCGGAAATGGGCGCCGTCAAGTGCCAGCCCTGCGGCGTGCTCAGCCGCCTGGCCGACGACGGCATCAGCATTGTCTGCGAGGGCGACGTGGACGCCGGCATCGGCACCATCATCGCCCGGGAGATGACCGGCCAGCCCACCTTTGTGGCCGACATGATCAACATGGACAAGCAGGCCAACACCCTGACCTTCTGGCACTGCGGCAACGCCCCCCTCAGCCTCTACGACATGTCCGACGGCCTGGAACTGCGCAACCATCCCCTCATCGGCAACGGCAGTGCCTTCTGGGGCGTGCTCAAGCCGGGCAAGGTCACGGTGGTCCGTGCCAGCGTCATTGACGGGCAGTATCACCTGGTGGTGCTGCGAGGGGAGGCCGTTCCCACCCACCGCAACACCCGGGGCACCATGGTCAACGTCCGGGTCGCCCGCCCGGTGGAGGACGTCACCCGGGACATCTTCGACAAGGGCATCGCCCACCATTACAGCCTGGTCTGGGCGGACATCGGGGACGCCGTGGTCCAGCTGGGCCGCGTTCTGAACATTCCCGTCATTGAACTGTAAAGGAGGAACTTTTCCATGGCCAATGCCCTGATCGTCCACGGCGGCGCTCCCACCGCCGTCATCAACGCCTCGCTCTACGGCGCGGTGACCGAGGCCCGCAAGCATCCCGAGATCGACCATTTCTATGCCGCCATCGGCGGTTCCGGAGCGGTGCTCAAGGAGCATTTCCTCGACCTGTTCACTGCCCCGGAGGAGGAGCTGGAACTGCTGCTCCACACCCCCGGCAGCGCCATCGGCACCAGCCGCGACCCGCTGGAGACCGAGGACTACGACCAGATGGCCCGGGTCATTGCCCGGCACAACATCCGGTACGTCTTTTTCACCGGCGGCAACGGCAGCATGGACACCTGCGGCAAGGTGTATCAGGCCTGCTGCCGGGCGGGGGTGGACGTGAAGGTGGTGGGCATCCCCAAGACCATCGACAACGACATTTCGGTCACCGACCACGCCCCCGGCTTTGCCAGTGCGGCGCGGTATATTGCCGAGACCACCGCCGAGATCAGCCAGGATGTGCGCGGCCTGCCCATCCACGTCTGCGTCATCGAGGCCATGGGCCGCAACGCAGGCTGGATCGCCGCCGCCTCGGCCCTGGCCCGCAGCGGGGACGGGGACGGCCCCGACCTGATCTACCTGCCCGAGGTTCCCTTTGACGAGGACGCTTTCCTGGCGGAGGTGGAGCGCCTGCACCGGGAGAAGGGCGGTGTGGTGGTGGTCGCCAGCGAGGGCCTGCGCAAGGCCGACGGCGAGCCCATCGTGGAGCCCATCTTCCAGGTGGGCCGGGCGGTGTACTATGGCGACGTGTCCGCCCATCTGGCCAATCTGGTCATCCGCAAGCTGGGCATCAAGGCCCGCAGCGAGAAGCCCGGCATTGCTGGGCGGGCCAGCGCCGCCTACCAGTCCCGCATCGACCGGGAGGAGGCCGTGGAGGCGGGCAGCACCGCCGTCCGCGCCGCCGTGGAGGGCAAAAACGGCGTCATGGTAGGCTTCCGCCGCCTGCCGGGTGCGGAATACCGCACCGAGACCATCCTGATCCCCATTGAGGAGGTCATGCTCCACGAGCGCACCATGCCCAAAGAGTTCATTGCCGACAATGGCCACGACGTCACCCAGGCTTTCATCGATTGGTGCCGTCCCCTGCTGGGCGAGCCGGTGCGCAAGTATGTGACCTTCAAGAACCGTCCCCTGTCCGCAGACTGATCCTTCCCTTTCCATGTAAAGATACACAAAAAGCCGGGCGGCTCCTTTCCCTCAGAGGGGAGGAGCCGCCCGGCTTTGCCGTTGTGTCGGGCTGTGCGGTGCTCAGGCGCGGTAGATGATCTCACCGCCCACCACGGTGGCGGCGACTTTCAGCTCGTCGTCCAGCAGTACAAAGTCGCCGTCGCAGCCGGGTTCCAGCCGTCCCTTGCCCGGCAGACCGATGAGATCGGCGGGGTTTTCGGTGAGCAAGGGGATGAGCTGTTCCAGAGAATAGGAGGTGAATTTCGTCAGGTTGCGCAGGGCCACGTCCATGGTCAGGGTGCTGCCCGCCCGGCCGCCGCCGTTGGCCAGCTGGGCGTCGCCGTTGACCACCACCACGTCGTTGACCCCCAGCTTGTAGTTGCCGTCGGGCAGGCCGGCGGCCTGGATGCTGTCGGTGATGGCCACCACCCGGTCCAGGCCCTTGCACTGCAAGAGCATCTCCACCGTGCCGGGGTGGAGGTGGCGGCCGTCGCAGATGGCCTCGCAGTAGACGTGGGGGCTGGCCAGCACGGCGCCCATGATGGCGGGCTGGTGCTGATGGAACAGCCGCATGCCGTTGAAGGTATGGGTGCAGGCCTTCGCCCCGTTGGCGATGGCCTCCTTGGCGGTGGCATAGTCCGCCCCCGAATGCCCGATGGCGATGGCAAATTCCCCGGAAAATTCCCGGATGATGTCCTGCACGCCCTCCACCTCAGGGGCGACGGTCATGTAGCGGATGGCCCCGCCCGCCTCCTGCTGGCAGCGGCGCACCCAGGCGGCGTCCCCCTTGCGAAGCAGGGATTCGGGCATGGCGCCCTTGTAGTCGGGGGAGAGGAAGGGCCCCTCCAGATGGATGCCCAGCACCCGGGCGCCACCGGTGGGCCGGCGCATGGCTTCGGTGATGCGGGAGATGGCCAGGGAGGTCTGCGCCTCGGTGTCGGTGAGGACGCTGGTCAGAAAGCCTGTGGTGCCGTGGCTGGCAAAGAATCTTGCCAGGGTGCGGATATCCTCCGGGGTGGCGGCGTTGACGTCCACGTTGCAGCCGCCGTGGGTGTGAATGTCCAGAAATCCCGGCAGGCACTTTTTGCCTCCGGCATCCAGCACCGGGGCCTCGGCGCTCAGGTCGGGGCAGACCGCCTCCACTTTTCCGTCGCGGATGAGCAGGTCCGCCGGTTCAAACCGGTGGTCACGGTATACCTGTGCGTTTTTGAGCAGCAGATTCACAGCAGATTCCTCCTTACAGGCCGGGCGTTTTCCGGCAGCGGCAGCAATGTCTGCCCGGGCGGGCAGTCCTTATACACACCAGTGTATATCGGATATTTTTCCCTGTCAATCGGGAAAACCGCCAAAAAACGCTGCTTTTTTTGCACGCACCTCCCGCCGGGCGGCCGGAGGCAAAATTACAGGAACTTTACCAAAATATGACCGTTGCAGGATGGCACCCGGCCGCCCCGCCGCAGTATGATAGAAAGCAGGTACACGAAAGGCGGCGGCAGAGGGTCAGGTTTTTTCTGCCGTCCGCCAAGGATGCGGAGGCGTTTATGGAACATCGACACACAGAACCGGCCCCCGGGCGAAAGAAGGCGTCATGATGCGCGTCACCATTGCCGGCGGCGTGGGGGAACATGGCCGCAACTGCTTTCTGGTGGAAAGCCGGGAGCTCTCCTTTCTGGTGGACTGCGGCGTCATGGCGGGGTCGGCCATGCCCTGGCCCCGCCTGACCGCCGACCAGATCCGCTCCCTGCGCTATGTCTTTCTCACCCACTCCCACGCCGACCACGCCGGCGCCCTGGGCTGGCTGGCAGAACACGGCTTTTCGGGGCAGATCGTCGCCTCGGGCGCCACGCTGCTGCAGCTGGGGAAGCTCCCCGCCCCCGCGCTGACTCTCGAAAATTTTCCCACCGGCAACGGCGTCGCCCTTTACTGGGGACGGGCCGGGCACTGTGCAGGCAGCGTGTGGTATTCCTTTGCCCTCACCGACGGGCTGCTGTTTTTCAGCGGCGACTACATGGAGGAAAGCCTCATCTACAACGTGGACCGGGTGCGGGACACGGTGGCCGACCTGGCGGTGATCGACAGCGCCTACGGCCCCGAAGCCCGCACCCCCACCGCCATGCGCCGGGAGTTTGTGGAGGCCGTCCGCCCCTTTGCCGAGGCGGGGCAGCCGGTGCTCTTCCCGGTGCCCAGGTACGGCCGCGGGCCCGAGATCCTCTATCTCCTGGCCCGGCGCTGGCCGGCCGTCCCCCTCTACGGCGACGAGGCCTTCCGCCGCCAGCTGAATGCCCTGTCCGCCGACCCCTGCTGGGTGCAGCCGGCGGCCCGCAGCTTTCTACGGTCGGTGACGGTGCATCCCCTGCCCGACGTCCCGCCCCGGGAGGGCTTTGCCTTTGTCAGCGATCCCCGGCTGGGGACGCCGGAGGCCGAGGCCCTGGCCCGGCAGTTTGCCGGGCGGGGCGGGGTGCTGCTCACCGGGACGGCGGAGGAGGGCTCCCCCGCTGCCGCCCTGCTCCGGGAAGGGCTTGCCCGGTTTGCCCGCATCCCGGTGCACGGCACCAGCCGGGAATACCTGTTCCTGCGGCGGCACAACCGGTTCGGCCGCTCTCTCCCCTACCATTCCGAGGCCTGGCCCTGCCGGGACCGCACCATCCTGCTCTGACCGGGGGCGCGGTTTTTTCCGGCGGTCTCATTCCTCCATACAGCAGACGGCGCACACCGCCCATTGGGGCAGCGTGCGCCGTCTGTTTTATAATGGAAGAAAAGTCAGGCCGTCCGGATTACTCCTCCCCGGAGCAGCAGGTGTGGCAGGTCACCGGGGTTTCCTCACAGGGGATGCCCTGGCGATGGTAGTAATCCTCCAGCGCCTTCTGGATGGCCTCCTCGGCCAGCACCGAGCAGTGGATCTTGTGGGCAGGCAGACCGTCCAGGGCCTCGGTGACTGCCTGGTTGGTCAGCTCCCGGGCCTGGGAGAGGGGCTTGCCCTTGATGAGCTCGGTGGCCATGGAGCTGGAGGCAATGGCGCTGCCGCAGCCGAAGGTCTCGAA
>JAHZHS010000014.1:3401-12617 GCA_019420135.1 Oscillospiraceae bacterium | reverse complement strand
ACGGGGGACATGCCCCGCAGGTAGTCCACGACCTGGGCCACAGCGGCGACGGCGGCGTCGATCTCCTCGGGGGTGGTCTCCTCCGAGAGGGTGAGCCGCAGCGAACCGTGGGCGATCTCATGGGGGCGGCCGATGGCCAGCAGCACGTGGCTGGGGTCCAGGGAACCGGAGGTACAGGCGGAGCCGGAGGAGGCGCTGACCCCCTTGTCGTCCAGCAACAGCAGCATGGACTCGCCCTCGATGCCCTCAAAGCAGAAGCTCACATTGCCGGGCAGGCGGTTTTCCCGGTCACCGTTGAGCACCCCGTGGGGGATGCGGGAAAGCCCCTCAATAAGCCGGTCCCGCAGATCGGTGATGCGGGCCTGGTTTTCCTCCATGTGGGCGCAGGCCTCGTCCAGGGCCGCCGCCATGCCTACCACGCCGGGCACATTCTCGGTGCCCGCACGGCGGCCCCGCTCCTGGGCGCCGCCCTCGATCAGGCTGGTGAGCAGGATGCCCTTGCGGGCGTAGAGGGCGCCCACCCCCTTGGGCCCGTGGAATTTGTGGGCCGACAGGGAGAGCATGTCGATGTTTTCCGCCCGCACGTCGATGGGCAGATGTCCCGCCGCCTGCACCGCATCGGTGTGGAAAAGGACGTCCTTTTCCCGGCAGATGGCCCCGATCTCAGCCACCGGCTGGATGGTGCCGATCTCGTTGTTGGCGTACATGACGGTGACCAGGCAGGTGTCGGGGCGGATGGCCGCGGCCACGTCCTCCGCCCGGACGATGCCGTTTTCCGGCACCGGGACAAGGGTGACCTCATACCCTTCCTTTTCCAGCCGCTGGAGGGTGTGGAGCACGGCGTGGTGCTCGATGGTGGTGGAGACGATGTGCCGTTTGTTCTTGCGGGCGCCCAGGGCAGCCGCCGAACGGATGGCCTGGTTGTCGGCCTCGCTGCCCCCCGAGGTGAAGGTGATCTCGGCAGGATCGCAGTTCAGGTGCCCGGCGATGGAGGCCCGGGCGGCGTTCAGGGCCTCGTTGGCCCGCTGGCCGAAGGAGTACAGGCTGGAAGGATTGCCGTACTCCTCCCGGAAATAGGGCAGCATGGCGGTCAGGGCGGCGTCACTCAGCCGGGTGGTCGCCGCGTTGTCCAGATAGATGTGCATGGTATGCTCCTTTGCCCGCCGGAGCGGACGCTTGTGTCAGATTACTCGGCAAACAGTGCCGTGGAGAGGTAGCGGTCGCCGGTATCGGGCAGCAGCACCACAATGGTCTTGCCCTCGTTCTCGGGGCGCTTGGCCAGCTGGGCGGCAGCCCACACCGCGGCGCCGGAGGAGATGCCCACCAGGACACCCTCCCGGCGTCCGATGAGACGGCCGGTCTCCAGGGCGTCGGCGTCGGACACGGGGATGACCTCATCGTACACCCCGGTGTCCAGCACGGCAGGGACAAAACCTGCCCCGATGCCCTGGATCTTGTGGGGGCCCGGCTTGCCGCCGGACAGCACCGGGGAGGAGGCGGGTTCCGCCGCCACCACCCGGACGTCCGGGTTGCGGGATTTCAGGTAGCCGCCCACGCCGGTGATGGTGCCGCCGGTGCCCACCCCCGCCACAAAGATGTCCACCTGGCCGTCGGTATCCTCGTAGATCTCGGGGCCGGTGTGTTCCCGGTGGGCCTTGGGGTTGGCGGGGTTGGCAAACTGCCCCGGCAGAAAGCTGTCCGGCGTGGCGGCGGCCAGTTCCTCCGCCTTGGCGATGGCACCTTTCATGCCCAGGGCGCCCTCGGTCAGTATCAGCTCGGCGCCGTAGGCCTGCATGAGGCGGCGGCGCTCCACCGACATGGTGTCGGGCATGACGAGAATCACCCGGTAGCCCCGGGCCGTGCCCACCGACGCCAGCCCGATGCCGGTGTTGCCCGAGGTGGGCTCAATGATGACTGACCCCGGCTTGAGACGGCCGGTGCGCTCGGCCTCGTCCAGCATGGACTTGGCGATGCGGTCCTTCACCGAACCGGCGGGGTTGAAGTATTCCAGCTTGGCCAGCAGGCGGGCCTTGAGCTGCCAGTCCTGTTCCAGATGGGTCAGCTCCAGAAGCGGGGTCCTGCCGATCAGCTGGTCTGCGGATGTATAGATCTTGCTCATGGGGATCGTCCTCCTCCTGCGGCGGGGCAGTTGCCGCCCTGCGCCGCGATCCGGCCGTTGCCGTGTTGTATTTTTGATGATTCCCTGTGGGCAGGCTTCCGGCGGCTCTGCCTCCCCGCACGCCTTTGGGCGGGGAGGAAACCCGGCTGCCGTTTAATTCCTACCATTTAGGTTGGAATTATTATATTCCTACTGTTTTACTATGTCAATACCGGACAGAAATTTTTTAGGGCGTCTTTTTCTTTTTTGGCCTGCCGTCACCCTTTCCCGGGGCGGTTCTTTTTTCTGCGGCGGCTCCCGGCCAGCTTTCCCGCCGCCATGCCCAGGGCAATCAGGAGCAGCAGCCCCAGCGCGGCGCGGTTCATCTGTTTTTCCAGATCGATGGTTTTCTGGGAGGCGTCCCGGACAGGCTGGCGGTCGGCGGGCTCCGGTTCCGGGGCGGAGGCCGCCACCTCTTGCTGCTCCACCCGCTGGCAATAGACCAGATACCGCTGGTAGTTGTCCGGGTAGGGATGGCAGGTCACCAGGGTCAGCAGATCCTTGCCGTCCTGAATTTTCACCGCATCGATTTCATCCGGCGAGATGATGCGGATTTCGGCCACTTCATACCACAGGGTTTCCCACAGGGTATCCAGCCGCACCAGGTCCCCCGGCTGGAGCGTTTCGATTTCCAGAAACATGGGGATTCCCTGCCAGCCGCGGTGTCCTGCAATGACGCAGTTGGTGTTCTCACCGCCCACGGGCATGCTGGTATTGCCCAGCACGGCAGCCCCCCGGGCCAGATTTTCCCTATCCGCCCCCAGATAGAGGGGCAGCTGCAGATCCATGGCGTCAATGCTCAGGTAGCCCACCGCCTCATCCACCACGCCGTAATCGGCCAGGGTGAAGGGCGGCTGCTCATAGCTCCAGGCATCCCGGAGCCCGCTTTGATGATCTTCATAAATTTGCCGGTTGTATTGCTGCATATCCCGGTAGAGCGGGTCCTCGCTCTGGGCGGGGGAATCGCCGGACTGGGCGGATTCTTCCCGCCGGTCCTCGATTTCCCGGATGACGGCATCGCTTTGCCGGTTGGCCAGCCCGCGCCGGATGTTGGGATACAGGATCAGGCCGATGCCGCCCAGGGCAAGGAGCACCGTCAGGGTGCGAAGGATCCAACGTTTCATCGCGGCCTCCTTTGCTGTGCCGATTGTTTCCGCCGCTTTTTTCTCAGTCTGTTCCAGCTCCAGAGCCAGAGCAGGATCCACGCGGCCAGCAGCATGCCCAGCCCGACAAGAGCTGCTTCCAGATATTGTTTCAGCCAGCTGCTGGTCCGGGGTTGTTCCGTGGTCTGTCGGACGGCCTCGGCGGCCTCATAGGGGATCCGGGTTCCCCGGACCAGAAGCCGGTGGGTGTTGATGCCGTAGGGGGTACAGGTAACCAGCGTGACATAGTCCTGCTGTGCATCGATGCGCAGATCCTCCGTCTCGCTGGGCAGTACCACCTTGATCTGGTCCACCTGATATGCCAGGGTTTCGCCCAGAACATGCAGGTAGAACACATCTCCCTCCACCAGCTGTTCCAGGTCGGTAAAAAGCTTTTTGCTGCTCAGTCCGCTGTGGGCCGAAAGCACGCAGTGGGTTCCGGTTCCGCCCACCGGCAGGGAGGTTCCCTGCAGATGTCCCACTCCCTTTTGCAGGACATCTTCGCCGGTGCCGTGGTAAATGACCAGGTTGACGTCGATGGACGGAATGGTAATGTATCCCATGGCGCCGTCGCCCTCTATATTGAGCAGTCCCGCATAGGGCATGGTGGTGGGGTCGAGCTGGCTTTCATCAAAGGGATCGGTCAGCAGCACGCCCCCCTGCAGAAGTCCCTGGTTGTACTCCCGGCACTCTTCCAGCTCTTGGGGGATTTCCTCCTGCTGCACGGTATCGGTCACCATGCTGTCATAGTGTTCCGTCAGTTTTTGCTGCTGGACTTCATAATACAGGTTGCTGACCGCCGGATAGGCCAGAACCCCGATGCCGCATACAAGGATCAGTACCGACAACAGGTTGATACATTTCCGCCACACAGGCAAACCTCTCTCTTTACAGAACAGAATGGGCAGAAGTCTGCCCTCTGCCCATTCTGTAGCTATTGCGGATTGTTTGTTTTTAGGGATGCATCAGTTGGAGTTCTTCTTGCGGGAGACCGCAAACAGAATACCCGCCACGGCAATCAGTGCAATGCCGCCGATGGTAAACATCCAGATGCCGTCGCTGCCCGTCTGCGGCAGCGTGAATCCCTTCTGGTTGTAGACCTCAAACTGGGCAAGGGCGATGCTGGCATCCACCGGCGTACTGACCTTGACTTTAATCTTGCTTTCCGTGCCCCCCTCGGAAACCACCGTCGCGGTAGTCTTCTCGTCATCCAAATAGCCGGTAAGCTTGCCGGTGACGTCTTTCTTCTCGGCCTCCAGATGGATCTTGATGGGATCCGATTCGTTGAAGCCGTCTGCCGTGCTCTCCTCAACCAGCCAGTAATCTCCCGCATCCAGACCGGTGATGGTCAGTTTGCCATCGGCGGACAGTTTCAGCGGGGTTGTTCCCGTCGTCAATTCGCTGCCGGACGGCATGCGGTAGCTTCCCTTTGTAGCCGTTTCAAACAGTCCTATAACATCTCCCGGCTTACCGCTGTTATCCTTCTTGAGCAGGAAGGTGACCTTATCATAAGAACCGCTGTTGTCGCTGAAGGTCTTGGTCACCTCAATGCCGTATGTGTAGATCTCGGTGGCCTCCGTAACATTATATAACCATTTATTGGTGTCCAGGGTGACGGTATTATCATTGACCCGCTGGGCGTCTCCGGTCACGATTGCGTGATAGTCCAGCGTGATGACATATTCCTGATAGTTTTTCCACTGATCGTTGGGCTGCTCCGCTCCTTCGGGCTCTGCGGGAGCTTTTTTCAGGAAATCAATGGTAAAATTCTGTTTCTTATCCGCATATTCTTCAACCTTAAGCAGCGCGATCACCGTTCCATCGTCAGCGCGCAGCTCCACTGTCTGTTCTTCGCCCGTCACCTCTGCTGTAAAGGTAAGGGTTGCCGGTGTCGCGCCAGCTTTGGAGAGGGTCAGCGTCATGGTGCCGGTGAGTTTCTGGTTCTCCAGACAATCTCCCATCTGGAATTTGGTGAGATTTTCCGCGCTCATCAGCTTGGGGATCCGGGACGTGGCCCGATAGTCCAGCGTATCGCCCACCTTGGTGGTCGTGCTGTCCCCATAGGGTTCCCCATCATGCCCGCTGTTCTTGACGGTCTTTTCCAGGGGGAGTTCCTCCGCCTTCAGGTTGATCCGGGAAGTATTATCCGAATCGGTTTGTACAAGGATGCCCTGAATCACCGAGATACCGGTGGGCACCTTGGAGAAGGTCAGCGCGTAGTAGCCTGCCTCCAGACCGTCGATCGTCTCCTCAGCCGTTCCGGTTCCCGCGGTGATTTTCTTTGTTTCTGTGGGAGTTGTATCCTTGATATACTGTTCCAGCCAGGTATAGAAGATGGCGATATCCCCGTTATCGGCGGCGATCACCGCATTTCCCTCTTGGTCCTTTTGATAACCAATCCGGCCGAGCAGATCTGCCTCCCCATATTCCTGGTCCAGGGCCGAACTGTTCGACACCTGGATATAGACAGCGTCCGGGCCTGTGGGTGCCTCATTTGCGGCGACCAGATGTTTGCTGGTGCTGTCATAAGTGAGGTAAACGGGTTTTGTCTCACTCGCCCCCTGGGAAACCGGCACGCCGAACGCCTTCTCGACGCCATCGGTCAATGGATGTTCTGCATCCTCACTGATGTGGAAGAACGCCCGAAAAGCCTCCTCAACCGCATACAGCTTTTCGTCGTCCGCCGTGGCGGTATTGGCCTGGGAGAACACCCGATAGGCATAGATCTCCATACCGGCCCAGTCGTTTTTGAAATCTCCGGGCTTCTGGATGGTGATGGACGCGGTGCCCTCGGCAGAAATGCAGGGAGCCATCAGTACCAGTGCCATCATCAGGCTCACCAGGATTGCCCCCAGTCGCTTGATCGCTGTTTTTTCTTTCATCATGAAAACTCCTTTCAACCTTTTTGGCTATATGCTTTTCTTTACAGATGGATTGCTGTGGGAATCGCCGCCCTTTCCGCAGGTCCGGGCCGGCTTTTTGCGATTGGCTGTCCACAGAAGCATTCCGGCCAGGGCCATCAGCAGCAAACCAGCCGCCAGCGGCCCTTTGATGCCGCCAAGTCCCGTGACCGGCAGAACCATCTTTTTATGGTTGGTCACCGTATACAGGACATCGTATACTTTGTCCGCAGAGCCCTCTTCCTGGAATGGCAGATGGATATCACTCATCGTCTTTTCAAAGTCTGCGTTCTGGACATAGCCCTCGGGAACCGTGGTTTCCCGGAGGGCGTAGACGTTGTTCAGGGAAAGCTCTGTAAACTGAACCACCGCCTCCACATTTTCCATTCCGGACAGCGTTCCCGCATAATACTCATCCCGCTCCTTCTCGGTCAGGAAACGGTAATAGAAGAGGGCCTGTTCCGCAGTGGTGTGGACGATGTAGGAATCGGTTCCCACGTTATACCGCATGGAATCCTTGTCAAAGTTGGAATCATTCTCCGATATGGAGTGGCGCATGGCCAGGGCGGTCTTTTGTTCCCCGCTGTACGGGGTCAGATTTCCCTGGTCATCCACCGTGTACAGGGTGAATCCCGCACCGCTGAGAAGTGTCCCCAGCCCGGAACGCTTGGTGATGGTGATGGAGCCGCTTCGTTTGTTGGAATACACCACGGTATTGATCGCCGGCTCTGTGGTGATTTCCGCCACCGTACCGCTGACGGTACCGTCGACCGGCGTCACCGGCGTCCCGTTGATGGTTACCGAAGGCGCATACCCCTTGGTGGTTTCCTGGATGATATACCGGGTTCCCACCGGCAGGTTCTGAATCACCAGGGTTTCCTGGTGGCCCAGTTCTACGGTTGCCTGCCCGCCCTCAATGGTTCCGGTGCGGCTGGTTCCGTCCTTTCCGGTAATGGTATAGCCATAGGAATCTGTCAGCAGGTTTCCTCCGTCCTGTGACCACAACCGGATGGTAAAGGGGAACTTGGTGGAATTGTCGGGTTCCTCCGGCAGGGTTTTCTGCAGCGTCAGATCGGCGGACTTGTCCTTGTGGTTGTAAAAATGGAAGCTGGGATCTCCTACCGTTTGTTTCACCACGCCGCTGGCCGTGGTCGCCCGGTTGCGCTCCCCGTCGTTGACCGTCACTGTGGTGATGTACCCTGCGGCACTCTCTGCCGCCTCGGTCACCGTCACATTCAGGCCAAAGGGAATTCCCTCAACGGAAAGTTTCTGCCCGTCCTTCAGCTTCAGCCGGTACCGTCCGCTTTCCTGGACAAAATATTCCGTGCTTTCGCCGGAAGGCTCCGGGACAACCGCTGTGATTTCAAACCTTTCGTCGTCCTGCCCCGCAAAGGTCAGCGCTCCCTTTTCCAGGAGGGTTCCCTTCTCATCGGTAACCAGGTAATCGGCCTCGCCGCTCTGCCAGGGGCTTCCCTCGCCTCCCGTGCCGTCGATGGCAAGATCAAAGAGGAAGGTTTCGTTTCCGGTAATATCACTGCCGGTCACCGTCTTGGTCACCGAGAAGCTGCCCAGGGAGCCTTGCTTGCGGTTGCGCACCACGATGGTGGTGGATCCGGTAAAGAGATTCCGGATATTGGTATCTTCCAGATCCGTTTTGGCCGCCACGGTGCTGTACATGGTCTCGCCCTCGTGGGCACGGTAATTCTGTTGTACCAGAATTCCGGCAATGTCCTCGTCCACCTCAAAATAGGGATTGGGCGCGATTCCGTTCACCTCGTGGGTGCCGTATTCCAGCAGGGCGTTGTCCAGGCCATAATGAAGGTGGACGCTTTGCCCTGCCTGATCGGAGGAAGATGTCGAGATGGCGCTGCGCACCTCTTCCCAGGTATTGCCGGTCACCAGGGTAGCCGTGATGTCCCGCAGGGTGACATTGACGCTGTCCTGGGCGGCATAGCGGACCATTGTCTCCAATAGCCTGCCCAGTCCCTTTCGGACGGTGATGCCATCCTCCTTTTCCAGGGCATCGGCATAGACCCGGCCATTGTCCGTCACGTATACCGGTATGTATTCGCTGTTGCCATTGTAGTCTTGCGGCGGTGTTGTCTCCTGGACCCAGTAGCTCCCGGGTTCAAAGGTCACCTTTGCACTGCCTTCTTTCCCTGTGCCGCCGGCGGAAAACACCAGCAGGCCCTGGGCGTCCGTTGTGCCGCTGGCCACGGCTGCTGTGGTGCCGTCCGGCTTGTCATCCCCCTTGTACAGGGCAAAGGTCGCACCTTCCAGGGGATTGCCCTTTTCATCCAGTTTGAGGACGGCCAGTTCCGGGCTCACATTGGGCACATAAATCCGGCTGGAAAAGACCCGGTTGAAGTCCGCGACATCCAGCAGGGCAAAGTTTTTCGTCCCGTCGGCGTCGATTTGTTCGACCAGCCTCCGGATTTCGGTTTTGACTTCGGCCGAGGTGATGTCGTCTCCCGCATGTTCCTGAATGGTTCGGGAGATCGCCGCCAGTTTTTCCTGGGAGGATTTGCCGGTGAGGTCTCCGAACACCGCCTCCAGGGCTTCCAGGTCCAGGAAGTAATAGGCCACGGTAAGGTCGGCATCCGGGCTGTTGCTGGCCCAGTAATACCGTGTGGCTTCTCCGGGCAGGTCGAGCAGGGTTCCCTCATACCGGGCACTTTCCTCATTCCACTCCAGATACCATTGGGGGAACTTGTAGACATACTGTGTTCCCTCGTGCTGGGCACCGAAAATCTGGTAAAGCGCCGCCTCCAGAATGGCCCTGCGCTGTCCCTGCAGTTCGTCTGTTGTGTCCCAGTTCTCCACATCATGGAATCCCATCATGTTGGAGCCGTAGAGGGCATGCCACTCGCCGTCCGTTCCTTTCAGCAGGGGGACTGCCAGGATCAGGCCGTTGGCACCGGTCTGCCGGTCAATTATCTGGCCATCGTCATATTTCAGGGTTCCTGCCTGATGAACTGTGGCCGAGAAATTGCTCACCGCACCCTTCTATTTCTCA
>JAHZHS010000014.1:1482-3391 GCA_019420135.1 Oscillospiraceae bacterium | reverse complement strand
ACCGCACCGGTGGACCATCTGTTTTCCACCATCAGCAGGTTTGTGCCCGAGGTCTGTCCATCCGGATGCACGGTAAAGCGGTCATACCGCAGGACCACCTGCTCCGGGCAGAAATAGCCTTCCGGCACCGTTTCCTCCAGGATATAGTAGTCATTTTTGCTGAAATCGTAGCGCGGCAGTTCTGCGACGCCTGCCTCGTTGGTCTCAATGTTTTCTCCGATGGGGGAACCGATTTTCTCATATGTACCGTCCTCGTTCCGCTGCGCCGCATAGAGCGCGAACTTCACCCCGGCCATGGGGTTGCCGTCCTGGTCCAGCTTGATCAGCGTGTTGTCGGTCGGTTCCATCAGATTGAAGGACAGGGTCAGGTTGGAGTCGGTATTGCCCCGTTCCAGATAGAACAGGTTCAGGGTATGTGTGGTGTTGTTGCCCAGGGTATTTCCGTTGAACTCGGCGGTATCCGCTCCCGCTGCCACAAACAGTTCCCGGAGGGTGGTGCTCTTGTAGTTTTTGGTATGGTCTGCGGCCAGATAGGAGACCACCTCACCGGTGGAAAAATCAATCTTCACCGTAGCCTCATCATGAATGCCGCCCAGGTCCGCCACCAGAACACCGTCGATGAAAATCCAGACATCGTCGTCGCCGGAAAACTCAAACACCATGGGTTTGGCGTTTGTACCCACACTGACCATGCCGCTTACCGGCTGCTGGAATTCTGCTTCCATGGTCAGGCCCAGATAATGGTTGGTGGTAGTGCTGAGGGATTTGATCGAATTCTGTTTCAGATTTCCCTCGTCATCCACCGTGAACAGCTGGTCGGCCGTGTTGAAGGGAAAGAACTGCCCTTTGGGGGACGTACCCGAATTCGTCACGCCCCAGGTATTGTACACGTAAAAGCTGTTGCTTTCCGGATTGAACTCTGCAAAATTATCGTGGCTGGAATAATAATAGTTGCCGGACTCATCCACTTTGAATAAGCCCTTCACATCGGCGTAAGCCCTGCCATACTGGTCGTCCACCTCATCGGGATCAAACAGATAGGCCAGATTTTCCTCCGGATCATACGAATACCCGGTTTCAAAGCTCCCCTTGGAGCCAAAGGCCTGCTCCAGATTCAGATTCGGGTACCCGTTTGCATCCAGCAGCTTCTGTACAATATTCTCGCGGGGACCGCCCCCGGCGTTTGTCCAGGCGTTCCATAATCCGTCCGAGCCGTCCTTCCGGAAGGTCAGGCCATGCCCGTTATTGACGCCGGAGGTATACAGCATGGATTTGGGGGATCCCGAATGCTGGTCGTAATAAGACGGAGAGAGAATCCAGTAATCGAACAGATTCAGGGTCACATTGCTGGGGCTGACCGTCTCAATCATATAATCCGCATTGCCGCTGATTCCCTGTGTGGTGTTGACCGACGTGCCGACTTTGATGTCCAGCCCCAGCAGATCGGCATCCCCGTTCTGGTATACCTTGTCGGTGTCGTTCCAGGTTCCCCAGTCCGTGAACCGGAGGCTGCCGGCGTCAAGATCCGCGGCATCCGGCAGAGGCGTATCGGTGACCGACCGTTCGTACTCGGCAATCAGGGATTTCAGGTATTCCTCATTGAGACGGACTTTGGCCGGATTGCCGTTCATAGTCTCGCAGGCTTTGACCACGTACTGGAAATCCGCACTGGATGTGGCGGTCTGTCCCTCCTGCCAGGTACCGTCCTGTTCGTCCCATTCGATGGCAAGGGACACATTTTTCCGCTGGACGGTCTGACTGTTTCCCTCCCCATCGGTGTAGGTCACATCGTAATCCAGCACCAACGACGTCACGTTGGAATTCAAAAAGTTCAGCACTTCCCCCATCGTCAGGGGGAAATTTTTATTGGCCAGGGCAAAATCAACGGTGTGTTTGTTCGCGCCGCTCG
>JAHZHS010000014.1:0-1468 GCA_019420135.1 Oscillospiraceae bacterium | reverse complement strand
CACTGTGCCTGCAGTGTCACTGCGCAGGGCGAATCCGCCGGCATGGTCAGGACGTACTCCTCCTCTTCCGTGGCAATGGATACCGTATCGTCGGTGGGGGCGAGAATTTGCCATCCTGTAAAACTGTCCTCTCCCCGGGTCGGAGTCCCGATCCGGAAAAGCACCGTATCCTGTCCGCTTTGTGTGCCAGTGTCGCCATTGTCGCCAGACGGCTGTGCCGGATCTTCCCCGGTCCCTGCAGCGCCGGCCGTCGGATCGGTAGAGCTCCAGATTCCGTCGTCGTTCTGCGTCCAGCCGTCCCCGGGATTCCAGCCTTCCGGAAGAATCCCTCCGTCCAGCTTCACCTCCACCGTAAAGCCTTGTGTCTGACGCAGCGGGCTGAACGCCAGCCCCGCACCCTGGTCAGTGACCGGTTCCTCCTGATCCTCAGCGTTGGCGTTTCCGGTCGGCCCAGGTACTGGTGTCGGATCGGTTTCATCTGTGTCGGCGGGCTGCGGCGTCTCAGAGGGCACCACATCATCGGGGGCTGCCGTCGGGGTTGCCTCGGGTTCCTCGTTCTTTTTCCAGGTGGCGGTGAAACTCAGATCCTGTTCCACAGGATAGTCCGCCAGCTGCGGAAGGGTCCCGCTCTCATCTGCCGGGGTCCACCCCGCAAACTGAAAACCCTCGCGCACCGGTTCTCCTACCGAGAACCGGCATCCTTCCCCCGGAGTTTCCTCCGTCAGTGTTTTGGTCCATTGGCCGTCGGATTGCGTCCATCCCTCTTCTTCCAGGTTTTCCACAGATCCGCCGTCAAGGTTCAGGGAAACCGTATAGGTTTGTGCCTCTTCTTCCTCCAGCTGCGTGACGGCAGCTGACGAATCATCCCGGATCTCCGCAGCCATCGCCTGCACCTGCTGTGCAGGCACCGCGACCAGACTCATCATGAGCATGACAACCAGAAGCCCTGCAATCATCCCATTGCGTTTCTTCTGTTCTTTCATATTTCTGCTCCTTTCGTTCCGGTTTGTCAGGAGGTGTGACCGGGACAGCCTTTCTCAGCTCCCTTTTCCGGCTCCCGCCTCCTTCCGGCGTTACTGGCTTCAGAAACGGTTCCGGGCCTCTGTCTTTTTCTGTCTTGCGGTGATATTTCCTTCCGCCATACAATAGTGTTAATCGAAGTCAGTTTTCTTTGTAAAGCAGTGTATACTTTTCCAGCCGTCGTTCTTGTCCGCACCAACGACAGCCACCACGCACACGGTTTTCATGATATTCAAGCCCCTGATTTCCATGATTCAGACGGTCTTTCCCTCATTCTTTCCGCTCCGGTCCCTGTATGCCGATCTCCGGCTACCACGGAACGTTCCTTCCGTGGTATTTCCCTTATGTAGCAATACATATTACTTATACTAGCACAAAAAAATGTCGAATTCAAGATATTTTAGCCGTTTTTGAGCGCAGGCAAGAAGATCTGCCGGATGTGTGTACC
>JAHZHS010000139.1 GCA_019420135.1 Oscillospiraceae bacterium | reverse complement strand
ACATCCCATCGTCAAGATGTCCAAGAGCCTGGGCAACGTGGTCAACCCCGACGATGTGGTCAACGAGTACGGCGCCGACACCCTGCGCCTGTATGAGATGTTCATCGGCGACTTCGAGAAGGCCGCTCCCTGGAACACCTCCTCCATCAAGGGCTGCAAGCGTTTCCTGGAGCGCATCTGGGGCCTGGGCGAAAAGATCGTCGAGGGCGAGGGCTACCGTCCCGCCCTGGAGGCGACCGTCCACCGTACCATCAAGAAGGTGGGCGAGGACATCGACGCCCTCAAGGCGAACACTGCCATTGCCCAGCTGATGATCTATGTCAACGCGCTGTATGACAACGGCGGTGCCACCCGTGCCGAGCTGGAAGTCCTGCTGCAGCTGCTCAACCCCTTTGCGCCCCATATGACCGAGGAAATGTGGCAGCAGCTGGGCCACACCGAGCAGCTGGCCTACTACCCCTGGCCCACCTACGACGAGGCCAAGTGCGTGGAGCAGACCATCGAGATCGCGGTGCAGGTCAACGGCAAGGTCAAGGCCCGCATCCAGGTGGCTGCCGACATCGAGCAGGCCGACGCCATCGCACAGGCCAAGGCGGAGCCCGCCGTGCAGGAGGCCCTGGACGGCAAGACCATTGTCAAGGAGATCTACGTCAAGGGCAAGCTGGTCAACCTGGCCGCCAAGGGATAAGCTGAACAATTTGTAAACAATCCTGCGGGGCGAGAAAAGAAGGTTGACATTTTCCCGCACAGTATAGTATAATTGACAATACTGGTTGACTAGTAGCAAGCGCGAAAACAGGGCGCTTCCCGGACAGTTTTGCGACTGTCTTTCCGGAAAGTTCCCCGCCGCGCAGATGCTGAAAAAACGACCGGCAAACTCCTGTCATAGGCCAAGGGAGGGAAAGCAAGATGTCGGAGATCCGTGTCAAAGAGGGCGAATCCCTTGAGAGCGCCCTGCGCCGGTTCAAGCGCAGCACCGCTCGCAGCGGTGTGCTCGCCGAGGTGCGCAAGCGCGAGGCTTACGAGAAGCCGTCCGTGCGCCGCAAGAAGAAGTCCGAAGCCGCCCGCAAGCGTAAGTTCAAGTAAGCTTTTTGCCTGCATGAGCTGACGTGCAACGTCAAACGGCTGAGCAGGCCCGCGTGTCGGGCCTGCTTTTTTATTGTGGGGACAGCCCTGCCCAATCAAACCGCCGCCCGCGAAAGGGGGACAAACCCATGCTGCTCACACCGGAATATATCTTCAAAAATGTGGAGGCCATCACCCCGGAATTCCTGCGCCAAAAGGGCATCTGCGCCCTGGTGCTGGATGTGGACAACACCCTCACCGGGGACGGCAGCCAGCAGCTGGAGGAAGGCGTCTCCGCCTGGCTGGATACCATGCGTGCAGCAGGCGTCAGTCTGACCATCGTCTCCAACAATACGGCCAAACGGGTGCGCCCCTTTGCCGAGCGCATCGGCCTGGCCTGGGTGCCGCTGGCCTGCAAGCCGCTGCCGGTGGGGCTGATGGTTGCCCGCCGCCGGCTGGGTGTGCGCAAGGACCAGATGGCCATGGTGGGGGACCAGATCTACACCGACCGCCTGGCCGCGGGAGTGTTCGGCATTCCCTGCCTGTATGTCATGCCCCGCACCCCCCATGACAAATCCAAGGGCGTCAAATTCAAGCGCAGGTTTGAGCCGCCCTTCATCCGCAACTATTACAAAAAGGGAGGGACCCTGTATGAGTGATTCGCCCCGCTTCGGTGCCGCCGGTCTGTCGGACAGCTTTGCTGCTTCCGGCTTCAAGAGCCCGCGGGATATTGCGGCCTACCATGCCGGGTTCGGCCTCACTGCCTTTGAGGTCCAGTGCGGCCGGGGCGTCCGCATGCCCCTGGACAAGGCCGCAGTCCTTGGCGCCCAGTGCGCCGAGAAGAACATCGCCCTGTCGGTGCACGCACCCTACTATATCAGCATGAGCAGCATGGAGGAGGAAAAGCGCCTGCACAGCGTGGACTACCTGCTGCAGAGCTGTGCTCTGGTCAAGGCCCTTGGGGGACGCCGGGTCATCTTCCATGCAGGCAGCTGCGGCAAACAGAGCCGGGAAGCCGCCCTGGAAAAGGCCCTGGACACCATGCGCCGGGCGGTGGAGGCGGTGGATGCCGCCGGCTACGGCGACTGCATCCTCTGCCCCGAGACCATGGGCAAGGTGAATCAGCTGGGGACGCTGGACGAGGTGCTGGCCCTGTGCGGCGTGGACGACCGCATCACCCCCTGTATCGACTTCGGCCATCTGTATGCCCGCACCCACGGCGGCATCACAGGAGAGGAGGACTATGCGGCCATCCTTGATCGCATGGCCGAGGCCCTGGGGGATGACCGTGCGGTGCAGTTTCACTCCCACTTTTCCCGCATTGCCTACACGGCGGGCGGAGAAAAGTGCCACCTCACCTTTGCCGACACCGAGTTCGGCCCGCCCCACCAGCCGCTGATGAAGCTTCTCAAGGAGCGGGGACTGGCCCCCACCATCATCTGTGAGTCGGCCGGCACCCAGGCGGAGGATGCCCGGACGCTGATGCAGACCTACGAACAGGCCTGACGGCGGCATCAAAATACGAAAAAACGGCCAAAATCCCGGAAAATTCCGCAATTTGGCCCCGAAAACCGGGTGCAGGGCTTGCAACGGCGCGCGGTTTCGGGTAAAATAACTACAGGTATGCTTGAATTCTAATTAATGGAGGAGTTTTCTATATGATCTCTGCAGGCGAGTTCCGTAACGGTGTTACTTTTGAGCAGGACGGCCAGGTCCTTCAGGTCGTCGAGTTCCAGCACGTCAAGCCCGGCAAGGGCGCTGCTTTCGTGCGCACCAAGACCAAGAATGTCATCACCGGCGCTGTTACCGAAACCAGCTACAACCCCACCGCCAAGTTCCCCCAGGCGTTCATTGAGCGCAAGGAAGTGACCTACAGCTACGCTGACGGCGATCTGTACCACTTCATGGACAACGAGACCTACGACGACATCCCGGTCAACGCTGCCGATGTGCCCGACAACTTCAAGTTCTGCAAGGAGAACGAGGTCTGCAAGCTGCTGTCCTACAAGGGCAAGGTGTTCAGCGTCGAAATCCCCAACTTCATCGAGCTGGAAATCACCGAGACCGAGCCCGGCTTCAAGGGCAACACTGCCACCAACACCCTGAAGCCCGCCAAGGTCGAGACCGGTGCCGAGATCCGCGTTCCCCTGTTCATCAATGAGGGCGACAAGATCCGCATCGATACCCGCACCGGCGAGTATATGGAGCGTGTCTGATCTCTGCCTGACAGAGTTCATGACGACCCAAACGGGCGGCTGACCGCCCATCATAAGGAGGGAACCATTATGGCAATGGATCTCAATGCAAAAGCTGCGTACATCCGTGGACTGATGACCGGCATGGAGTTTGACGCAAATTCCAAGAACGGCAAGATCATTGCGGCGATGATGGATCTGCTGGAGGAGATGGCCTCCACCGTCACCGAGCAGGACAATGCCCTGGATCAGCTGTACGAGGATGTGGATACCATCGACGAGGATCTGACCGATCTCATCAACGTGGTGTTTGACAACGACGATGAGGACGAGGAGGACAGCGACGAGGATGCCATGTACGAAGTGACCTGCCCCAACTGCGGCGAGGTTACCACCGTGGATGAGGATGCGCTGTTGGGCGACGAGCTGGTCTGCCCCAACTGCGGTGCATCTTTCGGCGTGGAACTGGCGGAGGATGAGGACGAAGAGCCTGCCGCCCTGCCCAAGGATCACGAGATTCCCATCGAATAATCCTGTACCAGAAGGCCCCTGCGGAAACCGGAACTCCGGCTTCTGCGGGGGCCTTTTTGCATGATGGGGAGGAGGCCACGGCTGTGGATCCCTGCGTGGACTTTGCCGGCCTGACTGTGCTATAATCAGGGCAGACTGAATGGGAAAGGGGAGAGAGCATGTCCGTGTCCATGGTGCTGGCTGCCGGAGCCTCTGCTGGCTTTCTCTATGCCCTGGGGTGCGGGGTGGTACGCCTGTTTGCCGCCGCCCCCGATGAAAAAGCCGGGCAGGTCCGGGATAGGACGGCGCCTGCCAAGAGCCAGCGCCTGGTGTTTGCCGGTGCGCTGCTCTGGTGTGGGGTCATGCTGACGGCACTGTGCATTGCGGCCTGGCTGCAGCACCCGGAACTCTCCCCGTTGGATGGGGTGCAGGTCGGCCTCTGCGGCGGACTGGATGCCCGCCACTATCTGGATCTTGCCCGGTGGGGCTACGGCGCCGCCGAGGACGGTTTCGCCGAGCAGTACCTGATGATCGTGTTTTTTCCTCTGTGGGGCTGGGTGCTGCGGCCCTTTGCCCTGCTGGGGGTGGATCTCTGGCTGGTGGGCACCGTGCTTTCGGTGCTTCTCACGGCGGCGGGCACAGTGCTTTTGTACCGCTGCATCTGGCGACTGACGGAGAACCACACTACGGCCGCAGTGGCCTGCGCGGTGCAGCTGGCACTGCCGGGCAGTTTCTTCTTCGTCCTGCCCCAGACAGAGGCCCTCTTTTACTGTCTGAACTTTGCCTTCCTGGATGCCATGCAGCGCCGCAGACCGGGACAGGCGGGAATGTTCGGGCTGCTGGCGGCGCTGTGCCGAGCCAACGGCATTCTGCTGGCGGGCTATGCCGTGGCCTGGATGGTCCTGGCCCTTCGCCGCCGGGAAAAGCCGCGGGCCTCCTGGCTGTTTCCGGTGGCAGGCCCCGCTGCAGGCATTCTTGTCTATCTGCTCCTCAACTGGAAGGTCTACGGCAACGCCTTTCAGTTTACCATCTATCAGCAGGAACACTGGCATCACAGCTTCTGCCTGTTTCCTCAGGCCATTGTGAATATGTGCCGCTATGCGGATACCGAGACCCCGCTGGGCATCTATATCGGGCTGTGGACGGTGGCGGTGATCCTGCTGGAGGTGCTGCTCTTTGCCCTGGCGGCCCGCAGACTGTCTCCCGACTGGCTGCTTCTGGGACTGGCGGGGGTGCTGATGATGAACGGCCAGACCTGGCTCATCAGCGCCCAGCGATATGCCCTGGGCATGCCGGCGCTGCCCGGTGCGGCAGTGACCGTCGTGCGCGGCAAGGCCGGACGCATGGCCCTGCTGGCCGTGCTGGGAGTGTTCTGGTGTATCTATTTTGCAGCCTTCGTCACCCATGCCCCCATCTATTGAGGATGGAAAATCAATCAAAAAGCAGGCGCTTTCCGGACCCCGTGGAGGGGAGGAAAGCGCCTGCTTTTGTTTTCTTTTTCGGGGAAGGGGACTGCCCTGAGTGTCAGGCCTTACCCTTCATCTGGCTGCGCAGCATGATGTCGCCGAAGGACAGAGCGTTGAACAGCC
>JAHZHS010000138.1 GCA_019420135.1 Oscillospiraceae bacterium | reverse complement strand
AACTTGCCAAGAAATACGGAGTTGAACTGGAGGTCATTTCCAGCCTGAACCCCGTTCCCGGTACTATTGTGAAGGAGGAAACGAAAGTGGAAGGTATGCTGATCAAGGGCGTTGCCAAGGACGAGAATGTAGCTGTCATTTCGATCATGGAGGTGCCGGATGTGCCCGGCATGTCCTTCAAGGTATTCAGCCTGCTGGCACAGCGCAACATCAACGTGGACATCATCCTGCAGAGCTCCGGCCGCGGCAACAGCAAGGACCTGACCTTTACGGTCCCCCTCACCGAGGCACAGACTGCCCTCTCCGTGCTCAATGAGAACAAGAACCGCTTCGGCGGCGGCGACATCAAGGTCTGCACCGATTACGCCAAGGTGTCCATTGTCGGCGCCGGTATGCAGAGCCATTCCGGCGTGGCCTCCGCCATGTTCGAAGCGCTGTTCAATCAGGGCATCAACATCCACATGATCTCCACCAGCGAGATCAAGATCAGCGTGATCATCGACAAGGCGGATGCGGACCGTGCCGTTGCCGCCATCCACGACGCCTTTATCCACTGATCCGCCTCTCCGGCAATACCACTTCAAAGCGAAAAGCCATCGGCTCCCCCAATGGGGGGACCGGTGGCTTTTTTGCGTCCGGATACCGGCGGCACCCGGAGAAAAGGGAGAAATCCCGCCTTTTTGCTGGGAACCGGGGGACTGATACTTTTTTGAAACATCCCGGCCCTATGATAAAAACCACAAAAAGGGAAGGGAGGGCGCCGGATGCCGCAAACAGAACGACATTCCCTGTCCTTTGCGGTGGAGGATCTCCGCAAAAGTTACGGGGGAGCCGCCTTTTGGCCGGGAGGCAAAAGAGCCGCCGCCAAAAAAGCTCTGGACGGGGTAAACCTGCATCTGGGCCCCGGACTTTACGGTTTGTTGGGGCCCAACGGCGCGGGCAAGAGCACACTTCTGCAAATTGTGACAGGGGGCCTGGCAGCGGATTCGGGTCAGGTGCTTTGGTGCGGGTATCCGGCCCGCGGCATCCGCTTCCGGCGGATCCTGGGATACATGCCGCAGCAGCAGGGACTGTACGACAGCTACACAGGACGGCAGTTCCTGGCCTACCTGGCGGCGCTCAAGGAAATCCCGCGCAATGCGGTTGCCGGGGAGGCGGACCGTGTGTCTCGTGCCGTGAATCTGGCGCAGCAACTGGATAAACGCCTGGGGGCCTACTCGGGCGGTATGAAGCAGCGCCTGCTGCTGGCTTCGGCGCTGCTGGGAGATCCGAAACTTCTCATTCTGGACGAACCCACTGCCGGACTGGATCCCCGTGAGCGGGTACGTCTGCGCACATTGCTGGCACAGATGGCGGAAAACCGGATCATTCTGGTTGCCACCCATGTTGTATCCGACATTGAGAGCGTTGCCGACGGCGTGATTCTGCTGCGTGCGGGGCGGGTGGTGGATGCAGCACCCGTGTCCGAGCTGGTGGAACGCTATGCACCGGGCAGGGGGCTGGAGGAGGTCTATCTCTCGGTATTCGGGGAGGAGGATGGCCGATGAGGAGCCCCCTGCGCAGGCCGTGGGCTTTGACCGGCGGCAACCTCCGCCCACGGGCAGGAAGAATGGTGATGGCATGAGCATTTTCATTTCGGAACTGCGCAAGGTGTGGTGCGGACGGATGTTCCCCCTGATGCTTGCGGTTTTGTCCGCCGCCAATCTGCTGCTGCTTTGGATGGGAACACGCCCCACGGCAAGTCAGCCCCCTGCCGGTGCTTATCGGGCGGTGGGGGAGGAACTGAGTACCATGACCATGGAGGAGATGGGAAAATTCCTTCATGGCCGCCTGGACGAGTGCGAAGGTATCCTGAAGATCGATAACTATTACCGTCAGCTTGCCTACGGGGGAAGCTATCTGGCATCCTACCGGGAGAAAAACGCCGCCCTCTTTGATGCGTACGAGCAGATCTACCGGGACAAGAGTTATACCCTGTATACCGATGACCTTTCCACAGACTATCAGCTGTTCCGGGAACTGTGCGGGGAATATGATACCGTGGCTGCCTATCCGGAGTTTTTGCAGAGTGTCCAGACCAGGGCGGGGCAGCTGGCGGGAATTTCCATCTTCCACAACGATGCCACCGGCTATGATCTGAAAAACATCGAGCGCACGGCGGAGGTGTATGCCGGGCTGGGGGAGACAGTCATCTGTTACTATCCACAGAAAGGCATCTATACGGCCATATCCTATCCCTTCACCGATGGCATCCTTCTGGCGGCCATGCTGTTTCTGGCCTTGCTGCTGGTCCGTCGGGAGAGGGACAGCGGCCTTCTGCAGCTGGTTCGCAGTATGCCCGGCGGGCGACTCAAGACCGCCCTGGCCAAACTGGCAGCCTTCGGCTTCGGACTGCTCGGGGTAATTCTGGTATTGTACGGCGTCAATCTGGCCTACTGCGGGGCTGCCTTCGGACTCGGCCCCCTGCAGCGCACCATCCAGAGCATTCCGGCGCTCATGCGCTGTACCATGCAGATGACGGCGGCACAGTATCTGCTGTGCTTTTTGCTGGCAAAATGGGCGGCGGCCTTCGCCATGGGACTCTGGGTTATGCTGGCGGCACTCTGGGCGCGGCATGGGGCTGCAGGGTGGGCGGCAGCCCTGGCTGTACCGCTGGCCATGTACGGCGTACGGGAACTGATCCCCGCCACCGCACGGCTCAATGTGATCAAGTATGCCAACCTTGCCAGCCTGATGCAGACCAATGAACTGCTGGGCAACTACCGCAACCTGTACTGGTTCGGCACACCGGTCGGACTGCCGCTGGTGGAATGGAGTGCCGCAGCGGGGTATACGGTGGTCTTCGGAACGGCATTTTGCCTGGTGTTTGCCCGTGCCTGGCTGATCCCGGCAAAAAAAGAAAAAAAATTTTTGCCGGTTTGCCACAAAACGCGTCCGACTGTCGTATTTATAGAAGAAGGGCGGAAATTGCTGGTAATTTGCGGGGCGGGCGCCTTTGCCGCGGCGTTTTTGCTGTTTGGCGTTTCCCAGGGGATGGGGGCTCAGAGCTATCTGGATGCCGACGAGATTTACTACGCCGGTTACATGAAAGAAATCTCTGGACCGTTCACCCGATCAAGCGCCGACTGGCTCACCGGGCAAGGGGAGGAATTCGCCCCCATGCTGGAGACGCAGAAACAGGTCCAGAACGGCAAGGCACCCCCCGAGGCACTGTACGCTTACATGGCGCAGCAGCAGAAGTACAATGTGTATACCAGAATCATTTCCGGCAACATCAACGGATATCTCAAGGAGCATCCCGGCGCATGGCTGGTGTATGAAACCGGATACCGCAAGCTGTTCGGCCTGAGCGGCACGGCGGATCTTCAGGACAGCCTGTATGCAGGGCTGCTGTGTGCCGTCTGTTTTGCGGGACTGTTTGCCATGGAACGCCGGGGCGGTATGGAGGATATCCTTTGCGCCACGCCTCTCGGCCGCCGGCACACGGTAACCGCAAAACTGGCGCTCAGTGCGCTGCTGTCGACGGTCATTGCCCTGGGCAGCTGCCTGCCCCATCTCTGGCAGGTGCTGCGGGATTATGGGCTGCCTGCACCGGGGGCGCCGGCCATGAGCATTTCGGAATTTGTTACCCTGCCCGGTGCCGTCACGCTGGGAGATCTGCTGATCTTTTGGGTGTTGTGCCGTGTGGCGGCCTGCCTGCTCATGGCGATGGTCACCCTCTGGCTGGGACAGGTGTTCGGCAGTTTCCTTCCGGCCCTGTTTGTGAGTGCGGTTGCCTGCTGCCTGCCGCCGCTGCTGGCCCTTTCCGGCATGACGGGCGGCATCGAGTGGCTTGGAACCTACCCGCTGTTTCACGCCGTCGCCCTGTTGGGCGTACAGGGATACAGCACCCCGGACGGAAGTCCCTACTCTCTGGGGTGGGCGGTGATCCTGATTTTGCTGCTGACAGTGGCGGCGGCATGGGGGATTTCCCAGCACCTGATAGGGCAATATGAATGGCGCGGCATCCGGCTGGACATCCCGCAGAGATACCGCTGAAAACAACAAGGAAAAGGAGGTCGACTCCCATGTCGATGACAACTGGTCGTCAGACGGCCAAACGCAAACCCAGGATTCCCCGCGGAAAGATCCGATATCGGGGGCTTACCGTGGATCTGCAGACCGGACGGGTGTTCCGCGGCGAGCAGGAAGAACTGCAGCTGACCCCGGCGGAATGCGCTCTGTTCGGCTGCCTGCTGGGACGGATCGGCCGTCCCGTCAGCCGGGAGGAAATGCTGGATCGCATCTGGGGAACTTCGGTGCCGGTGCACAGCCGGACCACCGATATGCACATTACCCATCTGCGGCGCAAACTGGACCTCCGGGATGAGATCGTGACAGTCTTTCAGGTGGGATATATGCTGCGGCGGTGATGCACGCCCGGATTTCCCCTTTTTTGCCGTCGGTATCGGCACAGCATAACCGCTGCGCATACCGGCGGCTGTTTTTGCAAAAAATAGAAAAAACGGACGGCGGAGAATCTGCCGGGAATTACCGGGCTCCGCAGAAAAATCCACAAGATTTTATTGGCAAAGTCGCTTGCTTTGCTGCCGGGATTCCATGATTCACGGGATCGGGGAATGTTTCGACGAAGGTGCAGATCATGCGGAAACGGCTGATTTGTTGCCGCGGTGGTCTGTTTCTGTTATAATTTTACTATACGGGCAGGCGCGGCAGCCACGCAGGCCCTTACAAAAGGGGAGAACTTTATGCCGAGAACACCAAAGCCCCGAGTGTGGCGTCCCGGAGTGCTGAAGAACCTTTTGCAGCGGGATGTGGTGGATATGCTTGTGCTGATCCTGCTCAACCGCCGGGCGATGTACGGGCGGGAGATTATCCGTTATCTGGCGGCACTGACGGACAATGTTCTGATCTATGACAAACTCAACGGGCCTCTCAGCCGCCTGGAACGGCAGGGCTTTGTCCAGGTGACCAACACCCCTCTGGGCGGGGATCGTGCCCGGGTATATTTTGCCATTACCGAACCGGGACAGAAACATCTGCAGGAGATGACGGGGGATTACCGTCTGTTTGCCGAGGCCATGGGCAAGGTGATCGATGCCCCGGAGCTCTGAATCCCGAGAATACAAAAGCAAAGCGCCTTCCTGCAGGAAGGCGCTCTTTTGTTGGTATGAGGAATATCAGTTATGGCCGCGTGCTGCGGTCCAGACTGCGGTATTGCAGGACTTCGGACAGATGTGCAGCGGTGATGATTTCGCTGTGGGCCAGGTCCGCTATGGTTCGCGCCACCCGCAGGATGCGGTCATAGGCGCGGGCGCTGTATCCCATCCGCTCAAAGGCACCGCGCAGCAGCCGCTCGG
>JAHZHS010000137.1 GCA_019420135.1 Oscillospiraceae bacterium | reverse complement strand
GGAGCACTTCGATCCTGAAACCAACGAGCACTATATTCCCTACGTCATCGAGCCCTCCCTCGGCTGCGACCGCGTTCCGCTTGCGTTCCTTTGCGAGGCCTACGACGAGGAGCATCTCGTGGACAGCAAGGGCAAGGAGGACATCCGCACCGTGCTGCACCTGCATCCCTTCCTGGCACCCTTCAAGTGCGCCGTGCTGCCCCTGTCCAAGAAGCTGTCCGGTAAGGCCATGGAGATCCGCAACGAGCTGGCCAAGGACTTCATGGTGGACTTCGACGATGCCGGTTCCATCGGCAAGCGTTATCGCCGTCAGGACGAGATCGGCACCCCGCTGTGCGTGACGGTCGACTTCCAGACCGTGGGCGACGACAAGACCCCCGCCGACAACTGCGTCACCGTCCGTGACCGCGACACCATGGAGCAGGTCCGCCTGCCCATCTCCGAGCTGAAGGATTACATCGCCAAGAAAGTGGCGTTCTGATCCGGAAGCGCGGACAACTTATAATAGAAAAGGGACGTCGTCCGCAGCTGGACGGCGTCCCTTTTTATTTTCCTTGAGTAGAATGTTGCCTTCACTCGGCGATCTGCTCCCGCAGGCGGTCCGCCGAAGGGATCAGGATGCGCCGTCCCTGCAGCTGGATCAGGCCCTCCCGGCGTAATTCGCTGATGATCCGGTTGACGCTGTTGCGGGTGGAAATGCCGCAGAATCCCGCAATATCCTCATAGGAGACCACAAAGTCGATCAGCGTGCCGCCGGGCACTTTGCAGCCGAACTGCTGCGCCATATTCAGCAGAAATCCGCAGACTACACCTTTCTTGGTATTCATGGCCAGCAGCTGCTGGCTGCGGATTCCCTCCGACCAGCGGCAGCGGTAATACTCTTTGACGTACTGCTGGAGGCCCGGGTCGCGGTTGAGGGCGTTCCACAGTTCCACCCGCGGCACCTTATAAAAGGAAGCCTGCTCGCTCTCCACCCTGATATTGAAGGGGGCACTGGTAAAGGTGGACACCTCATCCCGCAGCAGCGAGATCAGGGAAGGGCCCTTGAGGTAGGCGATGTTGAACTCCTTGCCGTTTTTCAGAATGATGCTGGTCTTGACCACACCGTGGGCCAGCACATAGGTAAACGGCTGGTCCAAGCCGCAGTAGGCCAGATAAGTATGGCGCGGGCGCTGTTCCGGCGTATAGCCCCAGGCCTTGAGCCGCTCCAGCAGATAAGCGTCGCCGTCCATCCGAAGGGTCCTCCTCTCCTCTTCAAAGTGTAACAAATGATACCATCTTTTGAGGTGGTTTGTCCAGTCCCCCTGTGCTACACTTCTAACCGCCATTTGAAAGGCCAGTACAAACAAAGGAAGTGTACGTTCCATGAAAGAATTCCGCCTGCCCTACGACACCGGCTCCCAGACCCTCCACATCGAGGAGAGCAATCTGGCTGGTGTTCTGGTTTCCCGTCAGGCTGCTTACCGTGCCGAGAAGAGCGAATCCGAACTGGTGGAGGATTCCCTGGACCACCCCATCGGCTCCCCCCGTCTGGAAGAGCTCGCCAAGGGCAAAAAGAACATCGTCATCATCAGCTCCGACCACACCCGCCCTGTGCCGTCGGCCATCATTATGCCCATCATTCTGCGCCGCCTGCGCAGCGCCGCTCCTGATGCCCGCATCCGCATCCTGGTGGCAACGGGCTTCCACCGCGCCTCCACCCATGAGGAGCTGGTGGCCAAGTACGGCGAGGACATCGTCAACAACGTGGAAATCGTCATGCACGATGCCCGCAAATCTCCCATGGTCAACATCGGAACCCTGCCCAGCGGCGGCAACTGCCTGATCAACATGGTCGCCGCCAGCGCCGATCTGCTCCTGGCCGAGGGTTTCATTGAAGCCCATTTCTTTGCCGGATTCTCGGGCGGACGCAAGGCTGTTCTGCCCGGTATCGCCAGCTACAAGACCATCCAGGCCAACCACTGCGGCGAGTTCATCGCATCCCCCCAGTGCCGCACCGGCAACCTGTCCATGAACCCCATCCACGCAGACATGGTCTACGCCGCCCGCGCTGCCCGGCTGGCCTTCATCGTCAACGTCGTCCTCAACGAGGACAAGAAAATCATCGCCTCTTTCGCCGGCGACACCGAGGACGCCCATCTGCAGGGCTGCAACTTTGTCAGCGACCTGGCCCACGTGAGCAAGGTTCCCTGCGACATTGCCATCTCCACCAACGGCGGCTATCCCCTTGACCAGAATGTCTATCAGGCCGTCAAGGGCATGACCGCTGCCGAGGCCACCGTGCGCGAGGGCGGCGTCATCATTATGGTGGCAGGCTGCCGCGACGGTCACGGCGGACAGGCTTTCTACGACAACATCGCCAAGGCAGATTCTCCCGAAGCGTTCCTGCAGCAGGCCACCGCAACGCCCCGCCTGGAGACGGTTCCCGAACAGTGGACCAGCCAGATCCTGGCAAGGATCCTGGTCAAGTATCATGTGATCCTGGTATCCGATCTGTTGGATCCTGAGATTGCCGCTCATCTGCACATGGAGCTTGCCTCCACCGTGGATGAAGCCCTGGCCCGGGCTTATGCCCGTATGGGCCGCGATGCCCGTGTGGCTGTCATCCCCGACGGCCTGTCCGTCATCGTCCGCTGACCGGCAGGAGGAGGAACCTATGCTGCATAATGTACTGGCCGAATTTCTCGGCACCGGTCTGATGATCGTGTTTGGTGTCGGCGTCCATTGCGACGAGGTGCTGAAAAACAGCAAATACCGGGGCTCCGGTCACCTGTTTGCCATCACCACCTGGGGCTTCGGCATTTCTGTTGTACTGATGATTTTCGGCGGCGTCTGTCTGAACCCCGCCATGGCCCTTGCCCAGGCCATTCTGGGCATGATCCCCTGGTCCTGCTTCCTTCCCTATGCCCTGGCCGAAATGGCCGGCGCCTTTGTGGGGGCCCTGATCTGCTATGTCATGTATGCCGATCAGTTCAAGGCCAGCGAGAAGGAAGTCGATCCCATTGCGGTGCGCAACATCTTCTCCACCAACCCGCCCATGCGCGATCTGCCCCGCAACTACTTTGTGGAGGCCTTTGCCACCACCGTCTTTCTCAGCGCAATTCTTGCCATTGCCAAGAACTATGAAAACTGGCTGCCCATCGGCGTCGGTCTGCTGGTCTGGGCCGTGGGTATGGGATTTGGCGGCACCACTGGATTTGCCATGAATCAGGCCCGCGACCTGGGCCCCCGCCTTGCCTACCAGATTCTGCCCATCGGCAACAAGGCCGACAATGACTGGAAATACGGCCTGCTGGTCCCCGGCACTGCTCCCTTTGTGGGTGCCGTCTGCGCCGCCCTGTTCTGCCGCTTCTTCCTGGGCATGTAACCTTCTTACGCCATTATCTCCCCTTTTGCACCACGAGGCGCCTCCGCTATGTGCGGGGGCGCCTCATGGTTTTC
Source organism: Oscillospiraceae bacterium (assembly GCA_019420135.1). GTDB lineage: Bacteria > Bacillota > Clostridia > Oscillospirales > Ruminococcaceae > Gemmiger. The sequence continues at coordinate 1,968 of JAHZHS010000137.1, read as the reverse complement.
AGGAATAGATGCGGTCTGTATAGGCATTCCGACCGCTGAAAAATACGATTACACAGACAGCGGCGGCAGCGGCCAGAGGCAAAGGCTGTATTGTCCCCTCCCAAAGCGCCCGTCCAAAAGTCTTGAGCAGTTCCGGCACCGGCAGCAGTGCAATGACACAGGCAATCCCCATGAGAACCCGGTAAGCCGGCAGACGCTTTCTGCCCGGGTCCAGGATCAGCCTGGCAATGCCGGAGAACAGCAGCACCCCGCCGCCGTAAAGAATCAGCAGCATCCCGAACAGTTGTGCCGCCAGTCCGGCCAGACCGCCCATCCCGGCGCCGGCCAGACCGGCCAGCATGGCATAGCCTTCCACATCCCCGGGGGTCTGCCCTCCCGTATCGGTCGCCTGCCGGGCCAGGGCCTCCGCGGAATCCAGCATAGCCCCACCGCTCCACAGCAGAAGAATCCCTGCCAGCAGGAGCAGGATTGCAGGGATCCCCATCAGAAGCATAGTCCGGTTGGCATGTTTCATCCCAGATTCACTCCTTGGTTTTCTTTTTTCCAGTATATCGGACTTTGGTTTTTCGTGCAAGAATTTCCAGCTCTTTTTGGCATGGCACGGGTATCACTTTTCTTTTGGCGGGGTATCGTGTATACTGGAGTCAGTCAACTAATAAACGCCCTGTCCCACATGGGCAAGGAATAAAGGAGCAGACAAAATGGATCAGAAACTTTTGCAGTTGTATGCAGATTTTATTGTCAAGGTAGGTGTCAATGTACGGCCCCGCCAGAATTTTATTGTCCGCTGCCCGGTGACCATGCCGGAGTTTGCCCACGCCTGTGCCAAGGCCGGGTATGAGGCTGGCGCCAAGAAAGTCATTGTGCGGTGGGAGGACGAGCGCCTGTCCCGTATCGACATGGAGATGGCCGCCGAGGAAGACCTGAAAGCCATGAAGCCCTACGAGCTGCGCAGCTATCTGGACTACGCCGAGGACCCGGACGGCTGCTGCACCCTGGCCATCCACGCTTCCGATCCCGAGGCTTACGCCGGGCTGGATGCCGGCAAGCTCAACCGGGTCAATCTGGCCCGCCGCACGGTGCTCAAGCCCTGGCAGGAATACACCATGAACGATCGCGTCCAGTGGTGCGTGGCTGCGGTTCCCGCCCCCGGCTGGGCCGCCAAGGTATTCCCCGGCCTGCCCGAGGCTGAGGCCATGGAAAAGCTGTGGGCCCTGATTTTCGACGTCTGCCGCGTGACCGGCGGCGATCCGGTGTCCGAATGGAAGGAGCACGTGGCCAGGACCAAGGCCCGCCGCGATCAGCTCAACGCCTGGCAGCTGGACAGCGTCCATATGGTCAGCAGCAACGGCACCGATCTGACCGTCGGCCTGGCAGAGGACGCCACCTGGGAGGGCGCTTCCAGTGTGGCGGAAAACGGCGTGGAATTCATTGCCAACGTTCCCACTGAGGAAGTTTTCACTGCGCCCCACCGCGACCGCGTCAACGGCGTGGTCTACGGCACCCGCCCCTATGCCTACAATGGCCAGCTGATCGAGGGCTGGCATGTCACCTTCCGGGACGGCAAGGTCATCGAGCACGGCGCCGAGAAAAACGCCGAGCTGCTGGGCGAGCTGCTTTCTACCGATGAAAACGCCAACCGCATCGGTGAGCTTGCTCTGGTGCCCGCCTCCAGCCCCATCCGCCGCAGCGGTGTGCTGTTCTACAACACCCTGTTCGACGAGAACGCCGCCTGCCACATTGCTTTCGGCGCAGGCTATCCCACCAACATCGTGGGCGGCCGCGACATGACCCGTGAGCAGCTGATGGAAAAGGGCCTCAACGACTCCGCCATCCATGAAGATGTCATGGTGGGTGCTGTGGACAGCCACATCACCGGCCTGCGCAAGAACGGTGAGACCGTCGAGATCTTCCGGGACGGCGAGTGGGCGTTCTGATTGGATCAAAGGTGTTTTCCCGGGAATCCGG
>JAHZHS010000136.1 GCA_019420135.1 Oscillospiraceae bacterium | reverse complement strand
TGCATCTTCAAGGATTTTCTTTGCCTGGTCCGGGTCGTAGGGTTTGGCCGTCACTGCATCCCCTCCAAAGGAAAAACTGTCAGGATATACTCCCGCTGCGGGATAGCCGTTGCCGTCCAGCAGATTTTCCACAAACCGTTCTTTGTCAATGCACATGGCGATGGCCTGCCGCACCGCACTGTCCTGCAGGATCTCGCTCTCAAAATTCATGTCCACAAAAAAGGCACGGCTGGTGGCACAGCTGGAGAAGGTATAGTCTTCATTGCGGAACAGAGGATAACTGGCGTAGGGCATGCCGTAGGCGCCGTCGATTTCCCCCGACTGGAGTGCCAGGGTCAGGGTATCGCCATCCGGGATAGTCACCACCGACACCTTGTCATACCCGGGTTCTGCCTTCCAGTAGGTTTCGTTTTTCACCAGGTCCAGCTCCTTGCCGGCCGTCATGGCAGAGACGACATAGGGGCCGGTTCCGCAGACAATGCCGTCCGCCGTGATGCCCGCCTTCATGTCGATGATACATCCGTAGGGATCACTGAGATAATTGAGCAGGGTCGGGCAGGGTTGCCGGGTGGTGATGGTCACCGTCTGGCCATCCGCCGTGATGGTATCGATCTTCAGGTCGCCCCGGGCACGGTCATGGACCTCCACCAGATGTTCCAGGCACTCTTTCACCGCCTGGCCGTCCAGTGCCCGACCGCTGGAGAAGGTCACACCATCCTGCAGGGTGATCTTCCAGGTCAGCGCGTCCACCTGTTCATAACCGGTGGCAAGCCAGGGCTCGATCTCCATGCTGTCGGAATAGTGGAAGAGGGTCTCCCCGATGCCATAGCGGATGCAGGCCCAGCCGGAATAGGCATTGTGCGGGTTTACGTCCGGCTCCTCATTTTCCGGATTGAAGGTGGTATCTCCCAGCACAAAAGTGGTTGCTGCGGCTTGGGAGGCAGTTTCCGGAGTAGACATTTTCTCCGATGAACAGCCGGCCATCAGCCCCAATGCCAGGGAGGCCGCCGCCAGAAAGGATATCATTCTTTCGCTCTTTTTCATTTTTTCGCTCCTTTATTTTTGAAATGTTTTATTGCTTGCGGCTGTTGCGGGGATCCAGAGAATCCCGCACCGCATCGCCCAGCAGATTGAAAACGGCCACCGCCACAAAAATAGCGATCCCCGGCCCGAAGATGACCCACGGGTAAGTTTGCAGCATGCTGCGGCCGGTGCTCATCATGCTGCCCAGTTCCGCCGTGGGCGGCGTGGCCCCCAGCCCAAGAAAGCTCAGCCCAGCCAGCTCCATCATCATGGTGCCGATATCCAGCATGGCGGTGACGAGAATGGGCCCTGTACAATTGGGCAGAATATGCCGCAGCACCAGTTGGATGGAGTTGTCCCCCGCCAGCCGCGCCGCCGCGATGTAGTCCATGCTTTTCAAAGTCAGGGTCTGGCCGCGGGCAATGCGGGCATATTTGGGCCAGCTGATCACCGACAGGGCAAGGACGGCATTCTGCAGCCCGCCGCTCAGCAGGGCCGCAATGGCCAGGGCAAACACCAGTCCCGGAAAAGCCAGGCAGATGTCCGACACCCGCATGATGAGGGAATCCAACCGGCCGCCCAGATAGCCGCACAGAATACCTGCAGCCGTCCCCGCCGCCGTGATGATCCCTACCAGCACCAGGGTCGAGAGCACGCTGGTCCGCAGGCCGATCAGAATGCGGGACAGCAGATCCCGTCCCAGGCGGTCGGTTCCGGCGGGGTGCAATGTGCTGGGCGGTTGCAAGGGGGAGAAGATTTGGGCATTCGGGTCATAGGGGCAAAGCTGCCCGGCAAACACCACCGCCCCCATCAGAAGTACCGCCAGCAGCAGAAAGCAGACCAGCCGCTTCCGGGAATTGTTTTTGCGGACCTTCCGGTAGCGCACCGTGACTCCGGCCCTCATGGTTTTGCTCCTTCCAGACGGATCCGGGGGTCCAGCATCCGGTAGGACAGGTCGGTGATCAGATTCACACAGACACAGAGAATGGTCATCCACATCCCATGGGCCTGGATCATGGGGCAATCCCGCAGGTTGATGGCATCCACCGCCAGCTTGCCCACCCCGTCCCACAGAAATATGGACTCCACAATGGCCGTACCGCCCAGCAGACTGCCGATAGAGAGGGTCAGCAGCGTCAGAATCGTGACCATGCATGCCCGCAAAACGCTTTTTGTCAGCGTCACCGAAAACCGGATGCCCCGGGCTTTTGCCCCTGCCACATAGTCCTTGCCCAGTTCTTCCAGCACCGTGGCCCGCACCTGCCGCAGATACTTAGCCGACATGGCGATGGCCAGCGTCATGGCAGGGAGAATCACACTTTGCAGATTGGTCTCACGGCTGATGACAGGCAACCAGTCCAGCCGGATGGCAAACAGGTACATCAGCAGCATCGCCACGAAAAAGTTTGGCATACTGTTGCCCAAAAAACTGGCAAACCGGATACCATAGTCCGTCAGCTGGTTCTGCCTGACGGCGGCCAGTACGCCCAGAGGAATGGAAACCACCAAGGTAAGCAGAAGGGAGACCGCCGTCAGGAGCAGCGTGGCCGGCAGTTTGGACAGAAAGGTGGAGAAAATCTCCTGTCCCGAAATATAGCTGGTCCCCATGTTTCCCCGCAAAAGATTGCCCAGCCAGACAAGATATTGGGTAAGGAAGGGTTTGTCCAGACCCAGTTCCGCCCTTGCGGCGTCCAACGCCTGCCGGGAAAGCACCATTCCGGTATTCTCCATCTTCTGGAGCACCGCATCGCTGCCCGCCAGCCGCATCATGCCAAAGGACAGAAAGGTGATGACAAACAGAATGGGGATCAGCTGCAAAAGGCGGCGCAAGACATATCGCTTCACGGCAGGCTCCTTTCCCCCGCAGGCTTTGTCGCCGCCACCAGAAACAGGGGTGTGGAGGCATTGTTGAGCCATTCCGCCCGGGTCCACACCTGTTTCCACACCTCCGTGTCCACGGTCACCTCCAGGCCGAGGCTGCCCAGGATCTCCCTGTCCCACTGGGGGCGGAGCTTTCTGGACAGTGGCGCCTGACGGGCCAGGGCTTCCATGGCCGCGACATCCGTTCCCGCCGTGTCATCCGCCACGCCTGCCACGCGCACCTGTTCCTTGTCGGCACGATGGGCTCTTTCTGCCTGCGGGTCATAGAGATACCGATACCAGTTGGCGTCAAAGTTCAGGATCAGCCCGCTCGGACGGAGAACCCGCGTCCACTGTTCATAGGCCTGCCGGGGTGAGGGCAGATTCCACGTCACATTGCGGGAAACCACCACAGCGAATTGCTCATCCGGGAAGGATAGTTCCTGGGCATTCATCTGCCGGAAATGAATCTGCCCCGCCAGAGGTCCGGCGTTTTCCCTCGCCTGTTCCAGCATGGACCGGGTATAATCCACTGCCGTGACCGGATACCCCAGTCCCGCCAGCAGGATGGCAAAAAAGCCGGGGCCCGTCCCAACATCCAGAACGGGGATTTCCCGGGGGCTTTTATCTCCGAACCGCTTCCGGATCCGTGACTCCAGGGCATGGGCCCAGACTTGCCGCTGTCCGGTATGCAGCTCCTCCCGGTTGGCCTGCGAATAGCTGGGCGCCCGCTTTGTCCAGTAGGCAATATTGTCATGTATATAGGTTTGCTGTTGATTCATCGTTTTTTCCTCATACGCGGTCTGTGTGACCATCCATCCCATAGCGGATGGTAACTCTTCCGTTTTCCTGTCTCAGCTGTTGAGCTCCCCGTAGGCGATCATGGGTGTCCCGGCCTCGATGCCGAGAGAGACCGTCTGGTACAGGATCACGCCCGCCGCCTTTGCATGGATCTGCTCGATGGGGTCACCGTAGATGGTGCGGATTTCTCCCAGCAATTCCCCTTTTCTGGTCCGGTCGCCGGGCTGTTTGGCCGGATACCAGCATCCATGGCTGGGGGAATCCTCATAGTATCCGGTGGAAATCAGCTGCTTGGGTGTATGCCGCACGGGGATGCCGTCCTGCAAAAAGCCCAGTCCGCGCAGAATGTTCCGGACATCGGCCATGTCCTCCTTCACCTGCTGCCGGTCCAGCAGCCCGCAGCCGCCCCGTTCCAGCAAAATGGCTGGCACACCTTTCTGTCCTGCATAGCTGTAAAAGCCGTTTTCCGCGCTGGACCGCACCATGTACGGCACACCGGTGAGCTGCGCCATCTGCCGGGAGATGCGGCACACCTCCTTTTTTGCCGTCCCCTGAAAGTAGACATGGGGCGTCAGGGCCTCACAGAATCCCCCTGAATGAAGGTCCACAATGTAATCGCTGCCCTTTATGACCGTCTCCTCCAGAAAGGCCGCCACCTGTTCCGCAGCGGTCCCGTCGGCGCGGCCCGGGAATACCCGATTGAGGTTTTTGCCGTCCTGGGGAAATACATCGGAACTGCGGCAGAAAAAGCCCTCATAGTTGCAGCAATGGAGAATCACCACCGTGCCTGTGAGTGCTTCTGGCTGCAGTTCATTCGCCAGTTCTGTCAGCGCCTGGATGCCGATGTATTCCCGGCTGTGGACCCCTGCTGCCAGGGTGATTTTCTTGCCCGGCCTTCTGCCGTGAAGAATGGTTGCCGGAATGGTCAGCCCTGTATCATAGATCTTCAAACAGATCCGGATTTTTCGGTCCGCCTTGTACTGCATATCTGTCCCTCCTCGTGAAAATTCATCCGACTTTCATTTTCGCCAAAAAGAAAAGTCTGCCGTGTGCACCTTCTGTGTGCATACAGCAGACTTCCTGTCTGTGTTTTTGCTTTGGCTCTCGCCCTGGTTTTCTCCGCAGCCGGACGTTGCAAACGAAAGCGGCAATCTTCTGACTGCCCGTGCCGCTGCGTGCGGCCGATAAATTTTACAACTCCGCGAATCGGCAGTGACTGCGACGGGAACAGTATAGCATTTTCAGGATTTTTGAGAAGCCCCCCTGGGGGATAGGCGGTTGACAACCGGCGCCCGTTGCCTAAAATGGAAGCAAATTCAAGCAGGAGGTGGCCTTATGCTCCCATCGGAACACGACCACGCGCACCATCACGCACATGCCCAGACAAAGGTGGTAATCGACCGCCTTTCCCGCGCCATCGGCCATTTGCAGGCCGTCAAACGGATGGTGGAACGGGGGCAGGATTGCTCCGAGGTATTGATTCAGCTTTCCGCCGTCCGATCCGCCATCAATAATACCGGGAAAATCATCCTTCAGGATCACATCGAACATTGTCTGGTCGCCGCAGTGGAAACCGGTGATACGGAGGCATTGGAACATTTGAACAAGGCTATCGAGCGGTTTGTCAAATAGCGACTGCCGTGCAGAAAAAAGGCCGGCGTGTTTCCGGCAAGACTGCAGTTTTTCAGAACGTTGAATCCCTGCCCGTCAATGTCTCCGGAACGCAACCGCTGCATGACGTACTTTGCAAAACATGACAGCGTCCGGATAAGGGATGCCGT
>JAHZHS010000135.1 GCA_019420135.1 Oscillospiraceae bacterium | reverse complement strand
CGCTTGTTGTCGCCGCCCACCGGGCAGGGAGGATACCAGTCCTCCTCGGGGTGGACGAGAATGGGGTTGTCCTTGGCGTCGTGCATGTCCAGGATGGCGGGCAGCAGCTTGTATTTGACCTTGACAAGGCGCATGGCCTTTTGGGCAGCCTTCTCGTTTTCCGCCGCGATGATGGCCACCGGGTCCCCCACAAAGCGCAGCTGCCGGTCCAAAATCAGCCGGTCGTAGGGGGAGGGTTCCGGGTAGGTCTGGCCCGCGATGGCAAATCGGGTCCGGGGCACGTCCTTCCAGGTATAGACGGCCACCACCCCGGGGACTTTCAGGGCGATGGAGGTGTCGATCTCCTCCACCAGGGCGCTGGCATGGGGGCTGCGCAGCAATTTAACCACCAGGGCGTCCCGGGGAACGATGTCATCGGTGTAGACCGGCTTGCCCAGCAAAAGCTGCATGGAGTCCTTCTTGCGCATGGCATGGCCGACATATTGATACTTTTCAGTTGCCATTTTGCGCTCCTTTCCCCTTTCTGCTGTCCAGATAGGCGCGGATGCCCCGCAGCTGGCCCTCGTAGCCGGAGCAGCGGCAGAGGTTGCCCGCCAGATAGGCTCGGATCTCGTCGTCGGTGGGGTCGGGGTTTTCCCGCAGCAGGGCGATGGTGTTCATGACAAAGCCGGGGTTGCAGAAACCGCACTGGTCGGCGCCCTGGTCGGCGATGAAGCCCACGAAATCGGCGGCCTCCTCCTGGAGGCCCTCCAGAGTGGTGACGGCATGGCCGTCCGCCCGTGCGGCCAGCACCGAGCAGGACAGCACCGGCACATCGTCCAGGAATACGGTGCACAGCCCGCAGTTGGAGGTGTCGCAGCCGCATTTCACGCTGTAGCAGCCCTTCTGCCGCAGAAAGTCGATGAGGGGGGTATCCGCCTCCACCGACCCGGTGACGGCCTTGCCGTTGAGTTTCAGTTTAATCTCCATTTCCAAAGCCTCCCACCTGCGACAGAGTCCGCTCGGCCAGCACCCGCACCAGATGGCTGCGGTAGGCCGCGCTGCCACGGGAATTGCTGCCCGTGGGGATTTGTTTTGCTGCCTCTTCGGCCAGCGATCGGACGGTATCCGGGGTCAGGCCTCCGGCGGCGGCTTCGGTCAGGTCCAGCACCATGGCTTTGCCCGGCCGGGCGCCCACGCAGAGGCGTACCCGGCCGTCCAGCCGGGAAGCCGCGCAGGTCAGCACCGGGAAATCGGTGCGGGCGATGCGCACCGCCCGGTAGGCCACGGTGCCCGGCGTCTTTTTGACGTAGATGCGCACCAGCAGGTCCCGGGTGGTCTGGGGCAGCTCGGCAAACTGGGACAGAGGCATCCGGCCCGCGCCGTACAGTTCCACCTCGGTGTCCAGGGCCAGCAGCAGGGTCAGCACGTCGGAAAAGCCGAACCGCCCAAAGACGCTGCCGCCCACCGTGGCCAGGTTGCGGAACTGCACCCCCACAATATCCCCCAGGGCCCGGGCGGCGGCCCCGCCGGTGTAGGCGGCAAAGCCGGGGTCCAGTTCCAGCTTGCGCAGCGGCGTCATGGCGCCGATGACAAAGGCGTCGTCGGTCTCCTCCATGGTATCCAGGCCCAGGTCGCACAGGTCCACGGCAGTCTGGATGCTGCCGCCGGTCAGGCGCAGCCACAGCATCCCCGCCACAGCGCGGTTGCGGCGGTTTTTGCTCAAAAGTTCATACGCCTGCTCCAGCGTCTGCGGGCGGACGTAGTTCTGAATGGTCATCATGGGACAGTCTCCTTTTTTCGGGGCAAAAGGGCAAAAATCATTCTTTTGCACACTGTTTCATCCTGATTGTACCATATTGCATTTGAATAAGGAAGAAAGGTCTGCTATAATCTCGTTGTACTTTCTAAACTACAACGGTCGCGGGAGGGCGTCATGCCTCCCTGCGGCCGGAGAAAAAGGAGAATGATTTACCCTATGAAGCGTCTTACCACCCGTGCGGCTGCTCTTGCCACCGCCCTTGCCCTGACGGTCTCCCTGGCCGCCTGCAACAACGTTGCCGATACCAGCCAGTCCTCCTCCGTGACGGTGGAGACGGAGGAAGCCACCCCCGTCACCCCGGAGGAGGCCGTGGAGGCCCAGCCTCTCACCTACCCCATGACCCTCACCGATCAGGCGGGCCGCACCGTCACCATCGAGAGCGAGCCCCAGACCATCGTCAGCGGCTACTACATTTCCTCCAGCCTGCTCATTGCTCTGGGCCGTGCCGACCGCATGGTGGGCATCGAGGCCAAGGCGGACACCCGCCCCATTTACAGCCTGAGCGCCCCCGAGCTGCTGGAGCTGCCCAGCGTGGGTTCCGCCAAGGAGTTTGACCTGGAGGGCTGTGCCGCTCTCGAACCCGATCTCGTCATCCTGCCCCTCAAGCTGGAGAGCGCCGCCGATTCCCTGACCGAGCTGGGCATCCCCGTGCTGCTCATCAACCCCGAGGACCGCACCCTGTTGGCCGAGACCATCACTCTGGTAGGCCAGGCCACCAACGCGGTGGAGGCCGCCGACGAGCTGCTGGCCTTCACCCAGGAGCAGCAGACCCGTCTGGAGACCACCCTGGCCGATGCCGACCGTCCCGACGTCTATCTGGCGGGCAACTCCGACCTGCTGTCCACGGCGGGCAGCGCCATGTACCAGAGCGACCTCATCGACCTGGCGGGGGGCCACAACGTGGCGTCCGACATCACCGACACCTACTGGGTGGACATCGACTATGAGCAGCTGCTGGCCTGGGACCCCGACTACATCATTCTGGCCTCCGACGCCTCCTACACCTGCGACGACGTGCTAAACGACGCCAACCTGGCCGACTGCACCGCCGTCAAGAACGGCAACGTCTATCAGATGCCCGGCGACGCCGAGGCCTGGGACAGCCCGGTGCCCGGCGGCATTCTGGGCGCCGTGTGGCTTTCCACCGTGCTGCACCCTGACCTCTGCTCCGCCGATGAGGCCAACGCCGTAATGGGCAGCTTCTATGAGAACTTCTACGGCTTCACCTACCCGCTGGCGTAAGGCCGGGGGGCTGTGCACGGCAGCGGGCGTCCTGCTGGTCGTTCTCGGCCTGTGCAGCCTCTTTGTGGGCAAGTATCCCCTGACGGTGGAGGGCCTGCTGGCCGGGGATGCCATGCAGGTCCGGGTGTTCTGGACCTTGCGCTTCACCCGCATGCTGGTGGGGGTGCTGGGGGGCTTTGCCCTGGGTGCCTCCGGCTTTGTCTACCAGACCGTTTTCCGCAATCCCCTGGCCTCCCCCGACGTCATCGGCGTCTCCTCGGGGGCCAGCGCGGGGGCGGCGGCGGGCATCCTCTTTTGTTCCGGCACGGCGGCCGTCACCGCCTGCTCCTTCGGGGGCGCCATTGCGGCAGTCTTTGCGGCTCTGGCCCTGGCGGCCCTCGACCGCTCGGGGCGGGGCAGCACCATCGTGCTGGCGGGCATTGCGGTGCACGCCCTGGCCCAGACGGTGCTCATCTGCCTCAAGCTCACCGCCGACCCGGAACGCCAGCTGGCCTCCATCGAGTACTGGATCATGGGCAGCCTCAACGGCATCAGCCTGCACTCCGCCGCCGTCAATATGGCCCTGTGCGCCGTGGTGCTGGTGGTGCTGTTTGCCCTGCACCGGCAGGTCCTCCTGCTCTCGGCGCAGGAGGACGAGGCACGCATGCTGGGGGTGCCTGTGGGCCAGCTGCGCCTGGTGGTGCTGCTGGCCGCCACCCTCACCGTCTCCTGCGTGGTCAGCCTGACGGGTCTCATCAGCTTTATCGGCCTGCTGGCCCCCCACGGGGCACGGCTGCTCACCCGCTCCAACCGCTTCTCCACCATGGTGCTCAGCGGCCTGCTGGGCGGGGTGCTGCTCTGCGCCGCCGACCTGCTGGCCCGGTCCCTGGCCGAGACCGAACTGCCGGTGAGCATCTTTACCAGCCTGCTGGGGGCTCCCTTCCTCATCTGGCTGGTGGTAAGAGGGAGGCGGAGTCTGTGAACCACGAACCTTTTTTCACCATCACCGGCCTGACCGCCGGCTACGGCGGCCCGGACATTCTGCGGGGGGTGGAGTTTTCCTCCGCCCCGGGGCTGATCACCGGCATTCTGGGGGCCAACGGCAGCGGCAAGACCACCTTGCTCAAGGCGGTCTGCGGCCTGCTCCCTCACGGCGGGCAGAGCCTGCTGGAGGGCTGTGACCTGGGCAGCCTGCCGCCCCGGCAGCTGGCCCGGCAATGCGCCTACATTCCTCAGCGCAGCGGCATCGGCATCGACATCTCGGTGCTGGATGTGGTCCTCATGGGGTATAACCCCCATTTGAGCCTGCTGGAACGCCCCACCGCCCGAATGAAGGAAACCGCCCGCCGTGCCCTGGCCCTCACCGGGCTGGCGGGGCGGGAGGAGGAAAACTACCAGACCCTGAGCGAGGGCCAGAAGCAGCTGTGCATCCTGGCCCGGACGCTGGTGTCGGGGGCGCAGCTGCTGCTTCTGGACGAGCCGGAGAGCGCCCTCGACTTTCAGCTGCGGTACCGGATGCTCCATCTTCTCCGCCGCTGGGTGAGGCAGGGCCGCCGGGGGGTGCTGGCGGCCCTCCACGACCCCATGCTGGCCCTCTCCTGCTGCGACCGGCTGCTGGTTCTGCAGGAGGGCAAAACTCTGGCGGTGCTCTCCCCGGCGGACGACCCGCTGCCCGAACTGGAGAGCGCCCTATCGGCCATCTACGGCCCCGTCAGCCTGACGGCCCGCCCCGGCCGGGACGGGCGTCGGCATCTTGTCATGCTCAGTGAGGAGCAGGAGGAGGAAACGCCATGGAACCTGTGACCAAAGTCATGCTGCTGGACGATGAGGGGGAGCGCTTTTTCGGGGAAGGTCCCTACCGCCTGCTCTGTGCGGTGGAGACGGAGGGTTCCCTGCGGGCTGCAGCGGCCTCCATGGGCATGGCCTACACCAAGGCCTTGCGCCTGGTCCGCCACGCCGAGGAGGCCCTGGGCTTTGCCCTCACCCAGCGCACCACCGGTGGCAGGGACGGCGGCGGCAGCCGCCTGACCCCCCGGGGAAAGGAGTTTCTGGACAAGTATGCAGACTACCGCGCCCAATGCACCCAGGCCTGCCGCGGCATCTATTGCCAGATTTTTGGCGATCAGCGGTAAGCGCCACCTCTTTCTCACCGGCGGCCGGGGCGCAGGCAAGACCACTCTGCTAAAAGAACTGCTGCCCCTGCTCTGCCCGGACCCTGTCCCCGGCATCTGCACCCGGGCCGTCCGCGGGGAGGGGGTCGACCTGGTGGATGTTCCCTCCGGCCGGACGGCCCGGGTAGGGGTCTTTGATCCTGCCCTCCCCGGCCCGGAAAACCGTATGCGCCCGGTGCCCGGGGCCTTTGCTAAGGCGGGGGTGCGGGCGCTGGACGCCTGCATGGAAAGCCCCTGCCCCTGGGCCTTTGTGGACGAGGTGGGGTATCTGGAATCCCAGGACACCG
>JAHZHS010000134.1 GCA_019420135.1 Oscillospiraceae bacterium | reverse complement strand
ATCCCTTCCCCGGTCACACAAATGCTGCGTATGAGGCCGGCTACAAGCAGAGTCTTGCCGCGGCCGAAACTTCAGAGGTTCCGTAAAAGCTTTTTGGCCGGAATGTTCGCTGCTGGAAGGGTACTCTCCGGAAAAGTTCTTCCCCGCCCTTCAGCGCTTTTCTCATGGCTGGTTTTTGCAGCAAGATGCTTGTGTGAGACAAATAAAGCCCTCCCGGAATTTATTCCGGGAGGGCTTTTCCTGTGTCGGTAACTACCGACACCTATTGCGTATCAAAATATTACGGGCAATCAGACAGGATGGCTCTTGTTCTCGTAGTCGGCATGCAGGGCATCCACACCCTGAAGGCGAGCATTGCGCTTCTCAAAGAACTTGGGCGCAACCTGCGGGAACATCGCATAAGTCAGGACATCCTCTTCCTGGATGGCATACTTGGCAGCCTCAGCCTTCAGCTTGTCCATCTCGGGCTCCAGCGTATCTGCAAAACGGCAGGTAATAGGCTTCTCACCCTTGAGGATCATGGCCTGGAATTCGGGCTTGATGGGAGCGGGGGTCTTGCCGTAATCACCATGGACCAGGCCCTTGAATTCCTTGGTGACCATTTTGTAGCGCTCACCCAAAATGACATTGAAGACAGCCTGGGTACCGACGATCTGGCTGGTCGGGGTGACCAGCGGCGGATAACCGGCATCCTCACGGACGCGCGGGATTTCCTTCAGCACTTCATCCAGCTTGTCCTCCTTGCCGGCATCCTTGAGCTGTTTTAGCATGTTGGAGAACATACCGCCCGGAACCTGATAGAGCAGCGTATTGGCATCAACGCCCAGGCTCTTGGGACTGATCTGGCCGTTGGCAATGTACTTCTCACGCAGCTTGGCAAAATATGCGCGGACGACATTCAGCTGGCCGAGATCGAGACCGGTATCGTAATCGGTTCCCTGCAGGGCAGCAACCAGACTCTCAGTGGGCATATGGGAGGTACCCAATGCCAGAGGGCTCATGGCGGTGTCCACGATATCGGCACCAGCTTCAATGCCCTTGAGGATGGACATGGAAGCAAGGCCTGCCGTGTAATGGCTGTGGATATCGATAGGAATGCTGACGGTTTCCTTCAGCTTCTTGACGAGGTCGTAGCAGGTATACGGCTTGAGCAGGCCGGCCATATCCTTGATGCAGATGGAGTTGGCTCCCATCTCCTCCAGGGTCTTGGCATACTGGGCAAAGTACTCATTGTTGTGGACCGGGCTCAGCGTGTAGCTGATGCAAGCCTGGACATGGGCCCCTTCCTTGTTGGCAGCCTTGATGGCGGTCTGCAGGTTGCGCGGATCATTCAGCGCATCAAAAATACGGATGACGTCGATGCCGTTGGCAACGGATTTCTGCACGAAGTACTCCACCGCGTCGTCTGCATAGGGACGATAGCCCAGCATATTCTGGCCGCGGAAGAGCATCTGCAGTTTCTGGTGAGGCAGTTCCTTGCGCAGGATGCGCAGACGCTCCCAGGGATCCTCGTCCAGGAAGCGGATGCAAGAGTCGAATGTTGCGCCGCCCCAGCACTCCACGGAGAAGTACGGAATCTTGTCCATCTCAGGCAGAATGGGACGCATCTCATCCATCGTCATACGAGTCGCCAGCAAAGACTGGTGCGCGTCGCGAAGCACAACTTCGGTAATCTTTATCGGTTTCTTAGCCAATTTCGTTCACCTCGTTTTGAACCGCTTAGCGGTCACATCTCATATGTTGCGTTCTCTCAGTTCATGGTGACCAGCAGATCGCCGGAGCTGACGGTATCGCCCTTGCGGACGTTGACGGTGGCAATGGTGCCGTCCTGGGGTGCGGAAATCTCATTTTCCATTTTCATGGCTTCCAGAATCATCATGACGGAGCCGGCCTTGACGGAATCGCCCGGCTTGACGCGGACATCGAGGATGTTGCCCGGCATAGGAGCAGCAACGGTAACGGCACCGGCAGCGCCCTGAGGGGCAGCAGGCGCGGGGGCTGCGGCAGGCGCCGGAGCAGCCGGAGCGGCAGGCGCAGCAGGAGCTGCGGCGGGGGCAACGGGAGCGCCGGTGTTCTCTTCAACAGTGACCTGATAAGCAACGCCGTTTACAGTGACGGTAAGGTTTTTCATAGGGGTAATCCTCCTTCAAAATTCAGAAGTCTCCGATATCAAAGCGCAATATTGCCGTGCTTCTTGGACAGGCGGACTGCGCGTTTCGTCGCCAGCATATCCAGTGCCTGTGCAACTGCATTGCGGACATTGGCAGCTGCAGTCTCAGTATCTGCCGCTCCGGCAGCTGCTGCCGCCTTGGCGGAGCACTGTTCGCTGCGATATGCAGCAGCCTTATCCTGGGTAGCCTTGGTAATGTTATCGGAAGCGTAGATCTCATCCTTGTACAGAACGCTCACTGCCGCTTCAGGCGCCAGCGGCGCAACGGTACAGCCGTCCACGGCGATGCGCCAGTCGGCGGGAGCAGCAAAAACGGTGTACACAGGGCCGACTGCCTCCCCGGCCAAAACCGCAACCTTAACCGTTGTGGCTTCGGCATAAACGCCGGCCATGCGGGCCGCCTGACGGATACCGCCGGCCTGGTCGTCGGACTCGCTCTTGACGAAGCCGTCGGTGTTGACGACGGTCACCACGGGAATGCTGTAGGCATCGCACATGCGCACAAAACGGGCCGCCTTGGCCGTGCAGCGGTGATCAAGGCCCTCCTTGGCGGTGGCCATCAGGCCTGCCGTCATGCCGTTGATGGTGCCCAGTGCGGTATAGACGTTGGCGCCGTAGCCAGCGTACAGCTCCACCAGGCTGCCCTCATCGGCGATGGACTCTGCCGCCTGCTTCGGGTCATACTTGGCAAGATTGAGAGCGGCTTTGGGTGCTGCAAAATCAAACACAGCAGGACCGGCCAGATTGTTCCCCGGCAGCATGCCAACCAGAGCGGCCGCCTGCTTGGCGGCATCCTCGGCATCCTTTGCATGCACTGCCTCCACACCGGCGCGGGCGGCAAAAGCTTCGCTGCCTGCATCGGCAACCTTGTCATCACTGTTAAAGGGAGCCGTCAGGAACAGCTCCGCATCCTTGGAGACAATGCAGAGATCCGCAGCGGCGGCATGAATTGCGGAAGTGCCCGCGCACACGCCTGTCACCACCGCGATCTGAGGGACAACGCCGGAGATGCGCGAAATCTCGCCCATCAGTTTGGCATTGGCGGTCAGAAGATTCAGACCGCCGTCCAGCTTTGCGCCGGTGGAATCATAGAATGTCACCACCGGATTGCCGGTCTCCGCGGCCATTTCCAGAACGCGGATGGTCTTGTTGATGTCGTCCACACCGAGCGGGCTGCCGTCCTGGCAAACCACATATGCGGTCTGACCGTTGGCGCAGCCGTAAGCAGCGCTCACGGCACCTTCCTGAAACAGCGGCGTATAGACACCGTCGTCAAAAAAATGTGCAAGGATCTGTTCCTTGCCCGCCTTTTTTGCTGCCATATATGAACCTCCCTGTTGTGATATCGCAAGATGGTTGCGTTATGCCATATGTATAGATTATACTACTTAAATTTTCACCAAACAAGTGCTTTTGTTACAAAATTGTGCACGGTGTATAAGTTTTTTTGGCTTGCGTGACAGAAGTTGACCCCAAACAGGGATTTTCACTTGCGTGGAAAGGGTCCTTTCCGACCGCTGTCCGGCTTCGGTGCGGTCCCCTTTCCCTGCTTGGCGGCGGCTCGCAGGGCGGAAACCTCGGATTTTTTCAATTCCCGATACTGCCCCGGCTGCAGCATTCCCAGCTTGACCGGGCCTTCGGCGCTGCGCTTGAGGCGTACCACTTCTAGCCCCACCGCCTCACACATGCGGCGGATCTGACGGTTACGTCCCTCATGCAGGGTGATCTCCAGCACAGTGCGGCCCGGCTCATCGGTGACCACATGGATCACCGCGGGGGCGGTGCGGACCCCATCATCCAGCACTACACCCGAGGACATCTCCACAACCTGCTGTTCGGTGGCGCGGGGACGGACCGTGACGCGATAGAGCTTGCTCACTCCACCCGACGGATGCGTCAGCAGATTGGCAAAAGCTCCATCGTCCGTCAAGAGCAAAAGGCCCTCGCTGTCCTTGTCAAGACGCCCCACCGGATAAACACGGCGGGGCACATCGGTCAAAAGATCCATAACCGTCTTGCGGCCGCGCTCATCAGATGCCGTGGTAATGTATCCCCGTGGTTTGTGGAGCATCAGATAGATGTACTGACGCTTGCGTACAATGCGCAGGTTCTTGCCGTCCACCGATACTTTATCAAAATCCGGGTCCATTTTGTCACCGAGGCCGACGGGATGTCCGTTGACCTTGACGCGTCCTTCGGCGATCAGCTCTTCTGCGGCGCGGCGGGAGCAATATCCCTGATCGGACAGGACTTTCTGGATACGTTGTTGTGCCATGGTATAGAATTCCTCCTGACAGGAAAAGCGGGCAGCGTCCGGCCTGCACAGCCGGGCCGCGCCCGCTCGTTCCGTGTATTGCGCGGCAAATTATTCCTCTGCCGTCTCTGCTTCTTCTTTCTTCTCGGCATTGTCCTTTTTTACAAGAGCAGCCAGCTTGTCCACCAGCTCCGGCAGTGCATTGATGGCATTGTCGATGGGTGATACATGCTCGGCCAGCTGCACAGTACGGACCGTGCCGTCCTTGACAACCAGGAAGGCAATGGGCGTAATAGAAACGCCTGCTCCTGAGCCGCCGCCGAACATCTCCTTGGTCGATTTTGCCCCCACGTCGGACCCGCCGGAGGCAAAGCCGAGAGTGACTTTGGAAACCGGGATGATCGTAGTGCTTCCATCCAATGTGATCGGCGAACCGATAATGGTGTTGGCGTCTGCCATCTCACGGATTTTTTCTACGGTAGCTCCCATCAGCCCCTGAACCGGATGTTCAGCCATAAAAGGTTCCTCCTTCAAACAACGGTTACGGTACAGGTTTTACAGAACCCGCCGCCTTGAATCAGACAGCAGTCATAGTCTTTGCACGCCGCTTTTTGCCTGTTTTGCCGCGGCGGCCGGCATTTCGCATAACCGTCAAAATTACCGATGCTACTATTATATACATTCTTGCTGCGATTTGGCAAGAGAAACAGCGCTCCTTCTTGTGTTCTCCGGTAAAGTCCGCCTCCAGACGAAGTTCCTCTGCCCGGACATCCACCAGATCCTCCAGAATAGCCCAGGCCGTATTGCAGGTACCTGCCAAAGCCCCGTAGGCAATCGCCGTTGCAGCGGCGTCTCCGGCGGTCACCGTCCAGACAATCCTGACCTTGCGCACTTTGAGATGTTCCAGCAGAATCTTGCCCGGCCCTTTGGCCCACCGGGTGAGGCGGCGCACATATTTCAAGGGATCATTCATGATATTGTCATACAAGCGGTCCACCTCATCGGGCGGCGGTTCGTGAGGAGATGCCTGGGACGATGCAGGACTCTCCGTACTTGTCTCAGCCGCAGCGGGATTTGGATTGGATGCGTGTGGATCCGGCTGCCCGGCATCGCTTTTTGCGCCAGCCCG
>JAHZHS010000133.1 GCA_019420135.1 Oscillospiraceae bacterium | reverse complement strand
GCGTCGGCCCGCTCATACCGGCCCTTGGAAGCATCGCTGCGCCCGGCCGCCACCGTGTAGTGTACCAGATCGTCAATATCAATCGCCAGGAACTTTGCCCCGTGGTCCATGATCTGATCCGCCACCAGGGCGGCGGCGGGGATCTCAATGAGACAGCCGAACTCCAGGTCCCGGGCATAGTCCACGCCGCGGCGGTCCAGGCGCTGTTTGCAGCGCTCCACCTCCTGCATGACGTCGTCCCACTCCTCGGGACCTGTGATCATGGGCAGCACCACCCGCAGCCCGCCCCGGGTCCCTGCCCGCAGCAGCGCGGTGATCTGGGTGGAAAGTCGGCGGCGGTTCTCAGCCGCACGGCGGACATCCTCCACCCATGGGGCGGCGTCGTCGGCACCCACGTCCCCGGTTCGCACCGTGACCGGGCGGCCGCCCGCCGCTCCCAGGCAGTTGATGTAATGATAGTACTGCTTTTCCTCGCCCAGGTGGTCCAGCAGCAGCTGCTCGGTGCGCACGATACCGATACCATCGGCGCCGGCATGCATGGAGTTCTCAATATCCTCCGGGGAGGAGGCGCTGGCATACAGCGTCACCGCCGTACCGTCCCGGGTGATGCAGGGTTTGCCCGCCAGGGCGTGACGCTTGCGGTTTTTGCGCTGGAGCAGGGCCAGATGGTGGTTGGCCTGGGCGATGTCATCGGGGGTGGGGTCGATAATCACAGTCCCCGCCTGACCGTCGATCAGGGCCTCGTGGCCGTCGGCCAGGGCGGCAATGCCCTTGCCCAGCCCGAACACCGCCGGGATGCCCATGGTGCGCGCCATGATGGCCGCATGGCTGGTCTCGCTGTCATTGTCGGCGGCAAGGCCCAGGATCATGGAACGATCCAGGGCAAAGATGTCGCTGGGGAAAAAGAGCTTTGCCACCAGGATGGACGGCTTTGTCAGGTGCAGTTTCTGGCGGGGACGGCCGTCCAGGATATCCACCACCCGGCGGCAGGCATCGCGCACATCCACGCTGCGCTGGCGGATATAATCGTTGTCCACATTGTTCAGCCGCGCGGCAAAAATCTGCTCGGCCCGCTCCACCGCAGCGGCGCTGCCCGCACCTGCCGCTATGTAGTCGCCGATCTCGTTGGTGAAGGACTCATCCTCCAGCAAGGCGATCTGGAACATCAGAATATCGGCATCGGCCCCCTGGGCGCGCTGCTGCAGGAGGGTCAGCTCATCCTTGGCCAGGACGATGGCCGCCTCGTACAGCGCACGCTCCCGGAACGGGTCGCTGACAATGCGGTGCAGGCCCACAATGCCCCGGTTCAGCCGGACCACCGGTCCCACTGCCACACCGGGCGACACTTTGATTCCCTTGTAAGCAGACATAGACATCCCCCTCTCCTGCCGCGGTGACGGACAAAACAGGATCCTGTTCCGCCGCGCGGCTTTTTTACCAGAACACGCCGGTGCCCATCCCGGTCAGAGTGTGCGAAACCAGCGCAGTCACAAATTCTTCGGGTGCGGCGGCCGCCATAGCAGCCTCCCCCACTACACTGCCCTCCTGTTTGCCCAGCAGAATGGGAAACCGGTCGGCCGGGTCCCGGTCAAAACTTCCCAGGAAGGTCAGTGCCAGCAGCTTGGCCGTCATGGGTTCGTCAGGCGGCAGCTGCATCCGCTCCGCTGCCATCTCCAGCGGTGCCAGGGCGGCAGCCGGGGGCGCGGTGGGGTCCTTGTCGTAGGTGGGCGGATAGCCTTTGACCTGGCGGGCCATGCTCTCGGTCAGCCAGAGGGTGGGGGCGCGTCCGGCTGCCTCCGACAAGGCTTTGCGGTAGGCTGCGGCAAAATCCGCCGGGAAGGAATCCTCCGCCGGCAGAATGGCATAGGCGGTGCCTCCCACCCGTCCGAACAGCCGCAGCGTGTCCAGATAGCCCAGCTTGATGTTGCGGACCGCCCGCTCCCCGTCAAACTCAAACAGCGGGCCCAGGTCCCAGTGGCTGTGAATGATCCGGGTGGGCAGGCCGGTGTTGTTGGGACGGTTGATGCCCACGCCGTCAATGTCCACCGCGATGAGCTCGGTGGCGCCCATCCGGGCGGCCAGGGCCATGGGCATGTGGTCGCTCCAGCCGCCATCAATGTATTTGCCCCCCTCGATCTCCTGGGGTCGCAGCGCCGGGAAACAGGCGCTGGAAGCCATCATATACTCCTTGAGGCGGCCCCGGGGGATTTCCTCCAGCGCGTACTGGTGGGAGTGCAGGGTGTTCATCTCGGTCATGACCAGCCCGTACCGGATGGCCGAAGCCCGCACCAGGTCCTCATCCAGATAATCGTCGATGGTGTTGCCCAGCGGGTCGATGTTCATGCCGCCGCTGCGCAGCACCCCCAGCAGGAAGGCACGCAGTTCCTCCGGGCTTTTGCCCTGGGGGACTTCCAGCACGCCGTGGACATCCAGCGTGCGCCAGAGCCGTTCCGCCTCGCCCAGGTGGTCCATGACGAAGAGCGCACCGTTGAGGGCACCCACGCTGGTGCCGGTGATGAGCGCAGGCTGCCAGCCCACCTCCCGCAGTGCCCGGTAAACGCCGACCTGGTAGCTGCCTTTGGCGCCGCCGCCCGCCAGCACAAGACCTTTTGTTTCGCTGCGCATGGTGTTTCCCTCCTGTCCTGCCATTGCTCCCATTATATCATAAGGCAAGGCACATTTTACATCTTATTGTCAAATTTCTTTAACTTTTTCTGCGGAACGGCGGCGGGCCGGATGTACTGCTTTTATTTGTCTGCATTATAACATTGCTGCGCCAAAAATTCCACACACAAAACGCCCGTTCCGTTCCAGTCCGGCAACTGCAAATCATTCTCAGCTTGCATCCCGGTGCGCGGGCGTGTATGATAAAAGGCAGAACGATGGCTGCTGCCGGGCAAACGGCCACAGCCGGAAAAGGAGTTTTTGGGCAATGAGCAACAAACCGATCCTGGTAGTGATGGCGGCGGGCATGGGCAGCCGCTACGGCGGACTCAAACAGATCGACCCGGTCGGGCCCTGCGGGGAGGCCATTCTGGATTACAGCCTGTACGATGCGCGGCGGGCGGGATTTTCCACCGTGGTGTTCATCATCAAGCATGAGATTGAGGCAGACTTCAAGCGCACGGTAGGTGCCCGGGCGGAGCAGGCCGGGCTGGAGGTGCGTTATGCCTTCCAGCAGCTGGACATCCTGCCCGAGGGCTTTTCCGTGCCGGAAGGCCGCGTCAAGCCCTGGGGCACTGCCCACGCGGTGCTGTCGGCGGCAGCGTGCATCGACGCCCCCTTTGCCGTCATCAATGCCGACGACTACTACGGTCCCACCTGCTTCCGCCTGATTTTCGAGTATCTGTCCACCCATGCGGACGGCGGTAAGTTCGCCTGGGCCATGGTGGGCTTCCACCTCAAGAACACCGTCAGCGAGAACGGTTCGGTCAGCCGCGGCGTCTGTGTGACCGATGCCGCCGGTAATCTGGTGTCCGTCACCGAGCGCACCCGCATTGAGCCCCGCGACGGCGCCATCGCCTACACCGAGGACGACGGCAAGACCTGGGTGGAGTTGCCCGGCGACTCGCTGGTCAGCATGAACCTGTGGGGCTTCACCCCCAGCTTTGTCACCGCGGCACAGGAAGGCTTTGCCGATTTTCTGCGGCAGAACCTGCCCGTCAATCCCCTCAAGTGCGAATACTACCTGCCCAGTGTGGTCTCGGCGGCACTGGCGGACGGCCGCGCCGAAGTCCGTGTTCTGACCAGCACCGACAAGTGGTACGGCGTCACCTACCGGGAGGACAAGCCCGCCCTGATGGCCGCCCTCAAGGCCATGACCGACGCGGGGACCTATCCCGAGGGGCTGTGGAAGTAGGCCTTTCCTCCCCTGCCGACAAAAAACAAAACCGGCCCGCATCCCAAGGCACTGACTGTGCCGGGATACGGGCCGGTTTTTTATTCGGTTTGTGGCCGCGCGACCGCAGGACCGCGGCGTTCCAACGCGCCGTGACAGGTCACATGAAGCGGTCTTTCAGATTCTTAAAAAATCCCTTGCGCTTTTCGTAGTTTTCCTCGCGCAGAGAGTCCTCAAAGTTCTTGAGGGCATCGCGCTGGGCTTTGGTCAGCTTTTTGGGGATCTCCACGTCCACCACGACGTACTGATCGCCGCGGCCCTTGCCGTTGAGGTACTGGATGCCCTTGCCACGCAGGCGGAACTTGGTGCCGCTCTGGGTACCTTCCGGAATGCGGTAGGCCACCTTGCCGTCCACGGTGGGGACGGTGATCTCGGCGCCCAGGACCGCCTGGCTGAAGGTGATGGGCTCATGTACCCACACGTCAAAGCCGTCGCGTTCAAACACCGGGTCGGGCTTGACCGTGACGTGCACGATCACATCGCCCGCAGGACCTCCGTTGGTGCCGGCGTCGCCCTGGCCGCGCAATGCGATGTTCTGATCATCGTCAATGCCGGCAGGGATGCGCACCTCCAGCGTCTTGCGGGACCCGGTCTTGCCGGTGCCGCGGCAGGTGTGGCAGGGGTTCTTGATGATGGTGCCCCGGCCGCCGCAGTAGCTGCAGGGCTGCTGGCTCTGCATCACACCGAAGGGGGTGCGCTGCTGGGTCACCACATAGCCCCGGCCGCCACAGTGGGGGCAGGTCTCGGGGCTGGTGCCCCGCTCCGCGCCGGAGCCGCCGCAATCGTGGCAGGTCTCCTGGCGGGTGATGTTGATGGTCTTGCTGCATCCGTGGGCGGCCTCCTCAAAGGTGAGGATGACGCTGGCCTGGATGTCATGGCCCTTGCGGGGGGCATTGGGGTTGGAACGACCGCCGCCGAAGCCGCCGAAGCCGCCGCCGAAGCTGCCGCCGAAAATATCACCGAAAATATCGCCGAGGTCCACGCCGCCGAAGCCGCCGCCAAAGCCGCCTGCGCCCTGACCCTGGTTTGCCGCGTAGTTGGGATCCACGCCCGCAAAGCCGAACTGGTCATACCGCTTGCGCTTTTCCGGATCGGACAGAATATCGTGTGCCTCGTTGACTTCCTTGAACTTTTCCTCGGCTTCCTTGTCGCCGGGGTTCAGGTCAGGGTGGTACTTTTTGGCAAGTTTGCGGTAGGCACTTTTGATCTCGCTCTCGGTGGCGTTTTTGCCGACGCCCAAAACCTCGTAGTAATCTCTCTTGTCTGCCATATTATCACACCTTTCCATTCGCTGTTCCCACCGGCGCTGGTTCGCGCCTGTCCAAGCAGGCCCAGTGACTGGCTGTCAACCCCACAAGGGCCGCCGCCGGGCAAAGTTGCCGGCGACGGCCAGTGGGTTTTATCCGACGGGGAGGTGTCAGCCCCGGTGACCTTTCCGATCACTCGCTGACCCTTTCCCCGTTACCGTATTATTTTAGACCTCGTGGAAGTCGGCGTCAACGGCGCCGTCATCGTTCTGGGTCGTGCCGCCCTGTGCACCCGCGTTGGGGTTGGGGTTGGCGCCCTGCTGGCCCTGCTGGGCCTGGGCAGCCTGCTGGTAGACCTTCTCGCTGATGGCGTAGAATGCCTTCTGCAGCTCTTCCTGCTTTGCCTTGATATCGTCGGTGGTGCCAGACTTCAAAGCTTCCTTCAGGGCGCTGATCTTGGTCTCGATGTCGCTCTTCTCGGAAGCGGAGATCTTGTCGCCGAACTCGCCCATGGCCTTCTCGGTCTGGAATACCATCTGGTCGGCGTTGTTGCGGACATCCACTTCCTCACGGCGCTTCTTGTCC
>JAHZHS010000132.1:3635-5831 GCA_019420135.1 Oscillospiraceae bacterium | reverse complement strand
TTGCCGGATCGGACATGGCGTTGAGGGTGGAAATGACCGTATCATAAGGCACAATAGAGGACAGGAAGTAGACGCCGTCCACCAGCGTGATGTCATGGACAAACTCCACCCGGCGGTCGGAGTCAAAGGCATCCTCGTAGGGAGCCTTGATTGCATCCAGATAGGCGCGCAGATGGTCGCCCTCGGTGGTGACAAAGCGCAGCTCTCCGTCAATGTACACGGCAGTACCGTCGCCGATCTCGTCGCTGGAGGCGCTGAGAATGGCGTCGGCCACCTCGTTTTCGGTCATGACATTGCCCGAGACGGCCAGTGTATAGGTCGGCGTGATGTTCCAGGCATCGTCAGTGGTCTCCACCCCCGCCGCTTCCATCACGGCACGGGCGCGCTCAATACGGGACTGTACGTCATCCCGGGCACTGTCAAACACCTGCTCGCTGGCTACGTAGCCGACGGGTTCCCCGTTGACGCGGACCTCCAGCAGGTAATTGAAGCTGAGCTGGGTGCGCACCACCCAGACCAGCAAAACCGCCGCCGCCACCGGCAGCGCATAAGAAAGGGCATTCCACACAAGAGGCAGATACAGTTTGGTGCCGCGCTTGAAATACTGGATCTTTTCGGCGCGGATCTGTCTGGCGTCCTCATCGGGATGCTGCTGCGGCAGAGCACGGATATGACTCAGGCCTGAACGCATGCGGGCCAGAGGTTCCAGCAGATCTTCCAGGAAGGTAATGATCCCGATGGCCAGCGGCCGGATGATCATGAGCAGAATATCCCATATGTGGGACAGGACTGTCCCGGCGGCGTGCAGCGTGGTACGGCCCGCGCACACTACCGCATATTCCAGCCAGAAGCCGAACATGTACAGTACGTCGCCGATGAGCGATGCATGCGGAAGCCGGCGGAGCATCTCGCCAAAGCGATTGCGGCGCGCAGACTTTTTCTGCTTTTTATGCCAGAGACGGACGGTGCGCTTGACACGGTGAACGTCCAGCCACTGGGAGAAACGGCTGCGCCCTTTATGGCGGCGGGAAGAGGTTTCTTCGGTATGATTTTGTTCCAAAGATTTTTTAGTCATTTTCTCTGATAAAGTACGCAAAAGGCGTTTTGGGTTCCACTCCCCTTGTCTCGGGGGAAAGTTCCTGTATCAGGGCAAACAGGGTATCAAACGATACCGGCGGCATATCGCAGTCCCGGCAAAGCTGCGCCATATCCGGCGGCAGAACGCTCCGGACGGAATGCAGGGTGCCGTCCAGGGGATGGCGGAAAGTCAACGCGGCACAGTGGAGCGCATGACGGTCGATCCCATCGGTATGGCCCCCATAGAGGGTATCCCCCGCCAGTGGGCAGCCCAGATGGGACATGTGCACCCGGATCTGATGAGTGCGGCCGGTAACAGGGATACAGGCTGCCAGGGTATGACCGCCACCTCTGGCAAGGACGCGGTAACAGGTAATGCTGGGCTTGCCGTCCGGAGCCACGGTACGGCCGATGATGGAATCTCCCCGACGGGCAATGGGTGCATCGATGATGCCGTCATCCTCCGGCAGAATCCCCTCCGTCACGGCGAGGTAACATTTGTGTGCCGTCTCGGCCAGAATGGGCGCTGCGAAGGCATTGCCCGCGCAGAGCACCAACCCGCTGGTATTTTTGTCAATGCGGTTGACCGGACGGAAAACACCGGCCTGTCCCCTCTGCTCCAGATGCCACAGCCAGCCATTGGCCAGCGTTTTGTCCGGATAGTTGAGGGTGGGATGTACCGCAAGGCCGGTGGGCTTTTCCAGCACAGCGGCAAAGGCATCCTCAAACAGGATACCGAAGTTCACCGGCTGAGGGTCCACCTGGGTGGGCGGATCGGGCGGCAGTGCAAAGGTCAGCTGCTGCCCTGCCGTAAGCGGCATATTGGTGTGGATGGGAGCGCCGTCGGCGAAAAAGCCGCCACACTGGTGCTTGACCCCGCGGATCAGTCCTGCCGAAAGGCCCTGAGCCCGCAGAAAGCTGTCCAGACGGCAGCCCTGGGCCCCGGATGGGACACGGCAGGAAAGATACAGCATATACGCCCTCCCCTATTTGTTGCCTGACACGGCCACAGGCAGGGCAAAGCCCACCGCACGGCAGTGTATGGATAGATTATATCACAACAGGCGGTGGGTTGCAAACCCAAACGGGAAGGTCTCCGGCTTGCCAAATTGTGCCGGA
>JAHZHS010000132.1:0-3513 GCA_019420135.1 Oscillospiraceae bacterium | reverse complement strand
GGCGAGGTAAGAGCTCACCAGCGCACTGGCGACTTTGCGGCTATGTAAACCCTGTCAGAAGCAACATCCGTATGGGACAGATGCGGAGCCTCGCGCGTCCCGGAGATGGCATGCGGGATTTCCCGCGGAGCCTTGCGGCAACGCAAGGTCAAGATAGATCGTCGTTTAATACAGAACCCGGCTTACGGTCCAGTCGTTTTCTTGGCTCAACAGGCGGCCGCTGCGGAGGGAGAATCCCCGCCCGCAGCGGCCGCATTTCTTTTTACGCCATAAGCAAAACAGGCGGACGGGGTCAGTACCCTGTCCGCCTGTTTCTCATTGCCGCATTACAGCAGCAGCTGGAGCAGCAGCACTCCCACCACGCCGGGCAGCCCCAGTACCGCCGCAGCAAAGGCCGTCAGACGGTTGAGGGGCAGCGTCACCCCGGTATACGGTGCCAGCAGCCCCACCACCGCCAGCGCCGCGAGCCCGCAGACAGCACTGCCCAAAAGCGCCGCCACCGCGTGTTTCTGCCGTGCGGCACAGCGCGCCACAACCAGCACGCAGACCGCTCCGGCCAGCATCAAACCGAGGGGCATGGTTCGTCACCTCCCCTGACCGCGCGCAGCAGCGCACGGTAACGACACATCAGCGCCGCGCGCTCATAGACCAGCTGCTCAATGCCCAGCGCATCCTCCGCCTGCTGATAGTTGCGCTCATTGGCGGCCAGCTCCGCCACAATGCGGTTCAGTTCGGCCTCCTGTGCACGGCGGAGTTGGTCTTTCTTGTTGCGCCGCATACGCGCCCCCTTTCCCTCTGCCGTCTTACAGCAGGATGCAGATCAGGCCGTCACAGCCATCGTTGATGATGCGCTCGAGCGTCACCTGCAGGCGGCCCCGGGCTTCCTGCGGCATGTGCAGCAATTTTGCCTGCAAACCCTCGTTGACCAGCTCGTTAAGGCTCTTGCCGAAAATATTCGTGTTCCACAGCTTGCCGGGGTCGCTCTCGAAATCCTGCAGGATGCTCTTGATGAGTTCTTCCCCCTGCTGCTCACTGCCCACACTGGGAGAAATCTCGGTGCGGATGGTGGCTTTCATGATGTGCAGCGACGGTGCACTGGCCGACAGCCGTACCCCGTACTGCCCGCCCTGGCGAACGATCTCGGGCTCCTCCAGGGCAAGCTCATCAATACCAGGCATGACAATGCCGTAGCCGGTGGCCTCCACCTGGTCGAGAGCCCCCTTGATCTTGTCATAGGCACGTTTTGCCCTGGCCAGGCTGACGATGCAGGGCAAAAGGCTGGCCTCATCCACAATGTCCAGCCCGGTCTGCTCCCCCAGAATCCTGTAAAAGATATCGGGAGCAATCTTGACCGTGATGTGCACGCTGCCGGTGGACAGATCCATGCCGCACAGGGATGCTCCGGTGATATACTCGCAGTCGATGGCCGGCTGTCTGCCTGCCACATCCCGCATGCGGTGAACCCCCGCCGCAAACTCCAGCATCGCCTCGTACACCGAGCTCTGCAGCCAGTGACCGGGTTCCAGCATGGTGACCCACGGCGGCATGGTGACGGCAATCTCCTGCACAGGGAACTCATACAGCAGCCGCTTGAGGATGGCGTCCAGTTTC
This sequence comes from Oscillospiraceae bacterium, assembly GCA_019420135.1. Taxonomy (GTDB): domain Bacteria; phylum Bacillota; class Clostridia; order Oscillospirales; family Ruminococcaceae; genus Gemmiger. Next base: position 1,902 of record JAHZHS010000132.1, on the reverse strand, counting down.
TCAGCAGTAAGCTGGGTGCAGTTCACCGGGCAGACCGGATGGCCGTAATCCCGCTCCAGACCCGCCGCCAGACTGCGGCTGGCCTCGCTGTCGGGGTCGGTACAGTTGAGAAGGATCAGATAGGGTTTGCCGATCTCATCCAGCTCTGCAATGATGCGCTGCTCGGCATCCAGGTAATTTTCCCGCGGGATCTCGGCAATGCTGCCGTCGGTGGTGACTACCAGACCTACTGTGGCATGTTCCCGGATCACCTTGCGCGTACCGGTCTCGGCCGCAAGGTCAAAGGGAACCGCCTTGTCAAACCAGGGGCTTTTCACCAGGCGGGGGGCATTGTTTTCTTCATGGCCGAGGGCGCCCTCCACCATGTATCCCACACAGTCCACCAGCCGTGCCCGAAAGCTTCCCCCGCCCGAAAGTTCCACCTCCACCGCTTTTTCCGGAATGAACTTGGGCTCCGTCGTCATGATGGTGCGCCCCGCCGCAGACTGGGGCAATTCATCGGTGGCGCGAGCGCGCTGGGCATCGTTTTTGATATGGGGCAAGAGCATCAGCTCGGCAAAGCGCTTGATGAGAGTGCTCTTGCCGCTGCGCACCGGGCCCACCACCCCGATATAAATGTCGCCGCCGGTCCGGCTGGCAATGTTCTGATAAATCTGTTCCTGCGTCATTTGTATGCCTCCTTTCACAGCGCCGCGGGGATCAGCAGGCAAGCCCGGGCTGTGGTCATCTCCTGCACCGGTGTCCCGGACTCAGGTTCCATATGATTGGCTGCCACCAAATCCTTCGCCCGGGCATGGTAGCGTTTGGCAATGTCGAACACCCGCTCGCCCTCCGATGCATAGTAGAGATAGAGGGCCGGACCGTCGTTCTTGTCGGGGAATTCCTCCCCCAGGGCGACCTCCCCCACCACCGGCACAGAGGTGACTTTCAAAAGCTGGCCGTCCACTGCGATCTCAATTTCCACCCGGAGACGGCCGCCTGTCTTGCCTGAGGTGACCTTTCCCACCGCCGCATGGGCATGCAGGCAATAGTCCGCCGCCGTGCCTGCCAGACTTTGCGGCAGCTGCCACACAAAGCCTTTGTCATAGCAGGTCAGTTCTCCCCTTGCATCGGCGCAGAGCACATGGGCGGTTCCCTTGCCGCCAAAGCACACGGTGTTTTCCTGCTCGCCGGGCATGGGCAGCAAAGCCCCCAGTGTGACGAAACACCCCTTGACTTCCAGATCCGGGTCGGGCAGGTCATCCCCCGCCTCTGCCAGAACGGTCTGGCGCATGGAACAGACATCCTCCAGCAGGCGGCAGACCGTCCCCTGGGTCTCGGTATGGCAGAGGGTGGAATAGGCATCCGCCACCGCCGTATACTGCACCGCCCGCCACAATTCGGCGTGGAGCTTCCATGTAACGGTAAGCACAGGGTCTCCGGCATCGTCAGCCGTCAGTGTACAGCCCAGAACCTCGCCCCAGAAGACACACTCGTCCCCTTCCGCGGCGCCGGCTACCTCCATGGTCTGTCGTACCGGAATCTCTTTCTGCCGCCCGGTGATTTCTTCACTGCCTGCCGGACGGTAACAGGCCTGCACCCGCAGCATTCCCTGGCAGCTGACCTGACCCGTCTGCACAGTGCAGGTGTCTGGCACGAACAGCCCCGAAATGTCCAGGATTACCTCATCGCCGCCGGGCAGGGCGATGGTGCTCTCGGCGGTGAAGGTCTTTTCCTCTGCCGCCGCGCAGACTTTGCCGGAAAGTACCCGGGTGCGCTGCTCAATGCCGCAGTCGGCCAGAGAGGTCAGCAGTTCCAGTTCCTCCACCGCCTGCACCGTCACTCCCAGGGCATAGGCCCCCCGCAGGTCAATGCGGTGCTCACTGATGGCTCGGCAGTTGCAGTATTCCAGCTCTCCCCAGA
>JAHZHS010000131.1 GCA_019420135.1 Oscillospiraceae bacterium | reverse complement strand
CGGGCCACCGGGTGGCGCCAGAAGGTGCCCTGCATCAGCCAGCTTCTTTCCCCTTTGGCTGCCGCCGCCTGGGCGGCGATGGCGGTTTGTTCCTCCGCCGGGCAGCGGGTCAGGTCCAGCTCATACCCCAGGTTGAAGAGCCGTGCCACCGCAAACCGGGTTTCCAGCGGGGTGGTGCGCCCCGTCTGGTGGTTGGGGGTAATGCTTACGTGGGCTCCCAGCACCTCCGGCGGGTAGAGCAGGCTGAACCCGGCCTGGATGTCGGTGCGGTCCCGGGCGTCGGTGTTGTCGCTGGTCCAGTTCTGGGCAAAGTAGGCCAGCATGCCGGCGTCCAGCCGGGCCCCGCCGCTGGAACAGCCCTCAAAGAGAACCTCCGGGTAGCTTTCGGTGATCTGCCGCAGGATCGCATACAGGCCCAGGATGTACCGGTGGGGCCCTTCCCCCTGGCGGTCAGCCGGCAGAGCCGCCGAGACTGCATCAGTCATGGGTCGGTTCATGTCCCATTTGATATAGTCGATCTTGCCGGTGCCCAGATAGCGACGCAGCACCTCCAGCAGATACTGCCGCACCTCCGCCCGGCCCAGGTCCAGAAGGTACTCGTGGCGTCCTTCCCGGGGTTCCAGCCCCGGCACCTGCAAAATCCAGTCGGGATGGGCCCGGTAGAGGTCGCTGTCCCGGCTGACGGCCTCCGGCTCAAACCAGAGACCGAATTTCAGCCCCAGGCCATGGACCAGATCGGCAGCAGCCTCGATGCCGCCGGGCAGCTTGGCGGTGTTGCAGGTCCAGTCTCCCATGGAGGACCGGCTGTCGTTGCCCTTGCGGAACCAGCCGTCGTCCAGCACAAACAGTTCCATGCCCAGCTCTTTGGCCAGGCGCGCCTGGATCCCGATCTTTTCCAGGCTTACATCGTAGTACATGCCTTCCCAGGAATTGAGCAGGATGGGGCGAGGCACACCCCGCCAGCGGGGCGGCAGCAGGTGACGGCGCAGCGCGGTGTGGAAGTTCTGGCTCATGCCGTTGAGCCCTCCCCCGCTGCAGGCCAGCAGGGCTTCGGGGGTCTCAAAACTTTCCCCGGGTTCCAGGGTCCAGGCAAAGCTCTCATCCCCCAACCCCATCTGCGCCCGGACCGCCCCGAAAGCGTCCTGCTCCACCACGGCGTTGAAGTTGCCGCTGTACACCAGCATACAGCCCCAGACAGCACCGGCGGTCTCGGTGGCGGCCGGGTCCAGCACTGCCCAGAAGGGCTGATGCCGGGGGCTGCTGGAGCCACACCGGCTGCCCACCGCCTGCACGCCCTGATGGAGGGGCACCCGGCTTTGCCGGGCCTCCTGGGCGTGACACCCGTAAAGGGTCAGGAAATCATAGGATGCGGCAGGCAGAGAGAGCGACACGCTTTGCAGGTTGGTGATGCGCACCGGCGCCGGGCCGGTGTTGACCATCCGCTGCCGCCGGGCGACGATATTCCCATCGGCAAAGATTGTGTAATAAAGGGTCAGAGTGACCCCCGAGACCTCGTCGAAACAGTCCACCGCCAGGGTCTCGCTCTCCCCTGCCGCCGCAAAGGTCACCGGCAGCGTATCGGACCCGGGCTTTTCGTCCAGAATCCGCCAGCCGCGGAAGACCAACTCAGAGACCGGTGCACCGGTCTGCCCGGTCACCGCAAAAGCGGGGCGACGGTAGTCGCCCCGGCCTGCCCCGGGGAATTCCCAGGGCAGGGCATCGAAATAGAGGTGGGTATCGCCGTACTCGGTGGTATAGCTGCGCTTGGCGGGCTGGGGCACGCCGGTGCCCCGCCAGCGGCGCAGGGCCGGGCCGAAGTAGCGGTGCAGCAGGTACCGGCCGTCCAGCAGCTGCATCACATAGCTGATGCGGCCGTTGGTCAGGTGGACGGTGCCCTGGGTTTCATCAAAGAGGATACTCATGCTTGCTCCATTTTGTGGTTGAAGCCGAACAGCCAGGTGAGCCCAAAGGCCACGGCAAAGGCCACCACATTGACGAGGATGTAGAGGGGCAGCTGCTCATTGAGGTAGAGCAGGGTACCGGGGATGCCGGTGATGGACATACCGGTGGCGCGCAGGCCGAAGAGAGAGGCCAGGAAACCGCCCACACCGCCGCCGATCATCGACATGACGAAGGGTTTGACAAAGCGGAGGTTGACGCCGAAGACGGCCGGTTCGGTGATGCCCAGCAGAGCCGACAGGCAGGAAGGATAGGCGACCTGTTTGGTCTTGGCGGAGTGTGCCTTGATGGCAACGGCCAGCACCGCGCCCGCCTGGGCCACGTTGCCGCAGGTACCGATGGGGTTGAGGTAATTCCAGCCATCCTTGGCCAGCATGCTGATCTCCAGGAAGTTGAGGATATGATGGATGCCGAAGATGCCCAGCAGCTGGCCGAAACTGCCGTAGATCAGACCGCCGATGCCCATGGGCAGGGTGAGCAGACCTTCCACCACGAAGAGGACGCCGTTTTCCACCAGGTGCAGGATGGGTCCCAGCACGAACATGGCCATGAGGATGCCCACCAGCAGGGTCAGGAAAGGGGTGACAATGAGGTCGATGGCGTCCGGCACATGTTTGCGCAGGAACTTTTCAAACTTGGCAGCCAGCACACCGGTGGCGAAGGCGGGCAGCACCGAGCCCTGATACCCGGCCACCGGGATGAAGCCGAAGAAGATCAGCGGTTGGGCCACGCCGGAGCCCACGTCGTAGGCGCTGGGAAGGCTGTTGCTGACCAGCATCAGGCCCAGCACAATGCCGATGACCGGGCTGCCGCCGAAATTCTTGAAGGTAGACCAGCAGACCAGGGCCGGCAGGAAGGCAAAGGCGGTATCGGTGAGGATCTGGGTGAAGATCAAAAGCTGCTGGGGAATGTCGTCAGGGGTCATGCCGAAGACGCCCAGCACCGCCTCCTGGGTGAGCAAGCCCCGCAAGCCCATAAAGAGGCCGGTGGCCACCAGCACCGGGATGATGGGTACAAACACGTCGGAGAACATCCGGATGGCCCGCTGGAAACGGTTGCCGGTGACCGGCTTGGCGGGCTTGTCGTCCACAGCGGCCTCGGGCTGCAGGCCCAGCTCGTTCATGACCGCCTCATAGACGCGGTTGACCAGCCCGGTGCCAAAGATGATCTGGTACTGACCGGCGTTGAAGAAGGAACCTTTCACCTTGTCCAGATTCTCCACTTCCTTGACCTGGATCTTGTCCTTGTCGCTGACGACGATGCGCAGCCGGGTGGCACAGTGCATCACTGAGAGGATGTTTTCCCTGCCGCCCACCAGCGGGATCAGGGCCTGGGCAATCTCTTTCTCTGTCATTGTTTTTTCTCCTCCTTGGGGATCAACCGGTATAAATCTTCCGGCAGCAGGGCAAGCTGTGCCGGGCTTTCCTGGGTCAGGCCCGCTGCCAGCAGAAACGGCTGCTGTGCAGTGGGACAGATGCGGGCCGAGAAAACCAGCGCACCGTCGTTGAGGAACAGTTCGGCGCTGGACTGGTCGCACCAGAGTTCCAGTGAAGTGAGCGCTGGCAGCGGTACGGTGCGGGTGTCAGTGCCCGTATCGGTCCAGCGGCGGCGCTGCACTGTGGCGGTGCGGGCGGCAGCATCATAGCGGAAGGACCATTCCCCGCCGTGCAGCGTGAGTTCCAGATCGCTGCCCGGTGCCAGATTGTCCGCCATGAAGCGGAAGGCCCGCCGGGCCGGGCGGTAGAGGCGTCCGGTTCCGATGGTTTCGCCCGCCACAGGAGTGCCGGGCAGTTCCCGCAGTTCCCGCACCGGCCGCTGGCAGAGATGCTGCCCGCGGCGGAAAATTTCCCGGGGCATGGTCAGGCAGTGGATGCGGGGCTCTCCGGCTCCAAAGGCGGCTTCCTCCGCTCCCTCCAGCCGGGACATCCATCCAAACAGAACGCGGCGGCCGTCCGCCGTGGGGAAGGTCTGGGGCGCGTAGAAGTCAAAGCCTTCGTCCAGCCGCTGCCAGCCGGTGTCCAGATTCATGGGCCGGGCGGCATCGGGCCAATCGTCCAGTACCCGTCCCACCGAGAAGGAATCCCCGCAGGCATCGGCGGCGTTGTCCCGGTGCTGGGGGCAGTAGAGCAGGACCGGCGAGCCCTCCAGTTGGAACAGGTCCGGGCACTCGATCATCTGGTATTCTTCCGATAGCCCGATTGCGCCCCCGGACGCCCAGTGGACGCCATCCTGTGAGGTGGCCAGCACCACCGCTCCCAGACCGTTTTGCCGCTGGGCCCCCAGTACCATGGCATAGCCTCCCTGAGGGGCAGGCACCACTTTGGGGTCCCGGAAATGCTCGGTGTACCCCGCCGGGGGGGTCAGCACCGGGCCCAGCTTGCGGAAGTGTCGGCCATCTTCGCTGACGGCCAGGCACTGGCGGCTGACGCGGTGTCCCTGCTGTTTGACGTTGCCGGTGTAGTAAAGGCAGAGCTTTCCGTCCAGTTCCAGGGCGCTGCCCGAGTAGACCCCCTGGGCGTCGTAGGGCTGGTCGGGCAGCAGGGCACTGCCCCCAAACTGCCAGTGCACCAGGTCCGGTGAGGTGGCAAAGCCCCAGGCCTTGTTGGAGTGGTCCTTGGCAAAGCGGTTCCACTGGAAAAAGGCGCAGTAGTTTCCTTTATACCAAATCAAACCATTGGGATCGTTGAGAAGTCCCCAGGGCGGTTCGATATGCCAGCTTTGTTTTTTGGAGATAGGCAAGGGTCAGCCCCCTTTCTTTGCTTGTTTGTGTGTTTTTTCTGTGCTTTTATTAAACCACAGCGCCTCCCTTTCCGCCATGGAAATAGCCCAGCAAGATATGGAAAAAACAAACTTTTTATGTTATACTGATCCTATGATCGAATACAAAGAGACCCGCCACACCCTGCAGCAGAAACAGATCTCCGATCTGTCGCTGTACAGCGCGGGATATGAAGCCTGCGCGCCGGGGCATCACTACGGCCCGATCTACCGTTCTTACCAGCTGATCCATTTTATCCTGTCCGGGAAAGGGGTTCTGGAAATCGACGGACACACCTTCCAGCTGGGTGCGGGGGACGCCTTTCTGATTCCTTCCGGCAAAATCGCCTATTATGCTGCCGACACCGCCGATCCCTGGTGCTATACCTGGATCAATTTTCTGGGCATCAACTCCCAGATGTACACCTGCCAGCTCATCGCTTCCTCCTCGGAGCCCTACGTCCTGCACGGGCTGGATACCGAAAAATACCGTGCCCTCATCGGGCAGGTACTGGCCCTGGAAGGCACCGCCACCGCCCGGTATTTCAAGGGCAACGGTATCCTTTTACAGGTACTGGGAGAACTGTTCCAGGACGCCGGGTTCAACGAGCGGTACTGGGGCAAGAACTCGGTGGCGGACGAGGCCAAATTTTATCTGGACGTGAACTACTCCGAGAAGTTGAAACTCAAAGAGGTGGCCCACAGCCTGGGCGTTCACCCCAACTACCTGACCCGCGTCTTTCATGAAAAATACGGTGTAACCCCCAAACAGTATCTGCTAAACCTGAAACTGCAAAAAGCCTGCCAGCTGCTGCGCACCACCGACCTGCCAGTGGCTGTCATTGCCGGTTCCATGGGCTTTGACGACGGAATGGCCTTCTCCAAACTGTTCAAAAAAGCCTATGGATACTCCCCCAGCGAATATCGTCACCGGGAAAAGGCTCTCACATAAAAAGGCGGGATCTTCCTTTTCCTACGTTGAAAAACATTTCTTTATACGTGCAGAAAGAGCCTTGCGGCGAAAAATTTTCCCACCGCAAGGCTCTTTCTGTTTCACATTTATAGACCGTGGATAAAAAACAAATCCGAACGCACCTTCAAAAAGAAGTACGTTCGGATTTGCT
>JAHZHS010000130.1 GCA_019420135.1 Oscillospiraceae bacterium | reverse complement strand
CGCCACGGCCTTGACGTTCTCATCGGCACCGATGTTGCCGGGGTTAATGCGGGTCTTGTCCGCACCTGCATCCAGAGCCGCCAGGGCAGCTTTGTAGTTGAAATGAATGTCCGCAACGACGGGGATATCCACAGCCTCCTTGATGGCTGCAACGACCGCCGCGTCCTCCGGTGCGGGAACGGTAACGCGCACGATCTGGCAGCCGGCATCGGCCACCCGTTTTGCCTGCGCCACGTTGCCCGCAATGTCCTTGACGGGAACGTTGAGCATGGTCTGTACGGCGATGGGGTTGTTGCCGCCGATGGCAATGTTTCCGATCTTGACGACCTTTTTCAGTTTACGCATCGTTTTCTCCTTTTACCGGTCAGAAAATACGGGTGATATCCTGGAAGGTAACAAACAGCATGAGCAGGAGCAGCAGCAGGATGCCCGCACCGTTGATGACGGCCTGGACCTTTTCCGGCACCGCCCTGCCGGTAATGCCCTCGATGGCAATGAACAGCAGCTTGCAGCCGTCCAGTCCTGGAATGGGCAGCAGGTTGAAGATGCCCAGGTTGACGGTGATGAGCGCCGCCAGGCTGAGCACATCGGCCAGGCCGTACTGCACCGCTTCCCCGATGGCGCTGACGATGCCCACCGGCCCCGACATATCGTGCAGGCTGACACGGCCCATGGCCATGTCGATAAAGCTGCGCAGGATCACTCGCGCATAGTACATGAAATCATTGAACGCTGCCCGCACCACCGTCTTGGGTGTCTTGGCAATGCCGTAGACGGAGAATTCCAACACCATGGAAGTCTTGCCGTTCTCGTCGGTAGTGGTGCCGAACTGCACGTCGTCCAGATGCACGACCTTGCCATCCCGCAGGACGGTGAAGTCTGCCGTGTAGTTTTCGGCGCGCTGCAGCTCGTAGATAATGTCGTTGGCGGTAAAGCAATAGTGGCCGTTGACCGAGAGGATCTCATCCTCGGCCTGAAGGCCGGTCTGGGCACAGAGGGCACCGTCGGTAAAATCATAGATGATCTTGCTAGTGATGGCATCCTGGGTGCAGATCAGTGCCACCAGCAGGACGAACCCCAGCACAAAATTCATCAGTGCCCCGCTGGCAATGATGAAAAACCGTTGGGCCGCCGTGGCTTCCGGGTAGGTCTTGCCGTCCACGGTGGCCGGCAGAAGCGGCGCGTCCTTGGGGCGTTTGATGGGGGTCTGCACCTCCGCATCGGAATCCTCCGAATATCCGGACATGGCATTATAGCCGCCCAGCGGAATGATCCGGATACTGTACACCGTGCCGTTTTTGGTCTTTTGCCAGATGGCCGGGCCAAACCCGATGGAGAATTCATCCACATGCACGCCGCTGCGTCGGGCCGCCATAAAATGGCCCCACTCGTGCACAAGTACCACAACACCAAACACCAGGATCGATACGACCAGGGTAAGCACCGTCGTCATTCAGCACCTCATGGTTTCATGCGCTGCCCAAACAGCGCAGAATTGATCTCAGAGATGGCTCCGCACATAGCTGCGGGCCATTTTATCGCATTCGTACACATCGTCCAGCGTATAGTCGCCGCCGAAGCTGTCGCTGTCGACAACGCCCTCCACCAGACGGCCGATATCCAGAAAACCGATCTTGTCCTCGAGGAAGAGCCGCACAGCCTCCTCGTTGGCGCCGTTGGCCGCACAGGGACCCAGGCCGCCCTTGCGGATTGCCTTTTTGCAGGCCGCCAGGCAGCGGAAGGTCTCCTCATCCGCCGTGCCGAAGGTCAGCCTGGTCATGGAGGCAAAGTCCAGTTCCGGCACCGGGCTGGGCAGACGGTCGGGCCAGGTCAGCGCATACTGGATGGGAATGCGCATATCGGGCACGCCCATCTGGGCAATGACCGAGTGATCGGCAAACTGCACCGCCGAATGGATGACGCTTTCCCGCTGGACCACAATCTGGATCTTGTCCTCCGGCAGGCCGAACAGCCAGACCGCCTCAATGAGTTCGAGGCCCTTGTTCATCAGGGTGGCGGAATCAATGGTGATCTTGGCGCCCATGTTCCAGTTGGGGTGCTTGAGGGCATCGGCCTTGGTCTTGCCCCGCAGCTGCTCGGTGGTCATGCCGTAGAAGGGACCGCCCGATGCGGTGAGCAGGATCTTTTCCAGCCGCTTGGCCGAGTTGGCATCCTGCAGGCACTGGAAGATGGCGGAATGCTCACTGTCCACCGGCAGGAGTTTGACCCCGGCACGGCGCACTGCGTCGGTGACAAGGTGCCCACCGGTGACAAGGCTTTCCTTGTTGGCAAGGGCCAGATCATGGCCGCTCTCCACCGCAGTCAGAGACGCTGCCAGTCCCGCAATGCCGACCACCGCGTTGAGTACCACGTCGGGGCCGTCCATGGCGGCCAGCTGGCGCAGTCCTTCGGGGCCTTTCAGGAGGCGGGGCGCATCGGGCTGCCCGGCCAGCATGGCGTCCAGGCGGTCATACGCCTGGGGATCCACGACCGCAACATAAGAGGGGTGGAATTCTTCAATCTGGCGGGCGAGGATCTCCACCCGGGAATTGGCCGCCAGGCCGAACACACGGTAGCCGTGCATCCGGGCCACATCCAGGCTCTGGGTGCCGATGGAACCGGTGGACCCCAGCAGCGTAATGGTTTTTGTCGGGTTTTGTTGCATGATGCAATCCCTCACCTTTCCTGCGCCGGACCGTCAGCGCACAAAATAGAAGAAATACCGCACAGCGATCGCCACAAAGGGCGCCACGAACATGACGCTGTCAAACCGATCCAGAATCCCGCCGTGGCCCGGGAAAATGGTTCCGTAATCCTTGATGCCAACCTGACGCTTGACCGCCGACGCAAACAAATCCCCCAGAATCCCCAGCACCGATGCCACCATGCCCAGCAGGGCAACGAGCAGATAGTGCCGCAAGGTGACCTCCACCGTGAGAAAGACAAAGCGTCCCGAGATACTGCTGTAAATCCAGGTAGCAAGCAGCCCCAGCACTACACTGCCGAGCACGCCGCCTACAGCGCCTTCCACCGTCTTGTGGGGGCTGACCACCGGCGCCATCTTATGCTTGCCGAAGAAACGCCCCGCAAAATAGGCGGCACTGTCTCCGCCCCAGGCAAAGCAGAGGGTGAGGAGAATGAAATAGACGGCGTCATAGCCGTAATTCTCAATGGGCAGGCGGCGCTTGAGATGGATCAGCGAGTAGAAGCACATGACAATGACAGCGCTGAAATACAAATAACCGCTGAGTTTGCCGAAATCCAATGTCTTGGTGTGTGCAATCAGGCAGCAGTTGACAATCAGCAGCAGCACAAAGCTGGCAGGCAGAACCAACGCCCGCACAGGGTCACTGGAGGAAAGCATGATCAGCAAGGTGTAGGGAATGGCCAAAACATACAGATACCACTGCTTTTTGCCAAACCCCATGGCCGCAAAGACTTCATGGATGCCGATCAGGCAGACCACCGCCAGCACCAGATCAAACAGGATCGTATTGAAAAACATCAGCACGATTGCCAGCACAACGAGTCCCACCGCTGCGGTGAGGATACGGGTTTTCATAAGCAGGAATTCCTTTCGCGGGCAGCTCAGGCCACCCTCACAGATACCTTATGCGCTCTGCAGCGCGTTCTTGCCAGATATGGCAACCGCCGGCCGCAAGCACACCCCCTCCGGGGAAGACTTTTCCCTGCCGATGCGGCATGGCAGGGCCGGGCATCGTTTGCAGCCACCTCAGAGAAGGCAGACGGCAATGCCCGATGACAGTTCCTCTTTCCCGTTCAGGATGCGCAGCGGACCGGCGTCAGAAAGCCCGAGAGATCAGACTTCCATGATCTCCTTATTTTTGTCCTCGCAGATGGAGTCAATCTTCTTGACAAACTTGTCGGTCATCTTCTGGGTTTCTTCTTCCAGATTCTTCTGATCGTCCTCGGTCAGTTCACCGGACTTCTTCATGGCCTTGAACTTATCCATGGCATCGCGGCGGACATTGCGGACGGCGATCTTGGCTTCCTCGCCCAGCTTCTGCACGTCCTTGGCCAGCTGCTTGCGGCGCTCCTCGGTGGGAGCCGGGAACACCAGGCGGATGGTGTGGCCGTCGTCAATGGGATTGATGCCGATGTCGCTGGTCTGGATGGCCTTGGAGATGGCCTTGACCATCTTGCCGTCCCAGGGGGTGATGGTCAGGATGCGGGCCTCGGCCACCGCCACCGCCGCGATCTGGTTGACCGGCGTGGGGGTGCCGTAATAGTCCACCGCCACCTTGACCAGAACACCGGGGTTGGCCCGGCCGGCGCGGATGGTGCCCAGCTCGCGGGTCAGATGGGCGACACAGTTGTTCATTTTCTCTTCGTAAATCTTCGTGGTGCTGCTCATAGCGTTACTCCTTACCTTATGTTACTTCAATTATCTGCAGGCGTTGCAGCGCCTAGGGTTCCATTGTCGGGGGTCATTCCTTGACCAGTGTGCCCACCGTCTCCCCTGCCACCGCACGGGCGATGTTTTCGGGGTCGGCCAGGTCAAACACCAGAATGGGAAGGCCGTTATCACGGCAGAGAGTCGCCGCCGTGGAATCCATAACGGCCAGGCGTTCGTCCAGAACGCGGGTGAAGGTCAGCGTGTCATAGCGCACTGCATCGGGATAGCGATGAGGATCCTTATCATAGACGCCGTCCACCATCGTTGCCTTGAGCATGATGTCTGCGCTGATCTCCAGGGCCCGCAGGGCGGATGCCGTGTCGGTGGAGAAGATGGGATTGCCGGTGCCGCCGCCAAAGCCGACCACCTTGCCCGACTCCAGCGCGGCAATGGCCTTATCACTGGTGAAGGTCTCGGCCACCTGAGGCATGACCGCGCTGGTCATGACCACGGCGGGCACTCCGGCCTGACGCAGGGCATCCTTGAGGGCCAGGGCATTCATCACCGTGGCAAGCATGCCGATCTTGTCGGCGTCCATACGGTCCATTTTGCCGCTGGAACGGCCGCGCCAGAAGTTGCCGCCGCCCACGACGATACCGATCTGCGTACCGGCATGATACGCCTTGGCAATGCCGGAGCAGATCGATGCGATCACATTTTCATCAAAACCGGCGCCTTTTTCTCCGGCAAGGGCCTCGCCGCTGACTTTGAGCAGAACACGCTTGTATACGACTGCCATGTCCAATACCACCATTTCTGTTAATTTGTTCTCGTACGAATCATATCAGAGATATTTTACAATAGTTTGTCCTTAAAGTAAACAAAAGCAAACAAAAAAGTCCTCGGGCGCCTGCCTTTTCCCCGGCACAACCCATCTGTCCGATACAAAGGGATGGCTTTTCTTTCAAAACAAGCACAAAAAATGCCGTCGGGAGGGCGGCTGCGGCAACACCATAAAAGGGATGCCGGGCCGCGGCATGTGGCCGACGGCAGTATATCAAGAATTCTGTTTGAGCGGGACGTCCAAAAACACAAGGCGGGAAATGCGGGTGCCATACATCAGGCAGCGCAGCACCAGGGGCAAGTGCAGAGAAGCATTGTCATGCCCTTACGAAGCAGCGGCTGCGAGGCCTGATTGCACGGCCGCAGCCTCTTTGCAGGTCAAACCTGGTTTTCCGACAGAAACCGGCCGGTCGAGTCAATCTTCTTCAGACTGGGATTGCTGGGAACCCGGGCCAAAAACCCCATCCAGTTCCCGCTTGAGACGGTCCGCCAGCATGGCCCTGCGGCTGCGTCCCTCCGCTGTGGCATCCCACAAGGCTGGCCGAATGGCGGTGCGGGCATCAAATTCCGGCAAATCAAACCGGATGCTCAGTCCGTCTCCCTCCTCCACATGGGCACTCCATCCCATAGTGAGAGCATATTCCCGTGCCATCAGAAGCCCCAGGCCCCCCCGTCCCAAAAGCTGATCGGGGACCTTGCCCTGCTCCAGCAATTCCGAAACCATCGTTTTTTCC
>JAHZHS010000013.1:19017-23078 GCA_019420135.1 Oscillospiraceae bacterium | reverse complement strand
CCTGATGGTAGTCATTATGGCCATCAGCGTCTGGAACACCTGCCGCTACTCCGGTATCGTCATGTGATGACCCGATAACCTCCCAAATCGGAGACGCGCCCTGGTACACGGTTTTTGCCGTATACCGGGGCGCTTTTTTGCTGTATCCGAAAACTTTCTCAGGCCTTGGACGGGCGCCGGGCCTTGGCGGACATCCGCTCCACCCTCAGGCGGAGGATAACCGTGTGCCTTACCCGGCTCTCGCAGAAGGGCAGCCCGCTGCCGCCGTAGTGTTCCATCAGGGCGGGCAGGGCCTCTGGGGCCTGATCGGGAGTCAGACGCTCCAGCTGCCCGCAGCCGATGACGCTCTCGTACTCCATGGTCCAGTCGCAGGCGTCGGGGCCGCCCACGACTTTGTGGGAGCAGTCCATCTCAAAGGAGGCACGGCAGTCCCGGGCGATCAGGCCATACTTGGTGCCCTCCTCCGCCCCGTGGAAGTAGAGGTATAAAACACCGTCCGCCTCCCGCATGCCGAAGTTGAGGGGCAGCAGATAGGGGTAGCCGTCGCTGCCGTTGAGGGCCAGACGGCAGACGTCGCACCGGCCCATGATGTCCAGCATCTCCTGCCGGTCGGTGATCTCGCGGTCCTTTCTCCGCATGGAACTCATCCTTTCTGTGTGTCGTCCGCCCCGCAGCGGGGCAGGGTAAAGGTGAAGGTGCTGCCGCGGCCGGGGGAGCTCTCTGCCGTGATGGTGCCGCCGTGGGCCTCCACGATCCACCGGACCATGGAAAGCCCCAGCCCGGCCCCCTTGCCGCTGTGGGAGGGATCCGCCTGCCAGAACCGCCGCCAGATCTTGTCCAGGTCCTCCGCCGCAATGCCGATGCCGTCGTCGGCCACCACGCCGGTGACGGTGCCGCCTTCCGCGGTGAGGGTGAGGGAGAGGTGCCCGTTGTCCCGGCCGTACTTGACGCCGTTTTCCATCAGATTCATGAGCATCCGCATGAGCAGCGTCTCGTCGCCGCAGACGTGGATGCCGGGGGTAATGTCCGCCGTCACCGTGATGCCCCGGGGGGCGGCCAGCTCCTGCTGTTCCTCCGCCACCGCCTCGGCCAGACTGCTCATGTCAAAGGACTCCTTGTGGAGCACCTGCCGCCCGCTGTCCGCCCGGGCCAGCATGAGCAGCTGGGCCAGCATGCCGGCCATCTTTTCCGCCTGCTTCTGGATGGCGCGCAGGGCGGCGCGGGTCTCGGCGGGGGAGCGGTCCTCCTCCAGGGCGTCCTCGCACTGGGAGAGGATGACCGCCGTGGGGGTGCGCAGCTCGTGGGAGGCATCCGAGACAAACTGCTTCTCGCTGTCAAAGGCGGCTTCCAGCCGCCCGAACATCCGGTTGAATTCGTCGGCCAGCACATGCACGTCGTCCTTGCCAGGGGCCAGGTCAATGCGCCGGGACAGGTCGTTGCCCCGGCCGATCTCCCGGGCGGTCTGGGTGATCTGCCGCACCGGCAGCAGCGCCCGGCGGGTCAGCCAGTAGCCGCCCACCGCCGCCAGCAGGATGTAGAAGGGAAATACGATCACCGCCAGCCGCAGCAGGGTGGTGATGGTGGAATCCACCTCATCCACCGCGGCTACGGTGCGCACCCAGACGCTGACGCCGTCGGTGGTGCGGCAGGCGTCGTAGACATACCACTTGCCGCCGGAGTCGGTGACCTCACGCAGGGTGGAATCGGCAAAGATTACCGAGTTGTCGAACCGCCGGGGCACGGCGCCGTACAGCGGCAGGCCCTGGGCGTCGTATACCGAGAGATAGACGCCCTCCCGGAAGTATTCCAGGTCCTCGTCGATCTCAGCGGCGCCGCTCCTGATGCGAATATCTTCCCATGAGGCCTCGGCCATGTCGGTCATGCGGCCCTTGGTGGCGGCCAGCGCCGACTGCCCGCCCATATAAAATAGGAATACCAGGCCGGTGACGGCCAGGGCGGCCATCAGCACCGTGAACCACAGCGTCACCCGCAGCTGGATGGAAAACCGCTTCATGCTTCCTCCCGCAAAACGTAGCCCGCTCCGCGCACCGTGTGGATCAGCCTGGGGGTATGGCCGTCGTCCAGCTTTTTGCGCAGGTAGCGGATGTAGACGTCCACCACATTGGAGGACCCTTCGTAATCGTAGTTCCAGATATGGCGGCAGATCTTGTCCCGGGACAGAACAATGCCCTGGTTACGGATAAGGTATTCCAGAATGTCAAACTCCCGGGCGGACAGGGCAATGGCCTCGCCGCCCCGCTGCACCGTCCGGGCGGAGCAGACCACCGCCAGGCCGACCACAGTGAACCCGCCGCTGGTACTGCCCCTGCTGCGCCGCAGCATGACCCGCAGCCGGGCCAGCAGCTCGTCGAAGGCAAAGGGCTTGACCAGATAGTCGTCCGCCCCCGCGTCCAGCCCGGTGACCCGGTCCTCAATGCCGCCCCGGGCGGTCAGCAGCAAAACGGGGGTGGCGTTGTGTCCCGAACGCATCCGGCGCAGCACCTCCAGCCCGCTGATGCCGGGCAGCATGACGTCCAGCACCACTGCGTCGTACTCGGCGCCCCCGAGATAATCCAGGGCGTCGGTGCCCGACAGGCAGGCATCCACACTGTAATGGGCCTGTTCCAGACGTTTTTTCAGCAGCCGGTTGAGTTCCGGCTCATCTTCCACGATCAGAATACGCAAACCATTTGCGCCGCCTTTCCATCAAATCTCATTCCTATTTTGGCATAAAACCACACCGCAGACAAGGGGGAGAAAACAAAGCCCGGACATTCTGAGGGTCGGACCACTTGACGCTGTCCCGTGAAATCATTACTATAAAGGAGGATAAGAAAGAGGAAGGGGGCCGACGCATGATCCGCATTGCCCTGGTGGAGGATGACCCCGGCTACCGTGCCCAGATACGGGAGTACCTGGACCGGTATTCCAAGGAATACAAGGAAAAGCTCATCGTCACCGATTTTACCGACGGGGATGAGATCGCCCTGAACTACAAGGCGGGCTATGATGTCATCCTGATGGACATTGAAATGAAATTCATGGACGGCATGACCGCCGCCGAGATGATCCGCCAGAAGGATGCCGAGGTGGTCATCATCTTCATCACCAATCTGCCCCAGTATGCCATCAAGGGGTATGCGGTGGATGCGCTGGATTACGTGCTGAAACCGGTGAGTTATTTCGCCTTCAGCCAGCGGATCAACCGGGCCATCACCCGCATGAGCCGCCGTCAGAAACGCTATCTGACGGTCACCACCCGGGAGGGCACCCACAAGCTGGCCTACGACGACATCAACTACATCGAAGTCCAGGCCCACGAATTGGTCTATCACACCCGGGAAGGGATCGTGACAGCCCCCGGCAGTCTGAAAGAAGTGGAGAATACCCTGGACATGAACACCTTTTTCCGCTGCAACAAGGGCTGCCTGGTCAATCTGGAACAGGTGGACGGTCTCCGCGGCGACGATGCTGTGGTGGCAGGAGAACTGGTGCTGGTCAGCCGGTCGCGGAAAAAGGTATTTCTCGATGCGCTGAACAATTATATCAGCGGGGTAGCCAAATGAACATACTGCCCAACATCCCGCCCATCTGGAGCGCGCTGGCCTATTGGCTGGCGTGCATGCTGTATGTTTTTCTGCTGCCCCGGCGCTGGCGGGCGGTGCAGACCTGGCTGGCATCTGCTGTGGTGCTGGCAGCACTGACCGTCTGCATGACCGTTACCGCCGACTGGGAGGGCTGGGCGTTCAACCTGGGCATGATGACCACCGCGGCCCTGACCGCCGTACCGTTTCTGGTGCTGTGCCGCCATTCCTGGCGCAATGCAGTCTACTACTGTGCGCGGGCTTTCATCCTGGGCGGGTTTACCGCCTCTCTGGCCTGGCAGCTGTATGCCCTCGTGATCCTGCCCAGTGGCGACCGGCAGAATACCCTGATGGAGGCCGCTTCCATTCTGCCCATGTTTGCGGTGATCTATCTGGCCATGTACGCCATCGAGCGGATGCACCGCACCGAGATGTGGGAACTGCAGGTCACCACAGCCTCCAGCCTGACGGTGGCCT
>JAHZHS010000013.1:0-19007 GCA_019420135.1 Oscillospiraceae bacterium | reverse complement strand
ACATTGTGTCCAGCATCAGCTATCTGTCTATCCACACTCCCTTTGCAGGCAGTACCGATGCGGATGCCTTCAATGTGCGGACGTTTGCCTATCTGGGCGGCGTCGCCATACTGTATGCCTATCATCTGCAGATGTGCGAAAGTCATGCCCGGCAGGAACTGACCGCCATGCAGAACATCCTGCAGAATCAGTATGCCAACTACCAGCGCAGTGAGGAGAGCGTTGAACTCATCAACCGCAAGTACCACGATCTCAAGCATCAGATCGCCATGCTTCGCAATGAGGCAAAGGGCGGCAGGAACCTGAAATATCTGGATCGTGTGGAGCAGGAGATTCGCGCCTACGAGGCCGAAAACAAGACCGGCAACCGGGTATTGGATACCATCCTGACCAGCAAGAGCCTTCACTGCCAGAAAAACGGGATTCAGCTGACCTGTGTGGCGGACGGTTCGCTGCTGGGATTCATGGATGTGATGGACCTGAGCGCGCTGTTCGGCAACGCACTGGACAATGCCATCGAGGGCGTGAGCGTACTGCCCAGTGATGAGCAAAAACTGATTCATCTGTCGGTGGCACGGCAGAAAGGCTTTGTTTCCATCCGGCTGGAAAACCGCTGCAAGGAGACCATGCACATTGAAAAGGGGATGCCCAGTACCACCAAGGCGGAAAAGGGCCTGCACGGTTACGGCCTCAAAAGCATCCAGGCAACGGTGGAAAAATACGGCGGCTCGGTGACTGTCCATGCCGAGAACGGCTGGTTTGAGCTGCGGATCCTCATCCCTCTGCTGGAAGTGTAAACGATATATTATCATCCCATAAAACCCCCGGAACAGGCAAAATGCCAAAAGTTCCGGGGGTTTTGCTTGTAATGTTGCACAAAGGTTTTTTCGACTTGTGCATGAAAAACGACGGATTGCGCAGTTTCTGTGCCGGAAAGGGGAAAAGGATGTAAAGTATCATCAGACAGATACGGAGACGGCAGGCAGCGCTCCGCACAACAGAAAGCGGCCGGAAGGGAGACAATGCGGTGCAGAAAAAAGAATTCAACAGCGGCTGGGTGTTTGGCCGTGCGGGGGAAAAATCCCTTCAGCCGGTACAGATTCCTCACGACGCCATGCTGGCGGAAAGGCGCACGGCCCAGAGCCCCGGCGGCATCAACACCGGCTGGTTTGAGGGCTTCGATTACCGCTATGTCAAGCGGTTTACCGCTCCCGAAGCATGGCGGGGCCGCACGGTCATGCTGGAATTCGAGGGCGTTTACCACAATGCGGAGGTCCTTCTCAACGGCGGCAAAATCGGTGGACGGCCTTACGGTTACAGCGGCTTTTTCGTTACGCTGGACGGGCACCTCAACTACGGCGCAGAAAATGTACTGGAAGTCATTGCCCATAACGCCGACCAGCCCAACAGCCGGTGGTATTCCGGTGCGGGCATCTACCGCCCGGTGCGTCTTTACCTCTCGGCGGGCAGCAGCTACCTTCCCCCCGAGGGCATCCGGGTGCGGACCCTGGGCCTCGACCCGGTGCGGCTGGAAGTCACCGTCCGCACGGTGGGGGAGGGCTCCGTCCGGATCGATCTGATGGACGGGGACAAGGTCCTCCAGAGTGATGAGACCCACAGCGACGGCAGCGCAAAGCTGCGGATCACGGCGCCGGACCTGCAGCCCTGGAGCCCCGAACATCCCCGGCTTTACACCTGCCGCGTCCGCTTTGCAGGGGACGAGGACAGGGTGACCTTCGGTGCCCGGACCATCGAGTGGTCGGCCCGCAAGGGCTTCTGCATCAACGACCGCCGGGTGATTCTGCGGGGTGCCTGTATCCACCACGACAACGGCCCTCTGGGCGCAGCCTGCTGGCCCGATGCAGTGGAGCGCAAGGTGCGCCTTTTGCAGGAATGCGGCTACAACGCCATCCGTTCTGCCCACAATCCCTGCTCCAAAGCTTTGCTGGAGGTCTGTGACCGGCTGGGCATGCTGGTCATGGACGAGTATGTGGACTGCTGGTACATCCACAAGACCAAAAACGACTACGTTCAGTATTTCGCCGACTGGTGGCAGCGGGACCTGGCCGATATGACAGCCAAGGATTTCAACCATCCCTGCGTGGTGCTCTACTCTACCGGCAACGAGGTCGGCGAGACCGCCCAGAAGCGGGGCATTGAACTCACCGGACAGATGACCCGGCATCTCCACGACTGCGACCCCACCCGCCCGGTGACCTGCGGCGTCAACATTTTCTTCAATCTGCTCTCCTCCCTGGGCTTCGGCGTTTACAGCGACGAAAAGGCCGAGAAGGAAGCCGAAAAGCCGGTGGGCAGCCAGTTCTTCAACGATATGGCAGGGCTGTTCGGCGCGGGTTTCATGAAATGGGGCGCCACGCTGCACGGCTGCGATGTCAAAACCCGGGATGCCTTCGCCAACATGGACATTGCGGGCTATAACTACGGCATCAACCGGTACCGCCATGACCTGAGCAAATATCCCGACCGCCTGATCCTGGGCAGCGAAACCTTCTGCTCCGATGCCCGCCGCTTCTGGCAGATGGCCCAGCACGAGCCCCGTATCATCGGCGACTTTGTCTGGGCGGGTATGGATTATCTGGGCGAGGTCGGCGTGGGCAGCTGGGAATATCACGATTATGCCCCCGCCTTTGATCACGGCCCCGGCTGGCTGACGGCAGGCAGCGGACGCATCGACCTGACCGGTCACCGCCTGGCGGAAGGGGATTACACCCGGGTGGCCTTCGGGCTGGAAAAAGGCCCGGTGCTGGCGGTGCGCCCGGTGAACCACCCGGGGGAGAAGCATTCTCCCTCGGCCTGGAAGATGACCGACGCCATCCGCAGCTGGTCCTGGTCCGGCTGCGAGGGCAATCCCGCCACGGTGGAGGTTTACACCACGGCAGCCCGGGTGGAACTCACCCTCAACGGCCGCAAGGTCGGGGAGAAGCGCCGGGGCAAGGATTGCCGGGTGGTGTTCCGCACCCGGTATGAGGACGGCACCCTGACGGCCATCGCCCGGGACGAAAACGGAAACGAGGTAGGCCGCACGGCCCTGCGCACGGCGGGCCCCGAGACCGAACTGCGGGCGGAGCCGGAGCAAAACGAGACTGCCCCTGGCCGCCTGTGCTATATCCCGCTGCGCTATACCGACGCGGCGGGAACCACCAAGCCGCTGGAACGGGGCCGCATCCGCGTGAGCGTGGAGGGCGGCAGGCTTCTGGCACTGGGGCATGCCTGTCCCTACAATGCCGATGGATTCCTTGGCAGCGAGACGGATACCTATTGGGGCCGCGCCCTGGCCATTGTGCTGGCCGAGGGGGACGTCACCCTGACTGCGGAGGACGGGACCCGCCGCGCTGTCTGTAAGATTGCCTGCAAGGAGGTTGGAACATGTTGAATATCACCCGCTTTGCCGTGGAGGGAATGGCCGCCGGCTGTGTGACCGACAGCTCTCATCCCATCTTCGGCTTTGCCCTGGAAAGCGACGACCGGAACGTCACCCTCCGGTCCGCCACCCTGACGGTGGGGGACTGGTCGGTCCAGATTACCGATCAGGTGGCCGTCCAGTATGCCGGACCGGTGCTGCAGCCCTTCACCGTCTATCACGCAGCGCTGCAGGTCACGGCCAGCAACGGCGAGACCGCCGAGGCTGCTCTGGACTTTGAGACCGGCCGCATGGATACCCCGTGGCAGGGGCAGTGGATCAGCGATCCCGACTACCGCTTCACCGAGAAAAAGGTGTCCCCCAAACCCATGGTTTTCCGCAAGGCCTTCCACCCCGGAAAAACGGTGGAAAAGGCCCGGCTGTACGTCACGGCCATGGGCGTGTATGAGCTGGAACTCAACGGCCAGAAGGTGGGCGACCGGTGGTTTGCCCCCGGCTTCACCAGCTACAAGACCAATCTTCAGTATCAGACCTATGATGTGACCCGCCAGATGGGAGAGTACAACACCCTCACGGCCACGGTGGCCGGCGGCTGGGCGGTGGGCAGTTTTGTCTTCACCCGGGTCAACCGTGTCACCGCCGACCGGCAGGCCCTGCTGGCCGAGCTTCGCATCACCTACACCGACGGCAGCGAGGAGGTCATCGGCACCGATTCCAGCTGGCAGGTCACCGAGGAAGGCCCCGTCCGCATGGCGGACCTCTATGACGGCGAGACCTACGACGCCACCGTGAACATGGACCGGGCCAACTGGCACGCCGCCGCCCCCGAAACCCTGCGGGTCAGCCCCGCCATCCGGGCGGAGATCGGCGCTCCGGTCAAGGTGCAGACGGTGCTCAAGCCGGTGTCCTGCAAAAAAGTGGGGGAGGAGCTCATCTACGATTTCGGCCAGAATTTTGCGGGCGTCATCCGCCTGACCGTCAACGGCAAGGCCGGGCAGGTCATTACCATCCGTCATGCCGAGATCCTCAACCCTGACGGCACCCTGAACACCGCCTTCCTGCGCACTGCCAAGGCTACCGCCGCCTACACCTGCCGGGAGGGCGTCCAGACCTGGAACCCCCGGTTCACCTACATGGGCTTCCGCTACATCAGCGTCACCGGCGCGGCGGAGGAAACTTTGACGGTGGAGGCGCTGGCCCTCTGGTCGGATGTCCGCCGCATCGGCAGCTTCGAGTGCTCGGACAAGATGCTCAACCAGCTGCAGAGCAATATCCTGTGGGGCGCCCGCTCCAATTTCATCGACATCCCCACCGACTGCCCCCAGCGGGACGAGCGCATGGGCTGGACCGGCGACATCGCGGTCTTTGCCCCCACTGCCTGCTTCAACTTCGACATGGGGCGTTTCCTGAAGAAGTGGCTGCGGGATGTGAAGAACGAGCAGCTCAGGACCGGCGGCATTCCCAACACGGTGCCGGTGCAGGGCTACGGCTTCCCGGCCACCATGCCGGAGATGGCCATTGCCTGGTGGGGCGACGCCTGCGTGCTGGTGCCCTGGGCCCTGTATCAGGCCACCGGAGATGTGGAGATGCTGCGCGCCATGTACCCCACCATGAAAAAGTATGTGGGCGCCTGCCGCTTCTGGGCGGGGCTGTTCAGCTTCGGCAAGAAGAAGTATATCTGGGCCATGCCCGGGGCTTTCAGCTTCGGAGACTGGGTGGCCCCTGATGTGCCCCAGATGGGCCAGTGGCAGGCCCGCAACAAGTGGACCGGCACGGCCAGCCTGTGCAACACCAGTGCCCTGGTGGCAAAGGTGGCCCGCATCCTGGGCAACGACGCCGACGCCAAAACCTACCAGCAGCTCAGCGACGCGGCCGCCGATGCCTACTGCAGCATCCTGACCGACGGCAACGGCAAATTGCTGGAGGAGTTCCAGACCGCCTACGTGCTGCCGCTCTATCTCCGGATGTTCCCGGAAAATGTCCGCGCCAAGGCGGTGGACAACCTGGTCAAGCTGGTGGAGAAGAGCGACTACTGCATCGGCACCGGCTTCCCGGGCACGCCCTACATCCTGTTTGCCCTGGCGGACAACGGCCGCCCCGACGTGGCTTACAAGATGCTGATGAACACCAAATGTCCCAGCTGGCTGTATGAGGTCCGTGTGGGCGCCACCACCATCTGGGAGCGGTGGGACGGCCTGGACGAGAACGGTACCTGCCCCATCGGGGATGACGGCACCGACAAGATGATCTCCTACAACCATTATGCTTCCGGCGCGGTGGGGGCCTTCCTCTACCAGCGCATTGCCGGCCTGGAAGCCACCGAGCCCGGCTACAAGCGCTTTGCGGTCAAGCCGGTCATCGGCGGCGGGCTGACCTGGGCCAAGGCCCAGGTGGAAACCCCCTACGGAACGGCAGCCAGCGCCTGGGAACTCAAAGACGGCACCCTGACCGTCACCGTCACCGTCCCGGTGGGCACCACCTGCGACGTGACCCTGCCCGACGGAAAGACCCAAACATTCGGCAGCGGCGTTTACAGCGTCAGCGCCTCCTGCCGGTAAGGAGAGATGCAAACGATGAAAATGAACTGGATCGAAGCGCCTGTGTTCAAGACGCGCATCACCTCGGCCAACGTCAAGCCCACCGAAATGCTGCTGGGCTACCTGATCGGCCCCTTCTGCGCCCTGATTTCCAACGCCATCTTCGGCAGCTACCTGAACCGCTACTACTCCGACGTCCTGGTCTGGACCGACACCAGCCGCTTCGGCAACTTCTCGGCCCTGCTGCCCATCCTGTCGGTCATCTGCGTCATCATCGGCAACCTGGTGGTGGGCCGCCTCATGGACAGCACCAAGTCCAGCCAGGGCAAGGCCCGTCCCTACCTGATTCTGTCGGCACCCCTGCTGGCAGTGGCCATCATCACCCTGTTCATTGTCCCCAAGAGCGCCGAGCCCGCCATGCAGATGGTCTGGATCGCCGTCTCCTACAACCTCTACTACGCGGTGGCCTACCCCCTGTACTACACCGCCCACTCCTCGCTGGTGGCCCTGTCCACCCGCAACTCCAACGACCGCGGCCTGCTTTCCACCTTCTCCAACGCCTCCGGCGTGGCCGCGGTGGGCATCGGTGCCAGCATCCTGGTTCCCATGCTGCTGCAGAACTTCCTCTTCGTTCCCAACGCCGACGGCTCCATCAATGCCGACGCCAGCTACGCCAACTGGCGGGTGGTCATGGTGGTGCTCTGCGTCATTACCGCCATCGGCATCCTCATCGAGTACTACTTCAGCCGTGAGCGCATCACCGAGGAAAGCCTCAAGATGCCGGTGGAGGAGAAGAAAATCCCCATGGCCAAGCAGATCAAGGTCTGCATGGGCAACAAATACTGGTGGATCATCATCCTCTACTTCCTGCTGTTCCAGCTGGGCGGCCTGGTCAAGAACGGCTCCATGAACTACTACTGCACCTGGGTCTTTGAGGGCATCGACGGCGGCACTGCCATGGGCCTGCTGGGCGCCATCGGCGGCATCCCCACGGCCATCGGCATGGTGCTGGCCTGGCCCATCGCCAACAAGCTGGGCAAACAGCGGGCGGTGGTCCTGGGCCTGGCCATCTCGGTTATCGGCGGCCTGGCCAGCTTCATCGACGTACATAACTTTGTCATCGTCTGCATCGGCGTCATCCTCAAGGGCATCGGCTCCATCCCCGCCATGTACGTCACCCTGGCCCTGCTCAGCGACGTCCTCGACCATCTGGAAGCCAAGAACGGCTTCCGCTCCGACGGCTTCACCATGTCGGTGTACGGCGCCATCATGGTGGGCATGACGGGTCTTGGCAACGGCATCATCAATGTGCTGCTCACCATTGCCGGCTACGACGCCAGCCTGCCTGCCCAGAATGCCGGCGTCCAGAATATGCTGGTCATCTGCTACCTGGGTGTTGAGCTGGTCTGCTATGCCGTCATCGTCGTTCTCATGAGCTTCCTGAAAGTGGAGAAGCACATCAAGGAGGACCAGGCGGTCATTCTCGAAAACCAGAAGGCTGCCGTCCTGGCTGCCGGCGGCGAGTGGGTAGAACCTGCTGAGCGCCTGCGCCGGGAACAGGAACAGGCCGAGAAGGAGGCCGAAGCCGCCCGCATCGAGGAACTCAAGGCAAAATGCGCCAAGAAGGGCCTGAATTTTGCCGAGGAGGAAGCCAAGTACCAGGCCAAACTGGCCGCCAAGCGCGCCAAACAGAAGAAGTAAGGCGCCACCGATTCCGTCCATTGCGCGTCTGGTCCCGAGGGGAGATGGGGCCGGGGGCGTCAGGAAATATACCCACGGCACAACAACAAGGAGGTCTATCATGAAGCAAACAACCACCGGCCGCCGCAGCCAGCGCGTATGGCGCGGCGTTACGGCGACCACTGCAACGGTTCTGGCGCTGAGCATTTCCGCCGGCGTCGTCGTTGACAGCTTCCGCACCGACATCGACAAGTTCCTGGGCACTCAGTCCACCAAAGTCGTCACCGAGGATGCGGACCCTGCCACCGTTTACACCTACAAGTCCGACTACTCCACCACCACCGAGCTGCTGGATGCCATCGAGGACCTGGGCGAGCGCATGAGCGAGGAAGGATCCGTCCTGCTCAAGAACAACGGCGCCCTGCCCCTGACGGCGGACGAAACCCAGAAAATTTCGCTCCTGGGCTTTTCCAGCTATCACCCGGTCATGGGCGGCATCATGGGCTCCAGCCTGACCGCCAACACCGGCACCGATGCCGACACGGTGGATATGGTGGGGGCTTTCCAGGCCAAGGGCTTTGCCATCAACCCCACTCTGCAGGAAATGTATGCCTCGCTGGAAAGCACCTACACCACTGAGGTGGAGAGCTGGGGCGGCACCACCAGCTACCTGAACATCACGGCGCCCTCCATCGGCAGTGTGTTCACCAGCAAGGAGCCCAGCCAGGATGCTCTGACCCAGGCCAACGCCGGCTGGAAGGATACCCTGAACGACTACAATGTGATGATCGTCACCATTGCCCGCGCCGGTTCCGAGAACGCCAACTACACTCCCGGCACTGCGGGCGTCGATCCCACCCAGAACCTGAACCAGACCGATCCTCTGGGTCTGTCCGATGACGAGCGCAACCTGATTCAGGCTGCAGTGGATGCCAAGGCTGCCAACGGCGGCAAGGTCATCGTCCTGCTCAACAACACCAGCGCCATGGAGATTCAGGAGATCCAGGACAACGCGGGCGTTGACGCCATCCTGCAGATCGGCATGCCCGGCGGCTACGGCTTCTACGGTGTGGCCGACATCCTGTCCGGCAATGCCAACCCCTCCGGCCGCCTGCCCGACACCTACGCTGTGGACAACCAGAACTCCCCCGCAGCGCAGAACTACGGCGACCTGGAGTGGACCAATGCCAACCCCGAAACTTCCATCAACTCCGAGCTGGTGGAGGCCGAGAACATCTACATCGGCTACAAGTACTACGAGACCCGCTACATGGACACCGTGCTGGGCCAGGGCAACGCCGCCTCCACTGTGGGCAGCACCACCGGCTCCGCCTGGAACTATGACGCCGAGGTCACCTATCCCTTCGGCTACGGCCTGAGCTACACCACCTTCACCCAGGAGCTGGACAGCCTGACGGTGGACAAGGATGCCAAGACCGTCACCGCCCAGATCACCGTCACCAACACCGGCAGTGTGGCCGGCAAGGACGTGGTCCAGCTCTATGTCAGCCTGCCCTACACCGACTACGACAAGGAGCACGGTGTGGAGAAGGCCGGTGTCCAGCTGCTGGACTACGGCAAGACCGAACAGCTGGAGCCCGGCGCCAGTGAGACCATCACTCTGGTGGCCGACATGCAGAATATGACCAGCTGGGATTCCACCGCGGATAACGCTGCGGGCACCAAGGGCACCTACATGCTGGATGCCGGAGACTACTACTTCGCCATCGGCGCCAACGCCCATGACGCAGCAGTCAACGTCCTGGCTGCACAGGGCCAGCAGACCGGCGGCGATGCTGCCAAGGTCCAGACCTGGAACCTGGCCGAGAACGATTTCACCACCTTTGCCACCAGCAAGAACGGCACCGCTGTGGAGAATCAGCTGGAGGACATGGACCTGAACTACTGGATGCCTGACACCGTCACCTACCTGACCCGCAGCGACTGGGAAGGCACCTGGCCCAAGACCTACGAGGGCCTGACCGCCACCGACGAGATGCTGGACGTCATGGACAATGACAACTACCAGATCACCGCCAACGGCGATCCCTCCTCCATCACCTTCGGCGCCGACAACGGCCTGACCCTGGCCGACCTGAAGGGCGTCACCGACATCAACGACGAGCGCTGGAGCATGCTTCTGGACCAGATCAACCTGGAAGACTGCCTGATCCGCACCGGTTTCGGCGGCACCTCCACCAAGGCCATTGAGTCCATCATGAGCCCCGAGACCATCCAGAACGATGGCCCCAACGGCATTTACAGCTACACCCTGGGCCAGTACGCCAACACCGACACTTCCTCCGGCGATCCCTGCGCCATCGACCCCAGCGATCCCAACCTGAACTACAAGATGGGCGTCATGCCCAGCGAGACGGTCATCGGCTCCACCTTCAGCAAGCAGCTGGCCGAGGAGTACGGCCGCGTCGTGGGCAACTACAGCCTGTGGAGCAACCTGACCATCCATTGGGGCTGCGGCACCAACCTGCACCGCCTGCCCTACAACTCCCGCAACCACGAGTACTATTCTGAGGACGCCGTCCTGACCGCCGGCCAGGGCACTGCCTACGTGGCCGCAGCCAAGGAGTACGGCTGCATCGAGGCACCCAAACATCTGGCCTTCAACGACACCGAAGTCAACCGTACCGGCGTGGCAGTCTTCATGACCGAGCAGCAGGCCCGTGAAAACGAGCTTCGCGGCACCCAGGCCATCATCGAGGATGCCGGTGCCCTGGGCGTCATGAGCGCCTATAACCGTGTGGGCTGCCTGACCAGCAACTCCCACACCGGCCTGATGCAGGGCATTCTCCGCGGCGAGTGGGGCTTCCAGGGCCTGATGAGTGAGGACTTCATCCAGGATGCCAACTACACCGCCCTGAAAGAAGCCGTCATCAACGGCATCACCATGAGCTGCAACACCGGCGATTCCACCATGGAGGCCGTCAGCGCCAAGTGGCCCTACTGGACGGTGGAAAACGTCAGCCAGGATGCCACTCTGCTGGCCGCTCTCAAGCAGGTCATGCTGTGGCAGAACTACGCTCTGGCCAACTCCAACGCCATGGACGGCCTGTCCTCTACCAGCCGTCTGGTCAGCGTGCGCACCTGGTACGACAATGCCCTCACCGGTGTGCAGGTCGTCTTCGGTCTGCTGACTCTGGCCGGTATCGCCATGTACCTCCGCGCCGCCAAGCGCAAGAAGTCCTGATCAGGAGGGTATCGACATGAAAAAATCCGCTGGATTCCCGCTCACGGCACTGTCTGCCGTGCTGGCCCTTGTGGGGCTTGTATTCTACTTCATCAACTGCAACACCAACTACTTCATCGCTGACGGCATCAATCCCGCCGTCATCGGCTGCACGGCTGCGGCCATCGTGGTCGAGGTCATCCTCATTGCCGTTGCCATGAAAGGCCAGAAAGACTGGATGGACATTCTGCCGGTGGCGGCACCCGTCCTGCTCATGGTCGGCTTCGTGATCTTCCTCACCGGACGCATCAACGCCATCGCCGCCATCATGACCTTCACCAACAACGCGCAGAACATGGCCGACCTGCAGAGTGCCATCATCAGCATGGCTTGCCTGCTCATCGCCACCATCGTGGGTGTCGTCGCCGCCTACTTCGACGTCACCAAAACTGCCTGACCATCCCCGAGAAATCCTTCTCCTGAATTTCCCGAATCACGGACGACCCTCGCCGGTTCTGCGGCTCTCCAAAAGAGCCCGGGCCCGGCGGGGGCCTCCGTGCTGTAAGAAAACACTTCCTTGTTGTAGAAAAATCTCCCCAATTATCGTAAAAAAGGAGGGAAAGCCAATGCGCCGGACGGCTCTTGCCCTGGCGGCGGCCCTGCTGCTGGCAGGCTGTGCGCCCCGCACGGCGGCGCCCGCCGATACCTGCCAGGTGGTGCTGGAGGAGAGCGATGCCTTCACCGCCGACAACCCTGTGCAGCGTGTGCCCCGGGGCGGACAGGCCCGCTTTGTGCTGGAACCGGCCCAGGGCTGTACCCTCACCGGCACCGACTATGCCGGCGCCACGCTGGAGCGTTCCGCCGACGGCTGGGTGCTGACCCTGCCCCAGGTGCGCTACCCGGCGGTGGTCACCGTCACGGCCGAACGCAGCGATACCTCCTTTGTCTGCCATGCCAACGACGGCAGCGGCGTCTCGGTGGAACAGCCGGTGCTCTCCACCCACGCCCGGCTCAACACGCCCAGGGCGGGACTGTTTGAACGGGAGGGCTATACCCAGACTGGGTGGAGCACCACCCCCGACGGCAGCGGCACCACAGTGGTGCAGGGCGGCCGCATCGACCCGGCAGGACAGAAGCAGATCGACCTCTATGCCATCTGGCAGCCCTGGACCGATGCCGCGGCCTTCACCTGGGAACCGGCAGGGGAAGGGGTCACCATCACCGGGTGCACCTCCCTGGACAGCTGCATTGCCGTGCCCGCCCGGCTGGACGGCAAACCGGTCACCGCCATCGCCGCGGGGGCTTTCTCCGGCCTGCCCTGTGAGAGCATCGTCCTGCCCCGGGGGCTCCGTCGCCTGGCCGAGGGGGCCGTCCGCGATTGCCCCAACCTGACCGAACTCACCCTCTTTGACGACATCACCGACCCCGGCGCCGATCCGGTCCAGAACTGCCCCAACCTGCGCA
Source organism: Oscillospiraceae bacterium (assembly GCA_019420135.1). Taxonomy (GTDB): domain Bacteria; phylum Bacillota; class Clostridia; order Oscillospirales; family Ruminococcaceae; genus Gemmiger. The sequence goes on along the minus strand of JAHZHS010000013.1, from coordinate 6,760 downwards.
CCCTCCGCCTGCAGGCGGCCACGGCGCCCCGGTACAGCGGCGGCTACTTTGCCGCCTTTGCCGACAAGTACGACCGGCTGGTCTCGCTGCAGGACCGCCGAAAGCTGGTGCTCTTCTCCGGCTCCTCCACCCGCTTCGGTTACGACAGCGCCCTGCTGGACGAGGCCCTGCCCGATTACGAGGTGGTAAACATGGGGGTGTTTGCCTACACCAATGCCACACCCCAGCTGCTCTTGATCCTGAATTGCATGGGGGAGGGGGATATCCTGCTGGATTCCCCCGAGTTCGATGCAGCCCGGCGGCAGTTCTGCACCACCGACAAGCTGGACGCCGAATTCTTCTGCCTGATGGAGGCCAACTACCAGATGCTGGCGGGGCTGGACCTGCGCCGGACCAGCGGGGCCTTTGCCGCACTGGGGGAGTACCTGACCACCCGAGCCTCCTTGCCGGAAAAGAGCTACGACCTCTCCCCGGCGGACTTTGACGAGGACGGCAACCCCACCGACACCCCCAGCTACAACGAGTACGGGGACTACTGCCTCTACCGTCCCAATGCCGCCGACGATACACCGGTCTACGGCCTGGCGGTGGAGTATACCACCCACGGCCTGCCTGCGGAACAGTTTGTGACGCCCTTCAACGCCATGATGGAGGCGTTTCAGCAAAAAGGGGTGCAGGTGTTCTTTACCTACGCCCCGCGCAATTCCCTGGCGTTGTCGGAGGACAGCACCCCCGAGGCCCGGGCGGCGCTGGACGCCAGCCTGAGGGACTCTCTCTGTGTGCCGGTGCTGGGCACGCTGGAGGACTCCCTCTGGCCGGGGCGGTATCTCTACGGCACCGACAACCACCTTTCCACCGAGGGTGCCCGGCTGCGCACCCGACAAGTGATTTCCTGGCTGGAGGAGTACTTATGATGTTGGTCCTGTTGACGGCGGTGCTGGCTGCCCTGGCGGCGCTGGTCTGCGGCGCTACGCTGCAGCAGCTGCTGCTGGGAGCACTGGTGCTGGCTCTTGTCTGGCTGGGGCGGGGGAGGGATGCACCGTGAACTTTATCTCCGCCCAATTTGTGGTGCTTTTTCCCCTGGTGCTGCTCTGCTGGCGGCATACGGCGCCCGCCCGGCGCTGGGTGGTGCTGCTGGCGGCCAGCTGGCTGTTTTACGCCGCCGGACAGCCCCAGACCTTTCCGCTGCTGCTTCTGGCCACCGGCGTCTGCTATCTCGCCGCCCGGCGGGTGGCCGCGGCCCAAAGCAAAGCTGCCAAACGGGCCTGGCTGGCCCTGGCCCTGGGCACCTGCCTGGGCATCCTGTTTCTGTTCAAGTACCTGGGCTTTGCGGCGTCCCTGTTCGGGCTTGGGGCTCCGGCGCTGCTTTTGCCGGTGGGCATCAGCTTCTATACTTTCCAGAACCTCTCCTATGTCATCGACGTCTACCGGGGCAACATGGAGCCGGAACGGCACTTCGGGTATTACGCCCTGTTTGTCTCCTTCTTTCCCCAGCTGGTGGCGGGGCCCATCGAGCGCCCCCAGAACCTGCTGCCTCAGCTGCGCAGGGCTGTCGGGCCTTCCCGGGAGGATGTTCAGGCGGGGATGCAGCTGCTTCTGCGGGGGTACTGCAAAAAGCTGGTGCTTGCGGATTTTGCCGCCCCCTTTGTGGAACCGGTCTATGCCTCCCCGGCAACGGCGGCAGGTCCGGCGGTGGTGGCCGCTACCGTGCTGTTCGCCCTGCAGATCTACGGGGATTTCTCCGGCTACTCGGACATTGCCTGCGGTGCCGCCCGGCTCATGGGCATCCGCCTGATGAAAAACTTCGACGCTCCCTACACCGCCTGCTCGGTGCGGGAGTTCTGGCGCCGCTGGCATATCAGTCTTACCAGCTGGCTCACCGATTATCTCTATATCCCTCTGGGCGGCAGCCGCTGCGGTACCGTCCACCACTGCCTCAACATTCTCATCGTCTTTCTGGCCAGCGGACTCTGGCACGGGGCAGACTGGACCTTTGTTATCTGGGGCGGGCTGCACGGCGCGGCCATGGTGGGGGAGACGCTGCTGGCTTCCCGGCTGCCCGCACCGCCCCGGTGGCTGGGACGCTGCCTGACCTTTGCCTTTGTCTGCTTTGCCTGGATCTTCTTCCGGGCGGGGAGCGTGGCCGATGCCCTTACCCTCATCTCGGCCCTGCCCACCGGCTGGGCCTCTCTGCCTCGGCTGGGAATGACCGGTGCAGACCTGGCTCAGCTGGTGCTGGGGGTACTGCTTCTGGTGCGGCTGCAATCCTGGCCTGTTCCCATCCGCAATGAGCGCCGGGCGGCGGGGACGGTCTTTTTCCTCACAGCCTGTGCGGCGCTGGCCTGGCTGTCGCTGCTGGCCAAGGGGGCCGGGAACGCCTTCATCTACTTCCAATTCTGACGGAGGAACGCTGTGAAACGGAAACTGTGGCTTCAGGTACTGGCCCTGCTGTTGCTGGGCCCCCTGGTTCTGCTGGGCTGCGGCTTTGGCCTGCCTGCTCAGTATGACGAGAGCTTTCTGGGAGCGCTGGGGGACAAGTGTGCCCTGCTGGAACAGGCGCCGGGGCCCCGCATCGTTCTGGTGGGCGGCAGCAGCGTGGCCTTCGGGGTGGACAGCACTCTGCTGGAGGAGGAATTCCCCGGCTATACCGCCGTCAATTTCGGGCTGTACGCAGCCCTCGGCACCCAGGTGATGCTGGAACTGTCCCAGGGGCAGTTCCAGGCGGGGGACATTGTCATTCTCTCCCCGGAACAGCAACAGCAGACCCTGTCCTGCTACTTCAACGCCGAGTCCACCTGGCAGGCCCTGGACGGCAGTTTTGGTCTGCTCACCCGGCTGGACCCGGCCCATTTCGGGGCGCTGATGGGGCAATTCCCGTACTTTGCCGCCCGCAAGGCAAACTATTTCCTGCGGGGAGAAAAGCCGGTGCCGGAGGGCGTCTACCGGCGTTCCTCCTTCGATGCCCACGGGGATGTGCGGGCGGACTGCGCCGCCAACCGGATGCCCGGAGGATGGGATGTCAACACTCCCGTTTTGCTGGAAGAAACGGTCCTGGACCCGGAGTTTGTGGAAAAGATCAACGCCTGGGCGGCCGCAGCCGAGGCACAGGGGGCGCAGGTCTATTACCGGTTCTGTCCCATGAATGCCGCCGCCGTCCAGGGCGATGCCGATGCCTACTATGACTTTTTGCGCGGACAGCTGGACTTCCCCATTCTGGGGGACCCTCATACCTGCATTCTGGACCCCGCCTGGTTTTACGACACCAACTTTCACCTCAACGAGGCGGGGCGCCAGCTCAACACCCGCAATCTGGTGCGGGACCTGAAAGCAGAACTGGGGGACACCAGCCCCACAGAGATTGCCGTCCCCGCCATGCCCGCCATGGCCACCGGCGAAACGGCACAGGGGGATGACTCGGATCTCGGCTGCTTTCTGTTTGAAGCCCGGAATGGTGCCGCACTGCTCACCGGGGTGACGGAGGAGGGCCGCACCCGCCGCACACTGACGGTGCCCACCCACTGGCAGGGCCTGCCGGTGACGGCCATTGCGGACGGCGCCTTTGCGGGATGTGATGTGCTGGAAACCATTGTACTGCAACAGACAGATCCCACCGCCTGCACACCGGGGCAGGAACTGCTGCGGGGCTGTGAGGCAAACCTCCGTGTGCCGGACGGAGCCCAGGATGCCTACAAGCTCAGCTATTTCTGGTCCACGTATGCCTCCCGGATCACCTGAAATCAGGGGCGTGTACCGGTGAGGACTCCGGACTTTCCCAAAAGCGTCCTCTTTGTCCCTATAAATAATAAGGTAGTGAAAACCGGGCGGAAGCGGCAGCCGCCCGGTTTTTTGCGAATGCAGTCGTTTTGTGTTGACACACCTGGCGCGCCATGTTAGAATATATAAAATCTGTGCCGCAGCAGGCAAACTGCGCACAAACAAGCGAAAGGAGCGTCGCCGTCCATGCTGTGTGTTTCCCGTTTCCGCTATCCCAGCGGTGAGAAGAATGGTATGGCGGCGCTGTTTGGTTTCGCCGTGGTCTTGTTTTGACTTTTCCTTTCGGGGAGAAGTTTTTTTTTGCCCAAACGCCGTCAAATCGGAAGCAAAACGGAGGTAACACGGATGATCGTCAAGCATGCCAAGGATGTGAACGGAACCCGCTGTGACGTGTGGATCCGCGATGGAAAGATCCGCGCATTCGGCGTGGATCTGCCCGTCCCGGAAGGGGAGCAGGTGATCGAGGCCAAGGGCCTGATCCTGATGCCCGCCTTCATCGACACCCACTGCCACTGGCGCACGCCGGGCTTTGAATACAAGGAGGACATCGCCACCGGCAGTGCAGCTGCCGCGGCAGGCGGGTATACCTTCGTCAACCTGATGCCCAACACCAAGCCGGTCTGCTCCTCGGCGGAGATCGCCCACGAGGTCATGGCCAAGGCCAAGGAGATCGGCCTGTGCGACTGCAACCAGACCGTCTCCATCACCAAAAACTTTGACGGCAAGACGCTGGATCACCTGCTGGAGCTGGCCGAGAACATCGAGACGGTGCGCAACTGCCACCTGGCCGAGTACTACGGCACCCGCCTGCACATGTGCCATGTCTCCACCAAGGAGGCCATCCGCGCCATCCGTCAGGCCCAGTACAGCGGCGCCCGGGTCACCTGCGAGGTCACACCCCATCACCTGTGGTTTGACGACAGCCGCCTGCAGTACAAGGTCAACCCGCCCATCCGCAAGGCCGACGATGTGGAGGCCCTGGTGGAGGGCATCCGCAACGGCACGGTGAGCTGCATCGGCACCGACCACGCCCCCCACACTGCCGAGGACAAGGCCAGGGGCGCCGCTGGCATGGTGGGTCTGGAGACAGCCTTTGCGGTCTGCTACACCAAGCTCTGCCGGGAATGCGGCCTGCCGCTGGAACACCTGAGTGCCCTCATGAGCGCAGGACCCGCCGGTGTGCTGGGCCTGTCCACCAAGGGCCTGCTGGCCCCCGGCTTTGACGCCGACCTGGTGCTGGTGGACATCGACCATATGTTTACCGTGCATGCCGACGAGCTGCACTCCAAGAGCAAGAATTGCCCCTACGACGGCCAGAGCTTCTACGGCAAGGTTATGCTGACCCTGAAAGCCGGCAAGGAGACCTACCGCAGCGCCGACTTCAAGGGCTGAGATACACAAAGGGATACACAGGAGAACAAAAGGAGCTGGAAAACAATGACCAACATGGACAAACTGTACGACAGCGTTGCAAAGAACGGCCCCGTCTGCGTCGGGCTGGACACCGAGATTTCCTACCTGCCCGAGACCGACACCGCGCTCACCGCAGGGGAGAACATCGTGGCCTTCAACCGCCGCCTGATCGACGCCACCAAGGGTGTGGCGGGCTGCTACAAGGTGCAGATCGCCTACTATGAGTCCCTGGGCATGGACGGCATGCTGGCCTACCAGCAGACCCTCAAGATGGCCCGTGCCACCGGCCTGCCGGTCATTGCCGACATCAAGCGCGGCGACATTGCCAAGACCGCCGAGATGTACGCCAAGGCCCACTTCACCGGTGACTTCGAGGCCGACATCGTCACCCTGGCCCCCTACATGGGTCTCGACTCCATCGTCCCCTACCTGCCCTACTGCAAGGAGCAGGGCAAGGGCGTGTTTGTCCTCTGCCGCACCTCCAACCCCGGCCGCATGGATTTTGAGTACCAGACCCTGGCCGACGGCCGCACCGTCTACACCATGGTGGGCGACGCCCTGACCAAGCTGGGCGCCGACTACATGGGCGAGCGGGGCTACTCTTCGGTGGGCCTGGTCATCGGCGGCACCACCGGTGAGGAGGCCTCCGAGATCCGTGCCCGCTACCAGGACACCTTCTTCCTGATCCCCGGCTACGGCGCCCAGGGCGGCAAGGCCAGCGACATCGCCCTCTACATGAAGCAGGGCAACGGCGGCGTGGTCAATTCCAGCCGCGGCATCCTGCTGGCCTGGAAAAAGCAGCCCGGCGTCGCCTTCGATGAGGCCGCCTACAACGAGTGCGTGCGTATGAGGGAGGATATCCAGAGTGAGTGCAACAAGCTGTAATGTGCGGGTGCTGCGCCAGAGTGCGCCTGCGCCCGATATCCGCCGCCTGACGGTGGCGCTGCCCAAGGAGGGCCCCATGCCCAAGGCGGGGCAGTTCTATATGCTCCGTGCCTGGGCCGCCGACGAGAGCCCGGTGCTCTCCCGGCCCATCAGCGTCCACGACGTGGATGCCCAGGAAGGCACCCTGACCTTCCTCTATCAGATCAAGGGGGAGGGCACCCAGAAGCTGGCCCGCCTGGCCTGGGGCCAGAGCCTGACCCTCACCGGCCCCTGCGGCAACGGCTTTGATGTGGCCGGCGCCGCCGCGGCAGGCCGTGTGGCTGTGGTGGGCGGCGGCATCGGCACCGCGCCCCTGCTGCTGCTCTGCAAGGAGCTGGCTGCTGCCGGCTGCAAGCCCGACCTGATGGTGGGCTTCCGGGATCAGCCCTACGGCATGGAGGCGTTCCAGCCCTGCTGCGCCAGCATCGGCATTGCCACAGACAGCGGTGCGGCGGGCCACCACGGCCTGGTCACCGACCTGCTGGACCCCAAACAGTACGACCTGGTGCTGACCTGCGGCCCCACCGTCATGATGCGGGGCGTGGCAAAGCTCTGCGCGGCAGCGGGCACCCCCTGCAAGGCCAGCCTGGAAAACAAGATGGCCTGCGGTCTGGGCGCCTGCCTGGGCTGCACCTGCCACACCAAGGTG
>JAHZHS010000129.1 GCA_019420135.1 Oscillospiraceae bacterium | reverse complement strand
CGGCCAGATCCAGTGCCACGACCCCGAAACCGGCAAAGTCCGGTACGAGCTTTTCGACTGGAGCGAGGACACCGGGCTGGACTATGAGGACAACCGGATCAGCATGGCAGATTTTGCCGTGGACAACCAGTACCGGGTATATTTCAGCGTGATCACGGCGGAAAATTACGAGCCGCCCATCACCTATACGCAGTACCGCTGGACGTTTTCCCCCTACCTGACGGAGGAGGCCGGGACGACCCTGACCATCACCGCCCCCTACCAGATCAGTGCCCTGGATTCCACCATCCGGATGTTCCAGAAGCTGCACCCCGAAATCGAAATCACCTGGGATACCGCCTTTGCCTCGGAGGAGGAGTTCCGCACCCATGTGGATCAGTATTCCGAGCAGTTCAGCCTGCGGCTGATGACGGGGGACGTGGGGGATATCCTTTTGCTGTCCGGCTACGGGCTGGATACCTCGGCGGTGCTGGGGACCGACGTGCTGCTGGGGCTGGATGACTATCTGGAAGATTGCAGTTTTCTTTCCGACCTGAACACCGACATTCTTGACCCGCTGCGGGATTCTTCCGGCACTCTGCGCGCCGTGCCCCTGGCGCTGAACCCGCCCTATCTGATCTATAACAGGACGCTGGCCGATTCCCTCGGCCTGGACTGGGATCCCCGGCAGCTGACCTGGTCCGGGATTCTGGACCTGGGCAGGCAGTGGCATGAGGAGGGGCAGGATCTGACTCTGTTCGGCGTCATGAATTCGTCCTATGTGGATACCCTGGTTTCGGATATGATCCTGGTCAACCTGGATGATTTCCGGAGCGCCGCCTCCGCCCAGGAGCTTACCCCCCTGTTTGAAACCGCAAAGACATTGATCGGGGACGGGCAGAACTTTTACCGGATTCCCGATGCCCAGTTCTGGTGGTCCCCCGGTTTCTGGGATGGCACCCTGTTCACCCCCGGCGTAAGCGGCGCCGATTATGAGAATCTATTCTACAACATTTCCTGCGCTGAGCGGGACAACGATGTGGAGCTGGAGCTGATTCCCCTGCCGGTGGGGGAGGACGGTACCTTCCGTCAGTCCAACGCCGACTGCTTTGGCATCTCCTCCCGCTCGGCGCACCCGGAGGAGGCCTGGGAATTCCTGGCGTACGCCCTGAGCGAGGACGGTTTTGTGGGGGACATTTATGACAGTGAGTATGCGCTCTGGAACCGCACGGCGGATGCGCAGCGGTATGCGGCCGTGGAAGACCACGGTGTCCCCCTGGAGCCGGAACGATACCAGGAGTACCGCGCCTTGTGCGACCTGCCCGCCTCCCGCTTCTGGGAGCCCGCCGGCTGGATTGACGGGGTGTGGGACCCGATTCTCAGCTACCTGAAAGATCAGAAAGAGCTCTCCGACGCCCTGAACACCGCCGCCGAGAACTGGACCCGGCAGACTTCGGAATAAAACCTCAGCCCGGGACAGGGCCGACGCTTCCGCGCAGCTGCGCTGTTCTGCTGTTTCAGCGGCCGCCCTTGCGGCGCAGCAGGGCCAGCCCGCCCAGGGCCAGGGCACTCACCGTCAGCAGCACGACCCACAGGGTGGGGTTGCTGTTGTCACCGGTCTGGGGAATGGCGGTCACCCGGGCTGCCGCGGCGGGAGCCGTGGAGGCCGGGGTGGCGGCAGGGGTTTCCGCGGGCCGGGCGGTCTGCTCCGGCGCCGGGGTGGCTTCCGGGGCAGGCGTTTTTTCCGGCGCGGGGGTGTTCTCCCCTGCCGTCCCGGAGAGGGCAAGCACCACCGGCACCGTGACCGGCGCATAGTTGGCCGAGCGCACGGTGACCGGCAGCACCGCCCGGGCTTCCTTGCCGGTGCCCGCCAGCGTATAGGTAAGGGTACCGTCGGCGTCCACCGTCCAGTTTTGCACAATGCCTGCGGGGTCCTGGGCGGTGCCCGCCTCGTAGGTCAGGGCGCCCGCGTCGGCGGGAAGCAGCCCGGCCAGGGACAGTCTGCCGGTTCCGGCATAGTCCACGGCCTGTTGCACCGCCTGCTCCGCCACCGCGGGGGCGGCGGCCGGTTCCACCGTCACATCGGTGGATACCTGGACGGTATCCTCGATGGTGTAGCAATCCGCCCGGCGGCCGGTCAGCCTGAGTCCCTGGAGGGTCAGGGTATCGTAATGGCCCGCCCCCGCACCGGACAGCGTGCCGGTGACCCCGCTGAGGTCCACCGCCACCTCCCCGTCGCTGATGATGCCTTCCAGCGGCACATCGGTAACGGTGACGGTTGTGCTGCCGTCATAGGTCTTATCCTGGGCCACGGCCACCGTGGGGGTCATCCTGCGCGGGCCCGCGGTGCCGGACACCGTATAACTTTGCCCGTTGGTGAGGGTCGCCGTGACGCTGAAATTCCCCGTTCCATTGATGACGACCCAGCCGTTGCCGTACACCTCGGCACAGCCGGCTGTGCTCCAGTCGGGCTCTTCGGTCGCGCCGAAAAGTGCCTGGGAATACCCATCCCCGTATTCCAGTCCCTCCGGCACCGGTGCCATCGCCAGACCCCAGTTCCGGGGATAATCCTGTTCCGCCAGGCGGAAGGGTGCTTCATCCGGAAGCTGGCCTCCCTCGCTGTAATCCCATGGGGTGTAGTTCAGAAGGTACATCACCCCGCTCACAAAAACAGGGAAATCATAGCTGCCGTCCTCATTGCGCGCAGCGCCGCGCAGAAACAGCTGGTCCGGTGCTCCCATGGCTGTGCCGTCGCAGTTGGTGAGATCCACCAGGTAGGTCTTTCCCTCCAGGATAACGCTGTTCCACATATGATAGTAGGGCTGCTCTTCGCCGTCCACCGCAAAAGGCCCGAACATCAGGTAGCAGGGAATTCCCGCCAGATCGCACAGATACTGATAGGCCTTGGCATATCCTTCACAGACCACGTTGGTGTCCGGGTCCCCGTCAAAGACATAGACCAGCTGCCAGGGATCTCCATAAACAACCGGTTCTTCCATGGCGTCCATATCGTAACTCACCAGATCACAGATGGTATCCAGAAAGCCCTTGAGCTTTTCATAATCCGTCTTGCCCTCATAGGAGGCCGCAATCTGCCGGGCATTTTCCACCGCTTTCCGGGCGGCTCCCGTTTTTTCGGGATTCACATGGTAGGGGTCGTCCGGTTGGGCACGATAGTCCACCGACACGACGATCCCCACGCGAAGCCCCTGCAGCGTGAGGGTATCGCCGGACACGGTGTAGACATACTCATAGGGGAATTCCTCGTCGTTGCGCCAATACAGTTCGTAGCCGTCCCCATAATAGAGTGCCATGGATACCTTGTCAAAATTCACCACCGACTGCAGGGCTTCTTCCTCGGTGCGGCCTTCCAGCTGCACTGTGGCCTCCACCGGGATCCACCAGTCGTTGGTCTGGGTGCGCTTTCCGTCCGACACCTCGGTGCAGAAGGTTTTCATTGTATCGTAGACCTGGCGCTCCTTCTCGTTGAAGTAGTCGCTGTCTTCCGCCCAGTTGGAAAGGGTGGACGGCACCCTGTCCGGGTAGAGGAGCCGCTGCAGATACTCCCCGAACAGCTCGTCCCCGTCGGCCTGGTCCGCTCCGACCCCCTCTGTCTGCAGCCGGAGTACCTTCTCCTCCGGCCGGGACTGCTCCGCCGTCTCCTGCTCCGGTGCGGCCGTCTCCGCCGTCGCCGGGAGAGCTGCCCCGCCGTCGGCCGGCAGATCCTCCGCCCATACCGGCAAAGCCTGGAGCAGCATGGCCAGAGCCAGCACCACGGCGCCCAATCTGCGTTTCATGCAAAAACCTCTTTTCCCCTTTTTGATTCTGTACCAGTATAATCGTTTTCCCCCTGCTTGAAAAGAGACACCAGCAAAGCCCCGACCGTCCGGCCGGGGCTTTGCTGGTTTCAGAGGGTTTTCCCCACCGGGGGGAGGCCCTCAGGGATGGTATCTGCAGCGGCCGAACGGCCGGGCCTTCTGAGAGGCAGATTCACTCGGCAGGCGGCACGTCGATTTCCATGTCAGCCTGGGGATAGGTGACGCAGGGGTGGATAAAGCCGAACTTGCGGTCGGCGGCACGGCGGCCATCCCGGCCGTCAGCCACCACATAGTCCCCGGCCAGCCACTTGCTGTGGCAGTAGCCGCAGCCGCCGGCCCGGCACTTGTTGGGGGACCTTGTCCCGGATGTGGACGGTGAGGGTAAAGGTGCGGGGATTTTCCACCGCCCGGGCGCCGCAGCAGGTGGCGTCCTTGCGCACCGCCTTGAGGGGCAGATGCAGCGGGGCCAGCTCCTTCTGCAGGAAGGCGTACATGGCCGCCGGGCCGCACAGGAAGAAGGTCACATTCTGCAGATCGGCGTAGTTTGCCATCAGCCCGGCCGACACAAAGCCGTGCTCGTAGCCTTCCCGGGTCTCGTCGCTCAGGACATAGACCACCTTCAGCGCGCCTTCGGCCGCCAGGGCGTCCAGCTCAGCCTTGTAGGCCAGATGGGCCGCGTCCCGGGTGCCGTAGAAGAGCAGCATCTCGTAGGCCTCGTCCCCCTCCTTGCGGCTTTTGGCCATGGAGAGGAAGGGGGTGATGCCGCTGCCGCCCGCCACGCAGACGATCTGTTTTTTGTCCCGCAGGGTTTCGTAGTGGAATTCACCGGCGGGCTCGGTCATGACAAAGCGGTCCCCCACCTTGGCCTGGCGGTTGAGATAGTCCGAGAAGAACCCCGCATCCTCGATGCCCAGGGTGAGGCGGTTCTGCAGTGCCTCCCGGGGGCTGGAGGAGATGGAGTAGGGACGGCTGACCACGCTGCCGTCCACCGTGCCCTGGAGCGAGACATACTGTCCGGCCCGGAAGAAGGGGAAGGCATCGGCGTCGGTGCGGCGGAAGGTCAGTTCGGTCATCCGGTCGGTGAGGGGGCGCACGGCGGTGACTTCCACCTGCATGCGGCCGGGATGCAGGGCCCGGGCCTGGTCGTTGACGCGGTAACGCACGGGCAGGGGGGTGTCGGCGCCGGAGGCCAGCGCCTTGCGGCGGTTGGGCACCAGTTTTTTGAACCGGAGCATATCCATAAAGCCGAAGATCTGTTTTTTGAAGTTCATATCACTGCGCCTCCTTCTTGAGATCGCCCACGGTCTGACGGCCGGACAGATCGCCCGACACATAGGCGCTGGAATAGCCGCTGGAACGCATGGCGTAGCCACCGGCAAACCGCAGGCCGGGATGGAGGGCGGCATCCTCCCGGAGCATCATCATGCGGGGCATGAGGCTGTCCCAGCCGGCGGTCTCGTAGCCGTAGATGACGCCCTCGGGGTGGCCGCAGTACCGGGCGTAAGTGGTGGGGGATGCCACGGCGATCTCCTCAATGGCGTCGCGGATCCGGCAGCCGGTCTCCCGCTCAAATACCGTGATCATATCCTCAGCCAGGCGGTCCTTGGCCTTGAAGTAGTCGGTTTCCGGCACATTGCCCCAGTCGTCCGACATGATGAGGGTGGTAAAATACATCATGCAGGTGCCTTCCGGGGAGCAGGCGGGGTAGGCGTTGTTCAGGCAGACGGTAGCCTGGGCATGGTTGGTGGCGACCTTTTTCATCAGGTCATACTGCCTGACGGTGTCGGCGGTATCGTAGATGAAGTAGTTGTGGCTCTTGATGCCCAGCTCCTCAGCCGACTTGTTGAGGCCCAGGAACAGCGAGAAGCCCCGCCCCGCAAAGGTGCGGGCGTTGGTGGCCCGGCGCTGGGCCTCGGTGACGGCCTTGGGGTCCATCAGTTTGCCGAATACCAGGTGGGGCGCGCAGTTGGCGATGACATGGCGGGTGGCGATCTCGGTGCCGTCGGTCAGGCGGACGCCGCAGATGGCATTGTTCCCATCGGTGAGGATGGCCGCCGCCTCGGAATGGTACCAGATGTCGCCGCCCAGTTCCCGGATGCGGGTATCCATGGCCAGGCTGATCTCGTGGGAGCGCATCTTGGGCATCCAGGCATCCCGGGTGATGTAGCGGAT
>JAHZHS010000128.1:5637-6058 GCA_019420135.1 Oscillospiraceae bacterium | reverse complement strand
GCTACCTGGTGAATCTCAAATACGTGCGGGGGGTCTACGGCGACGAGGTCGTGGTGGGCGACGACCGGCTGGCCGTGAGCAAGTCCCGCCGCAAGGAATTTCTGCAGGCCCTGGCCCAGTACAAGGGCGGAGGGAGGTGAGACCATGCCGGACTGGTATGCCAATATTCGGCTGCTGCTGCTCTTTCTGCAGGCGGCGGTGGGCATGCAGGTGTTCGCCTACCCCCTGCGCCGCCGGCCCCGGTTCTGGCTGCGGGTGCTGGCCGGCGTGGCGGCGGCCTTTGTCCTCACCGAGCTGTGCAGCACCTTCCTCTATCTGCGGGACGCCTCCGCCCTGGGCTTTGCCGGGCGGACCCTCAGCATGATGGGAGTGTATCTGCTGCTCATCCTCTGTACCTGGTTCTGCTATGAGGAAACCTTCT
>JAHZHS010000128.1:301-5627 GCA_019420135.1 Oscillospiraceae bacterium | reverse complement strand
TCTCAACGGCGACCTTCTGGTCGGCCCTGTTCGTGGCCTCCTCGGGCTACATTTCCCAGGACATCGCCGGCAGCTTCAAAACGCTGGTCAAGCTCCTCCCGCCCATGGCACGGCTGGCCGGGGACCCGGCAGGCATTCTGGCGGTGGACCTGCTCTGCTACGGCGGGACCTTTGCGGTGCTGTTCTGTGCTTTCCGGCCCTTCACCCGCCGCCGCAACGAAAACTTCGACAACAAACTCAAGGCGGTCTTTTCTTTCGGGATCATGCTGCTGTGCATCGGCATGGCCCGCCTGACCCAGGACAACCCCGGCCGCAATGAGGTGGCCGTCCTGTCCGAAAGCCTCTACTCCATGCTCACCGGCGTCTTCATCCTGATTCTGCAGTTCGGCGTCATGGAGCAGGCCCGCCTCTCCCACGATGTGGACGAGATGCGCCGCATCCTGAAAACCCAGCGCGCCCAGTACGAGGCAGGCAAGAGCAGCATGGAGCTGGTCAACGAGAAATACCACGACCTCAAGGCTTTGCTGCGCAGTTTTCACGGCCAGATCCCCTCGGGGCAGATGGAAAAGCTGGAACAGGGCGTCCAGCAGTACGACGTCTACATCCACACCGGCAACGCCGCCCTGGACGTGCTGCTCACCGAGCGCCGGGCCCTCTGCCAGGGCCGGGGCATCGAGCTGACCAGCCTGGTCCACGGCCCCGACCTGGATTTTGTGGAGGAGCTGGACCTGTACACCCTCTTCGGCAACGCCCTGGACAACGCCGTGGAGGCGGTGGAACGCCTGCCTGCCGGCCGGAAAAAGTTCATCTCCCTCACCGCATCCCGGGAGGGCAATATGGTCAGCGTCCATGTGGAAAACCCTTTTGAGGGGCAGCTCACCTTTGCGGACGGCCTGCCCCGCAGCGGGCGGGACCCCCGCTACCACGGCTTCGGCATGCGCAGCATGGAACGCATCGTCCAGAAATACGGCGGCACCCTCTCCGCCGGCCAGAAGGACGGCGTCTTCTCTCTGGATCTGCTGCTCTTTGCCCCCGAACCGCCGGAAACAAAATAATCCACCACGAAACAGTCAATATGCACAAATACAAGTGTAAAATTTGTGCAAAATAGCAAAGCAGCCCTCCCGGGCCTCTTCCGGGAGGGCTGCTTTTTGCATGATAATGCGGATAAAATGCGGTGAAACGCAGAAAATAGCGGCTCTTGGGCGCGGAGAAAGGCGCGGTGCGCCAGGGGTAAAAAGCTCTCTTTTGGGCATCCGGAAGGCCCGGAATACCCCGGGAGGCGCCCGGTTACGATGAAAAAATCCAAAAGACGATGTGAAAACCGGGGGTTACGCGGTATCCGTTGAAGAAAACTGTGCATTTTGACAAAATGGGATCACAGGGGTTCCGCAGAGGGTGCGGAACCGGAAAAAGAAGGAGGAAAACAACAATGACTCGTACCAATATTGCAAAGACCGTGGCCGCAGGTGCTCTGGCGGCTGTTATGGCTGTCTCCATGACCGGCTGCAGCTCCGGCAGCGCTGAGATCAGCGCCACCTACATGCTGAGCAACGCCAGCTACCTGGATGCCATCGGCTGGTACTCCAACGACGACATCATGCTGGTCACCAACAGCGACAACACCTACGACCTCTACTACAAGAACGACATCTTCGGCACCACCGACCCCGGCGTCAAGGGCAACAAGACCATCATCTACAGCGGCACCTACACCTCTGAGGCTTCCGCCGACGGCGACGCCAACCATGTGGATGTGACCCTGTCTGTTCCCACCCGCATCTACTTCGAGCAGCACGGCAAGGCTTACGGCCGCAACGGCTACGCCACCAACATGATGCTGGATACCGCCAACTGGACCGACGCCATGACCACCGTGGCTTTCCCCGCAGGCAGCGAGGACGGTTCCGCCGACTTCCTGGCCAAGTACGGCAAGGAGATCACCATGACCGTTGAGGATCCCTCCAAGGCTCCCGACGACACCACCCTGTCCTACCGCATCGTTGAGATGTCTGTGGACACCCTGGACATCACCGGCAACGAATAATCGGCACCCGGTCCGTCTGACTGAACAAACAAGAGAGGAATCTTTATGAAACAGAAAAACGCCAAGGCAAAAGGTTCCCTGCTGTGGAAGATCCTGAGCGTGGTGTTTGTGGTGCTGTTCGCCGTGACTATGATCGGCGGCCCCATCGCCAACAACTATGCCTCCATCATCAACATGGTCCTCGGAACCGAGTCCACCAAGACCATCGGCGATCCCGGCCAGACCTACTTTGAGGCCGACTTCACCTCCAGCGAGGACCAGGCTGCCAACGCCGCCCAGGTCTGCGAGAGCGTTGTGGCCAACGGCGCCACCCTGCTGCTCAACAACAACAGCGCCCTGCCCCTGGCTGAGGGCGCCAAGATCACCCTGTTCGGCACCACCTCCGCCGACTTCGTCTACGGCGGCACCGGCTCCGGCGGCATGGATACCTCCAACGCCACCAAGCTCAAGGATGCCCTGGAAGCTGACGGCTTCTCGGTCAATCCCACCATGTGGGACTTCTACACCACCGGCGCAGGCTCCAGCTACGGCCTGGCCACCGCTTCCGGCTCGCTGAACAACTACATCTTCAACAACGCCGAGTTCCTCGTCAATGAGGTTCCCCAGAGCGTCTACACCGACACCGAGTGGAACTCGGTCTCCCAGTACGGCGACGCCGCCATCGTGGTCTTCGGCCGTATCTGCGGTGAGGGCGCCGACCTGCCCTGGTACAACTCCGGCGACGGCGACGGCAACATCCTCTCCCTCACCACCGAGGAGCGGGATCTGCTGGCCAAGCTGGCAGAGCTCAAGGCCGCCGGCCAGATCCAGAAGATCGTTGTCCTGCTCAACGCCACCAACCCCATCGAGCTGGACTTCCTCAACCCCGCCATCTGCGGCACCGATTACAGCATCGACGCCTGCCTGTGGGTGGGTGAGGTCGGCCAGACCGGCATCAACGCCATCGGCGACCTGCTCAAGGGCGCCGTCAATCCCAGCGGCAAGCTGGTGGATACCTACTGCTACGACAACCTGACCTCTCCCGCCATCCAGAACGCCCATGCCACCTCCTACACCAATGCGGCGGAGGCCGGCCTGGCATTCGCAGGCAGCAACAACGAGTACTACGTTGCCTACCAGGAAGGCATCTATGTCGGCTACCGCTACTACGAGACCCGCTACGAGGACTACGTCCTGGGCAACGCCAACGTGGGCGACTATGACTACGCCTCCACCGTGGCCTATCCCTTCGGCTACGGCCTGTCCTACACCACCTTCTCCTACGGCCCCATGACCATGGAGGACAACGGCGACAGCTTCACCTTCAACGTGGATGTCACCAACACCGGTGCCGTGGACGGCGCCGAGACGGTGCAGATCTACATGCAGTCCCCCTACACCGACTATGACCGTCAGAACGGCGTGGAGAAAGCTTCCGTCGAGCTGGTGGGCTACACCAAGGTCAGCGTTCCCGCCGGCCAGACCGTCACCGCCACCGTCACCGTGGACAAGAGCGAGATGCGCTCCTACGATGCCAACGGTGCCAAGACCTACATCGTGGATGCCGGCAACTACTACTTTGCCGCCGGCAACGGCGCCCATGAGGCTCTGAACAACATCCTGGCCGCCAAGGCCGCCCTGGGCGACACCGCCAACGGCACTGTGGACACCGCCCGCATGACCGCCGCCGGCAACGCTGCCCTGGCCGTCCAGTACAACCAGGCTTCCCTGGACACCACCACCTATGCCACCGCCGAGACCGGTGCAGCCATCACCAACCAGCTGGACCACGGCGACCTGAACAAGGTGGATGACGATACCTCCAACGACATCGTCTACGTCAGCCGCAGCAACTGGGCCGGCACCATGCCTCAGGCTCAGATCACCGCCACCTCTTACAGCGCTGCCGTTCAGATCCCGGCCAACGATCAGCTGGTCGCCGCCCTGAAGGCCACTGTGGAAAACATCCCCGAGGATGCCGCCCTCTCCTCCGAAATGCCCACCATGGGCGCTGAGGGCACCCTGAATCTGGCGCAGTTCGTGGGCGTGCCCATGGACGGCAGCATCACCGTGGACGACACCGAGTACACCTGGAGCAACCTGCTGGATCAGGTCACCTTTGCCGAGATGAGCAAACTCATCGGCCAGGCCTACCACTGCACCGCTCCTGTGGCCAGCGTCAACAAGCCGGTCACCAAGGATGAGAACGGCCCCCAGGGCATCACTGCTACCCTGACCGGCGGTTCCTCCTCCACCAGCTACACCTCCGCCGATCTGCTGGCGGCTACCTTCGATCCCACCATCGCCGAGGCGGTGGGCCGCAGCATGGGCAATGACTGCCTGCTGGCCAACGGCAAGGCTTACTCCGGCATCTACGGACCCGGCGTCAACATTCACCGCACTCCCTACTCCGGCCGTAACTTCGAGTACTACTCCGAAGATCCCTTCATCTCCGGCAAGACCTGCGCGGCTGAGGTCACCGGCATCCAGTCCAAGGGCGTCTACGTCTACATGAAGCACTTCGCCCTCAACGACCAGGAGACCGCCCGCGACGGCATCTGCGTCTGGACCAACGAGCAGGCCGCCCGTGAGATCTACCTCCAGGCCTTCGAGTACCCCGTGGAGGAAGCCAACGCCTACTGCGTCATGACCTCCTTCAACCGCATCGGCTGCGTCTGGGCCGGCGGCGACTACAACCTGCTGACCAACATCCTCCGCGGTGAGTGGGGCATGGAAGGCTTTGCCGTCACCGACTTCTCCAACTCCAACAGCTACATGGATGTGGTCCAGGGCGTTCTGGCCGGCGGCGATGCCTGGGACTGCAACGATGCAACCAAGTGGTCCGACAAGCTGCGCGAGTACAAGGATGACGCCACCGTCGTCAGCGCCATGCGCAACGCCACCGCCCGCATCCTGTACACCGTGGCCAACTCCAACGCCATGAACGGCGTCAGCCCCAACATGCGCGTGGTCGAGGTCATCACCTGGTGGCAGATCGCCTTCATCGTCTGCGATGTGGTCTTCGGCCTGCTGGCGGTGCTCAGCATCGTCATGGCCGTCCGCAGCGGCAAGAAAGCAAAGGCCAAGAACAAGGCAGAAAACGCCTGATTCGCCATTCTCTGAAGAAGTCTTCTCAATCTTCTTGCTTCTTCTTTTTCTTACACAACCCCGAAGCGGGGCCGGAATTTCCGGCCCCGCTTCGGGGTTTTTGCGGTATTTCCCGGAACAGCGGATCCCCCGGCCGGGAAACGACCGGGGGATTCCTGACACAGGGATTAAAGCAGACCTTCCACATGCTGC
>JAHZHS010000128.1:0-291 GCA_019420135.1 Oscillospiraceae bacterium | reverse complement strand
GCCAGCAGCACCATGCTTAGCCCCAGAACGGCCAGAAGCAGGCAGACGGCGGCCCCGGTGATCAGGTTCATACGGCTGCGGGCAGCGGGGGAGGAGGTGTCAAAGGCGGCCAGCATGGCGGTCTGCAGGGAGAGCATGGAGACCAGGGAGGCCGCAAAACTGATCTGCTTGACGGCGAGGAGGGCGGGGGACCGCCGCCGGTGAGACCGGATGAGAAAGACCAGGGCGGAGATCAGGCAGTAAAAGTCGTAGAGGGCCACGGCAAAGATCCAGTATCCCTCGTACCGGAAG
>JAHZHS010000127.1:406-6177 GCA_019420135.1 Oscillospiraceae bacterium | reverse complement strand
TGACCTGATGCACAGGATCGTGCGTCGGGCAATAGTAGCCGGTGATCGCATGGCCGGCCTCGTGATAAGCGGTCAGGCGCTTTTCCTTGTCGGTGACAACACGGCTCTTCTTTTCCGGACCAGCCACCACCTTGATGGAAGCCTCCTCGATTTCGGGCTCGGTGATGGCCTTTTTCCCTTTGCGGGCGGCCAGGAGAGCCGCCTCGTTGACGAGGTTTTCCAGATCGGCACCGGAGAAACCGGCAGTGGACTGGGCAATGGTCTTGAGGTTGACATCGGGGCCGAGGGGCTTGTTCTTGGTGTGCACCCGAAGAATATCCTCGCGCCCCTTCACATCAGGCAGGCCTACATAGACCTGACGGTCAAAACGGCCGGGACGAAGCAGCGCCTTGTCCAGAATGTCGGCACGGTTGGTGGCCGCCATGACAATGACGCCATCGTTGGCATCAAAGCCGTCCATCTCAACCAGCAGCTGGTTGAGGGTCTGCTCGCGCTCATCGTGGCCGCCGCCCAGGCCGGTGCCGCGCTGGCGGCCCACAGCGTCGATCTCATCGATAAAGATGATGCTGGGCATGGTCTTTTTGGCTTTTTCAAACAGGTCCCGCACACGGGAGGCACCGACGCCCACGTACATCTCCACAAAATCAGAGCCGGAAATGGCGTAGAACGGAACACCGGCCTCACCTGCGCAGGCGCGGGCCAGCAGCGTCTTACCGGTGCCCGGAGGGCCCACCAGCAGCACGCCGTGCGGAATGCGGGCTCCCAGAGAATTGAACCGTTCGGGCGCCTTGAGGAACTCCACAACTTCCTGGAGTTCGGCCTTCTCCTCCTCTGCACCGGCCACATCGGCAAAGGTTGCCTTGCGCTGGCTCTCCTGCTGGTCCTTGACCTTGGCACGCCCCACATTCATGATCCCGCTGCCGCCTGCGCCGCCGCGGTACATGGAGATGAACAGGAAGGCTACGCCGCCGATCATGATGACATAGAGCAGAAGTTCCATCCACGGAATGCTCGGCTTGACCGGAGACATATCGTAGATCATGGGAGCATCCGGATTGGCTTCATTATACTGCTCGATCAGCCCCTCATCCCGCAGGGTGCTGAGGAAGTAATCGATATAGGGCAGTTTGTAGGTGGCCACCACTGTGCCGCCGTTTTTAGGGCCATAGCTTTCATTGCCGGACAGCTCCTGAAGAAGACCAGTGGCCTCGGTTTGCTGCTGAGCATTTTCCGGCAGCGCCTTTGCCCCTTCTTTCAGGCTCAGCTCAATGATGCCGGTGTTCAGGTCCAGGTCGAAAGCGGTGACCTGATTGTTTTCAAAGTATTCAATCACGTCGGAATACGCCATTGTGCTGGTCTGGGTCCCCGACAGTGACGAATACATCGTCACCATCAAAAGTGCCAGAACCAAAACAACCGCAATCAGAATTCCGCCGTTGAATCGAGGTTTCTGCTGCAAAAAATCAACTCCTACTCTCGACGCCGCAACACCGGCATCAGATTTTACTCCTTGGTATAGACCTCGGGTTTCAAAACGCCGACATACGGCAGGTTACGATACTTTTCATCGTAGTCCAGACCATAGCCCACCACAAACTCATCGGGCACATCAAAGCCCTTGTAATCAGGCTCGATGTCCGCTTTGCGGCGGCTGGGCTTGGAGAGAATGGAACAGATGCGGACGCTGCGAGGATTGCGCATGCGCAGCATGGGCATCAGATGAGAAAGCGTGACACCGGTATCCAGGATGTCCTCCACGATGAGCACATCCTTGCCGGTCAGATCCTGATCCAGATCCTTGACGATCTTGACCAGGCCGGTCGTAGTGGTGTTGGATCCGCCGTAGCTGGAAACCACCATAAAGTCGATGGCGCAGGGAATGGTGATGGCGCGCATCAGATCCGCCATAAACACCACAGAACCCTTGAGGATGGAAACGAGCAAGAGCTCCCGCCCGTCGTAATCCCGGCTGATCTGCGCGCCAAGCTCGCTGATCTTATCCTGCAGCTGCTGCTGCGACACCAGAATATGGTCGATGTCGCGGTTCATATCATACATGGATTCAAGCCTCCGTATTCCTCTCAGTATGCACCGCCAGCACCGTCCGCGTATTGCGGTCGGGGGCAAGGCCCTCGGCAAATCCGCAGCCCCACAGCCAGACAACTTCACTGCCGTCGGCCAGGAGCGGCAGCAATGCCCTCTCCTCCGGTTTCACACCAAGTTCGTTGAACAATTTTTTGAGTGTTTTCCTGACATGACGGCCCGCCGGGCGGAAATCGTCCCCCGGCTGACGTGTACGCAGTAAAATACTCTTTTGTATTTTATCATAATCTGCGCAACAGTTTAAGTCTTTTTTGAAAATTGGTTCATTTTTCAGAAATTCTTCATACTTTTGCACTCGGATCTCGATGGTATAGCCCCCCGGCAGGCGGTAAACGCCTGGCAAAGCAGGCTGCGGCGGTGCCGGCGGCGGCAGGGCCCCGGGTGGAGCGATCCGCCGCAGGATCCCGTTTTTGACCTTGAATGTCACATCCTGGGTCAGCTGAAGAGCGCCGTCCCCCCGTAAAATCAGGAAACGGAGCAGGCTGACGTACTTTTCCTCGGCGTCCCGCTCGGGTACGATGAGACTGTGCAGGGCGGTTGTCAGAATGGGGCCATCAGCCTCCCGCAGCCGCCCAATGTCATAGCCATCCTCCAGGGCGGCCGCCTGCAGAAGTGCCGCCGCCTCGGCAGTGAGCCAGTCATCCAGTTCCTGCATCTGGCGGCAGAAGCGTCCGATGGAACGCTCCGCCGCACTGTTCACGCTGGCCAAGGCCGGCATGGCTCCGTGACGGATGCGGTTGCGGGCATAGTCATCCGTCTCGTTGGTAAAGTCCTGTACATAGCTTTGCCCAAGTGCGTCACAGTATGCCGCCGTCTGCGCACCTGTGATGCACAGGCAGGGCCGGACATAGACGCCCCGGCGCACCGGAATGCCCGTCATGCCGTGAAGCCCTGTTCCCCGCGCCAGGCGGAACAAAAGAGTTTCCGCCTGATCCGACAGCGTATGGGCCGTGGCAATTTTGGCCTCCTCCCGCTGGGCCAGGGCATCAAACCAGGCATAGCGCAGCCGCCTAGCCCAGTCCTCGCTGGCATGGGGCGGGATTTCCACGCCTTCCCGCTCGGCGTCGTAGACAAACAGTTCCACCCCCAGAGAACGGCAGAACTGCTCCACAAACCGGGCATCGGCGTGGGACTGTTCCCCCCGGATTCCATGGTCCACGTGGGTGGCAAGCACCTCGATTTTCAGCTGTCGGCGGCAGCGGTAAAGAAACAGCAAAAGGGCCATGGAGTCTGCTCCTCCGGAGCAGGCTGCAATGACCCTGTCGCCGGGCTTGAACAGCCCGCGCTGCCGGCAGAACGCCAGCAGGGATTCTTCTGTTTTTTCGATGATCGGATCAACCGTTGAAGTTGTCATGGCTGTAATCCAAATTCATAAAGCGTGTATGGGCACCGTCCCATCCCAGTTTGACCGAGGTGGTCTCGCCGTGACGGTTTTTGGCAACGATACATTCGGCGACGTTCTCGTCCGCCTGCTCGCCCTCGCCGTTCTGGCTGTTGTAGTAGGCGGCACGGTAGAGAAACAGAACCACGTCGGCATCCTGCTCGATGGAGCCGGAGTCGCGCAGGTCGGACAGCTGCGGGCGGTGATCGGAACGACCGCTGGTCTTCTCCGCCGCACGGGACAGCTGTGACAGGGCAATGACGGGAACGTTCAGTTCCTTTGCCATGATCTTGAGGTTCCGGGTGATATCGCTGATTTCCTGCACGCGGCTCTCAGTACGTTTGGAGGACTGCATCAGCTGAAGATAATCGATGATAACCAGTCCGATGCGGTCCTTCTTGGGATCCTGGTTGATCTGGCGGATCTTGGCCTTGATTTCGGGCACCGAAATGCCCGAGGAGTCATCCATATAGATGGGCGCATCGTACAGGAGAGTGCTGGCACCCACCAGGTCGTTCCAGTCCGAGTCATTGAGGCGGCCGGTACGGAAGGTCTGGCTGTCAATGCCCGCCGTGCTGGACAGGATACGGTCGGTCAGCTGTTCGCAGGTCATTTCCAGGCTGAACAAGATGGTCGGCACCTTCTGCAGGCGGGCGACATTGGTGGCAATATTCAGGGCAAAACTTGTCTTGCCCATGCCGGGACGGGCTGCCAGAATGACCAGGTCGGAACGGCCCAGACCGGTCAGGACAGTATCCAGATAGGTGAATCCGGTGGGAATGCCCGCATATTTTTCCCGGTCAGGGCCGCTGAGGTTCTGCAGCGTGGCGATGACATCCAGGATGGAATCCTTGATCGTCTTGACGCCGCTCTTGTCCTTGCCGCTGCGGATATCATAAATCTTTTGCTCGGCACTCTCCAGCAGCATGTCGGCATCGGATTCCTCTGCGGTCTGCTGCAAAATGGAGCGGGCGGCTTCAATCAGGCGACGGGTCTGGTATTTTTCCCGCACAATGCGGATATAGGACTCCACATTGGACAGAGCCGGAACCGTCTCCGCCAGGCGGGCAACATAAATCTTGGCGTCGTCCGCTCCCTGGAAAGCGTCGCTGGATGCCAGGGCATCCACCAGGGTGACCACGTCCACCGCCTCATTCTCGGCAAACAAGGTGGCCATCTGGGCGTAGACCGC
This sequence comes from Oscillospiraceae bacterium, assembly GCA_019420135.1. Taxonomy (GTDB): domain Bacteria; phylum Bacillota; class Clostridia; order Oscillospirales; family Ruminococcaceae; genus Gemmiger. The sequence goes on along the minus strand of JAHZHS010000127.1, from coordinate 1,501 downwards.
ACGGTTCTGGTCGGAATAGAACATCTCCGGTTCCAGCTCGGTGATGAGCTGGGTGAGGATGTTCTCATCCATCAAAGCGGCGCCAAGGACACTCTGCTCCGCCTGCATATTGTAGGGCATCTGGATGCCCAGCCCCGAAAGGCTCAGCTCATTGCCCGCCATGTGGGCGCCTCCTTTGATCTACATAGGGTGTAAACGTCCGATACTTTACAGCTCTTCGACCTTGACCTTGAAGCTGGCCGAGACGCCCTGGTACAGGCGGACGGCGGCGTCATAGCTGCCGAACTCCTTGATGTTGGACTGCATCTCCACCTTTTTCTTGTCCACTTCAGCGCCGATCAGCTTGGTGAGGGCATCGGCCACATCCTTGGAAGTGACCTTGCCGTACAGCTTGCCGGAGGCTCCGCCTTTGACCTTGACCACCACGGTCTTGTCCTTGATCTTGTCGGCCAGTGCCTGGGCGGCGGCGCGGGCTTCGGCCTCATGGTGGGCCTTGGCCTCCACCTTGGTGCGGGCAACGTTCAGCGCGCCGGCATCCGCCACAGCGGCAAGGCCCCGCGGGAACAGAAAGTTGCGAGCGTATCCGTCCGAGACCTCGTGGATCTCATCCTTTTTTCCGATGTTCTTCACATCCTGCTTGAGAATCACTTTCACAGTGAACCCCTCCTTACTATTTACTGTTTTCTTACGGGAACAGCGTTGGACGCTGACTGGTTGGCGCGATAGTTGTCAATCTCCTGGCGGATGCGGCGTTCCGCTTCTGCCAGCGTGCAGTTCTTGAGCTGGGCTCCTGCCATGGTCAGATGGCCGCCGCCCCCCAAGGGCTCCAGGATGACCTGGACGTTCAGCGCACCCATACTGCGCGCCGAGATATTGACACCGACGTTTTTGGCGACGGCAACAAAGCTGGCATCCACTCCTGTGATGGTGAGCAGATCGTTGGCTGCCATGGGCAGCACCACGTTCATGCCGGGAGCAAGCTCCTCCGACACCGCGACGGCACAGCCCTTGTAAATGTAGGCGTCCTCCACGATGTGGGCGCGGGCCTCGTACTCCTCCTTGGAGACGTTGAACAGCAGTTTGGTATCGGCCGTC
>JAHZHS010000127.1:0-315 GCA_019420135.1 Oscillospiraceae bacterium | reverse complement strand
TGCGCAGCCAGGCTGAGGCCTCAACGGTGCGCACGCCCTCATGCAGGGCAAAGCTGCGGGTATCCAGCATGATGCCGGCCAGCAGGGCCTGAGCTTCCAGCGGGGTAATATTGCCCTGGGCGGGCATGAACTGCAGCAGTTCGCAGACCAGCTCGCTGGCGCTGGAGGCATAGGGCTCATGGTAGAGCAGGATCGGGTTGTCAATATGGCCCACCGCCATGCGGTGATGGTCGATGACAACGACCCGCTGACATTTTTCGTAGATCTTCTGGCTTTCCAGAAGACGCTTCTGGTAGGTGTCCACCACGATCAGCA
>JAHZHS010000126.1:1732-6195 GCA_019420135.1 Oscillospiraceae bacterium | reverse complement strand
GTCGATGGTGTGCTCGAACTCATAGCAGGAGTTGGGCTTCTGGTTGCTCATGACGCATTCCTTGCAGAACTGCACCTTCTGCGGCAGGCCGTAGTAGGTCTCCAGCTGATCCTCCGGAATGTCCGGCGCATATTTGGAATAATCAATGTCGACGTAGCGCGGCAGTTTTTCCATGGTGGTTTCCTCCCGATCGGTGGATTTTCTTTTCCTGTTTTCTTACCCGGCAGGGCAAAAACAAAACGCCGCCCGGAAGAGAGTACACTTCTCTTCCGGGCGGCGTCCTTGCCGTTTGGCGAATATTATAGCACAGCTTTACGTCATTTGCAAGCACAAGCCGCAATTCTCTTTGCGGTGCTGGAAGCTGCGCAGCTTACTGCCCGTCCGCCACCTGCACGCCGTCGATGTAGACCGCTTTGACATGGGTCATGACCTCAAAGGGGCAGCCGTCGGTGAGGACCAGATCGGCGTCCTTGCCCACTTCCAGGGATCCCACCCGGTCGGCCACACCGATGTGTTCCGCCGGATGGATGGTCACCGCCTGCAGGGCCGCAAAGGGATCCATGCCCGCCTTGATGGCCATGCCGGCACACAGCGGCAGGTACTGCTGGGGAATGACCGAGTTGTCGGTAATGATGGACACGTGGCAGCCGGCCTTTGCCAGCACGCCGGGGGTGGTCCAGCTCTTGTTCTGCAGCTCGAACTTGCTGGCATGGGTCAGGGTGGGGCCCACCGCCATGGGGACATCCTTCTCCTTGGCCAGCTCGTCGGCGATAAGGTGGCCCTCGGTCACATGCTCCAGGGTGATGCGCACGCCGAACTCATGGGCAATGCGCAGCGCCGTGAAGATGTCGTTAGCCTGATGGGCATGGGCTTTCAGGGGGATGGTGCCGTCCAGCACCGGCAGCAGGGCTCCCAGCTTCTGGTTGTAGGCGGGCATCTTGGTGATACCCCCGCCCGCTGCCTGCTTGCGGGCACCGTAATCCCGGGCCGCCGCCAGGGCGCCCCGCAAAAAGGCCGCCGTGGACATGCGGGTGGAATCAAACTTATCCTTGTAGACCCGCTTGGGGTTCTCGCCGAAAGCGCACTTCATGGCAACGGGGTCCTTGACCACCATGTTGTCCACCCGCTCGCCCACCGTCTTGAGGGCAACAAAAGTGCCGCCCAGCACGTTGGCACTGCCCGGGCCGGTGCAGACGCAGGTGACGCCGGCATTGCGGGCCGCCGCAAAGCTTGGGTCCCGGGGATTGATGCCGTCGATGGCCCGCAGGTGGGGCGTCCAGATGTCGTTCATCTCGTTGTAGTCCCGGCCCTCGTAGCCAATGCCGGAACCGTCCAGACCGATGTGGGTATGGGCATCCACAAAGCCGGGAAATACATCCAGCCCGGACGCATCCACCACCTCGCAGTCCTCGGGAGTGTCGAGGTCTGCGCCCATGGCAGCAATCTTGCCGTCTTTGATCAGAATATCAATGTTCTTTGCCTCGGGGTTGACCGCATCATGAACACAGCCTCCCCGGATCAGAACAGGTTTGCTTTGCATCTTGTACAGCCTTCTTTCTTATTTTTCTGCACCGCTGGACACGGGCCGCGATGGTTTGCCCTGCCCGCGGATCAGGCCGTGGGAAACACCGTAGGCCCGCAGCCCTGTGATCCAGATCAGGGCAGCCAGACCGCTGCCGCAGGCGGCCAGCACCGGTCCCACAGCCCCCATCCATTCCAGGTAAAGTTCATAGGCCGGGTCGGAATCCGGCATCCAGTCCTGCCAGCCGGACAGGCCAACAGCCCCCATGGCCAGCGCACATCCCACGAAAACCGCCAGCCCCAGCCCGAACACGGTATCCCACCGTTCCCCGGCATCCCTGCACAGGGAAGAGATCATGCCCCGGCAAAGGAGCAGCAATACCGCCAGTACTGCCATCACCGCCCAGGCGACGCGCCTGTACTGCATGAGCAGGTTCAGAAGGTTGGACAGCGGCGCAACGGTATTGGTCCGCCACATGTCATCACAGATCAGCTGGATGCTTTTGTAGCGGTTTTCGTCGCTCTCGCTCCACATGTTTCCGGTCTCCCGGGAAACGGTATCCTCCAGATAGGCTACGGTTCCGGCATAGGGGCTCTCCGGCTGCTCGGTGACACCGTGCCAGATAGTATCCGCACGGCGGACCACCGCCACATCCACCGCCTCCGGCGTGACCAGTTCCTCCAGAATATCCCCGCGCAGTCCGGCTGCCTCCGCCACGGTACTTGCCCCCTGCTGGACATTCTCATAGATCATCTGCACACAATCGCTGTCGTGCAGCCGGTCCAGATAAAATCCTTCCCGGAACAGCGTCAGACTCAATGCTGTCAGCAGGGCCAGCAGACAGCCGCAAATCGTCCCGATTCCCTGCACCGCGGCCAGCGCAATGCCTTTTCTGCCGGGACTCATTGCTGCGGCGGCACGATCTCGGGGCCGCTGACATAGTCACAATAGACAAAGAATCTCTCATCTGTATAGTTCAATGTGCCGAAGGGATAGCAGGTATACATAATCAGATTTTCTTCCTCCGCATCCAGGTCATAGGCAGTGGTGTCGGTATCCGTGGCCACCTTCATATCGGTGATGACATAGTGATACTCACCATAGGCGGTGGTCAGCGTCACATCCGCCCCGACCTCCGCGCTCTCAAAATCTCGGAAATAGGTGTTGGTGTGGGCACCCATCAGGATGGTCCCGCCCTCGCCGGGGATCTTTGCTCCCTTGTACGTTCCTGCACCTTTCTGGAATTCCGTCTCGCTGTCCCCGTAGTAAACATCGCAATCCACCGCGGTACCGCTGACCGTCAGATGTCCCAGGTAATCCCCCGCCTCCGGATAGGTGGTGAATTCCTCGAACTGGGTGTCCTCCGACCCGCTGGAAGCCGGTTCTGAGGTCGGCATCAGGGGAATGTCCGGTTCACTGGACAGGCCGGAACTTGCCGCCGCCGGGCGAAACGCTCCCACCACCGACTGTAAAATTACAATCACCACAATCAGCGCCACGATAGCAAAAACAAGGGGAAGAAGTATCTTCTTCCCCTTGGAATTGCCCTGTGTGGACGCTGCAAAGTTGGAATCCTGTTTCCTCATCTGCAAAGCTTCCTCACATCAATTTTTTTGATTATTCACCCTTGCGAGCCTTGCCGACTGCAACACGGATGCCGCCCACGGCAATGGCCGCCGCAGCTGCAACCGCAAACAGCACAACGCTCATCTCGGTGCCAGTCTTCTTGATGGGATTTTCCGCCACAACGGCAGCACTGTTGTTGCTGGTGCTGCTGGTGTTTTCACTGTTACCGCTGACAACCACGGTATTGGTGCCGCTGTTGCCGCCGTTGCCCTGGTTCTGGCCGGGATCCTGGGTATTGATGGGGGTCAGCTGTTAGACCGTGAAGTGGGGCACCCAGAAAGAAACGGTGCCGTTCACCTCAGCGGCCACAACAGACATGGTCTGCGCATTGTCGCCCAGCATGGTGACCTGGTAGCTCTTTGCGGTGGTGCCTTCCGGCAGGTCAATGGTGACCATATAGCCGGTCTCGGAGGGCGTTCCCACATAATCCATATCCAGCGTGACAACCTCATTGTTCACCGTCAGGGAATTGAGCTTCACATCGACACCGGAGACATTGGCTGCATAGACCGTCACAGGAATGTTGTTGTCCTCATAGGTCTTTTCCACGTAAGCATCCGTCAGACCGCTGGTCTGCAGCTTGGTGAAATAGGACTGACCAGCCACTGCCATATTATTGGTGATGACGGCCTTGGGATCGTTCAGGGCTTCCACAACAGTCTTCATATTGTCTTCTGCCTGCTGCTGCTTTGCCGGCTCAGCCGCCCAGTCCTCCTGAGCGGATGCGATGACTTCCTGGGCAGCCTGTTCAGGGGAAATGCTCTCGGAGAGAGTCATTTCCGTCAGCTGATAGGTGGCGAGATAAGGCACCCAGAAGGAGACATAACGGACGGTGTTGTCGTCGTCGCCCAGGTAGCCTTTCACTTCCAGAATGCTGTCATTGGCCTGGGCGTTGTCCCCCATCATCTGGACAGAGTAATAGGAAGCACGGTTGCCGCGGGGCAGAATAACGGTAATGGCATAGCCGGTGGAGGAAGGCGTGCCGTACTGGGTGGCGGAAACGGTAATGGTGGACCCGTTATCCGTATAGGTCATGAAGTCCGTGCCGCTGGTGAAGTTGCTGCCAACCTCGTAGCGAACCTTCCACCAAGCACCGTTTTCATCTGCAAAGGAACCGGCATTGCTGAAGGTATCACCGGGCTTTCCGGCTGCTTCCAGTGCGTCAAAATAGCTCAGTCCTGCCTGATTCATCGAGCTGGAGATGGTGACGCTGGGATCCTGCAGGGTCTGAGTCATGGTTTTCATACTCTGCTCAGCCTGACTCAGGTTGCCACTGCTGGAAGAAATCACAACCGATGTTGCGTCATCCTTTGAC
>JAHZHS010000126.1:0-1722 GCA_019420135.1 Oscillospiraceae bacterium | reverse complement strand
CACCGGGGGTGGCAGCCAGAACCGGCGCGCACATCATAACAGCCAGCGCCGCAGCCACTGCACCAGAAAGAATTTTTTTCAATTTCAAAACGACACACCCTTTCCTAAAAACGCGGTATCCGTCGTATTATGCCGTGACACCGAAACCAATAACCATATATTACATCTGTTCCTGATTGCAGTCAATCCTCATTTTTCACAATTTTGAGACAAGTTCAACACATTTTCCAGGGTTCCGGAGGGGTATCCGGGTAACTTTATCCCCATATCAACAGGACCAGCAAGGCAAGAAAGGCAAGTCCTCCTGCCGCGCACAGACGCATTTGTGTCCCGGAATCCGGTCCGGCAGAGCGTTTGTCGGTCAGCGCCGCCAGCACAAACACCAACGGGAAAACGCCCGGCATGCTGATGCTGAACAGCGACTGCACAAGATAGCCCAGCAGGGCGGCCCCCACCGCCGGGTGCCGCCGGAAGCCGCGCCACAGCGCCGTCGCCAGGAAACCGCACCAGCACAGAAGTCCCAGCAGGCCGCCGCAGACCAGATGCTGAAGCAGTTCGTTGTGTGCCGAATCAAAGGCGTCGCCGTTGAGCAGCTGCATGTATAGTGTTGAGGGCAGATCGGGATTGAGCCGGGCGTTGACAGCATCTCCGCCCAGGCCGATGAGCTTCTGCAGCCAGGTGGTGTCCTCCGTGTAGACGACCCACAGCCGCTGCCAGGCATAGCCGCGGTTCGCCGCCCAGCGCTCGGTAAAATGCAGGGGTTCCAGCACCGCCGGACAGGAAGGCAGAAGATTGGCTGCCGCCACCGCCGCCCCGGCCAGCACCAGTGCGGCTGCCGTCAGCCCCCGGGTTACCGGATAGGCCCGCTGTTCCGTCCGGTGCAGGAGCCACCAGGCCGCCGCCCCGCAGGCCAGCATCAGTCCCACGGCAGGGACAGGTGTGCAGAGGAGGGCAGAAACCGTCCTCAGTTCACTGCGAACCGGCAGAATATGGGTCAGCAGCCAGGTGAGAATGCAGCAGCCTCCCAGCCCGGCCAGCAGAAGGAGGAAGCGTCCCAGGGTATGGGTTGTGGTTTTTTTGCGGCACAGAATCCCGGCGAAAGCGGCGGCACATCCCAGCCAGGCGGCATCGCTGCCGGCAACGATCAGCCCGCTGAAAAGCAGCAGGGACACAAAATACCGGCCGTCCAGCATCCGGCCCCTGCGCAGATAGCTTTCTGCGGCCAGAGGCAGGCACAGGCAGAGCAGGGCGCCATAAAAATTGATATTGCCGATGGTTCCCAGAAACAATTCGCCGTTTTCCGGCAGGAAAACATAGTAGGCATCCAGCGGATCAAACAGGAAATCGTTCATCCAGCACAGGACGGTGATGACGCTCCCGGTCACTGTAAGGGCACCGGTCAGCATGGGCAGCAGCCTCGCGGACCCCAACGCCGCCACAATCAGATAGACCGCCGTGCAGGCCAGATAGAGGATCCATCCGTTTTTGCGGCCCTCCAGTCCCCAGAGGGCGGTGTAGCGGTCCTCGGCAAAAAAACATGCCAGGCCGTAGACGGCACAAAGCCCCACCGGCCAAAGCCAGGCGGGATCCGGGTGAATCTCCGGCAGACTTTTTCTGCCCCACACCAGGCTTCCCGCAAGGGCAGCGGCGGCTGCCAGCAGGCAGGCCAGCAGCAATCCGAACTTGTCCCCCACAAGCCCTACATAGCCGTTGGGGAAATAG
>JAHZHS010000125.1 GCA_019420135.1 Oscillospiraceae bacterium | reverse complement strand
AGGCGGTGCTGGCCGAAGCGCTTGATAACGCCCTGGTAGCCCTTGCCCTTGCTGATGCCGACGACGTCAACATGGTCGCCCTCAGCGAAGACGTCAGCCTTCAGGATGTCGCCGACGTTCATGCCGGAGATGTCCGCCAGGCGGAACTCGCGCAGGGTGCGCTTGGGTGCGACGTCAGCCTTGTCGAAGTGACCCTTGGCGGCCTTGTTGACCTTCTTGGCGGAAACCTCGCCAAAGCCGAGCTGGACAGCCTGGTAGCCGTCGGACTCTTCGGTCTTCTTCTGCACGACGGTGCAGGGGCCGGCCTCGATGACGGTCACGGGAACGACCTTGCCGTTGGCGTCGAACAGCTGGGTCATACCCAGCTTCTTGCCGATGATACCTTTTTGCATTGTGTAAATCCTCCCTGTAAAGGTTATTGGTTGGTGGGGTGGCCCATCAACATGACCTCTCCGCAGCGCTTGGCATTTTGCCAGGCCGCTGTTGCTCTGTGTACCTTACCTGCCGGCGGTCAGCGGGACACGGCCGCTCGGACCGGCTCATTTATATAAGGTAGTCAGTGCATCACAGCTTGATCTCGATGTCAACGCCGGCGGGGAGCTGCAGGCTCATGAGAGCCTCGACCGTCTTGTTGGACGGCTTCAGAATGTCGATCAGACGCTTGTGGGTGCGGGACTCGAACTGCTCACGGCTGTCCTTGTACTTGTGGACGGCACGCAGAATCGTGACCACTTCCTTGTCGGTGGGCAGGGGGATCGGGCCGGACACGCGGGCGCCGGTGCGCTTCGCGGTTTCCACGATCTTGGCCGCTGCTGCATCGATCAAGGATGCATCGTAGCTCTTCAGACGGATTCTGATTTTTTCTTTGACTGCCATTGTCTTCGCCTCCTGAATGAATTTGTTGCCTTAGGCGAGCCGATAAATCACACACGCTTCCGGGTGTTCAACCCCTTTGCATGAGAAAAACCGGTGAACCGCACCCGCAGTTCCCCCGGAAAGAATCTCCGCAAAGCTGATTGGACATTGGTCCGCGCCGCAGAATGCAGCAGCGTACGTATCCCTTCGCATTCGTAATTCTTTCGCCCGGTTCTAAGATCGGACATACTCCGCGGAAAAACCCGTGTTCATCACACGGCAACCTCCCGCATCAACGCATATCGTGGCTTGTGTTGAACGGATGTTCTTCACAAGCCGTTCGCAGCCGAGAATTATAATACCACACGCCGCCCGGTGTTGCAAGCCCTTTTTTCGCATTTTACCAAATTTTTTTGAAAAAATTTGGCGCACGACGCCCTTGACAGCGGATTTTCCACCGGGCGGGGGTCTTTTGTTCAAAACTTGCCGGGACTTTTCCGTTTTTTGGCAGGCAGACGGTATTTTTCAGGCCTTCTCAAGCCGAGGGTTATCATATCACAGCTTTGCCCAAAAGAAAAGCCCTGCCGGAAGATTTTTCCCGACAGGGCGGATTCTATACATAGCAGGCCGGTCTGTTTTTGTCGCCGGTCGCTTCTCCCCCCGGGGCCCGCCGCACGCCGCCCGGCGTGAAATGTCATCCATGGGCGGGGGGCGGGGCATCCGGCAAGAAGTTTTTCCCTTCAGGTTTTCCTTCCCGCTTCAGGAGGGCAGCTCGCTCTGGTGCCAGCCGGTGGCATCCTTGATCCACAGCGTCGTGCCGTCCCAGGCCACGCCGGGATGTTCACAGGGGATCACCTCCCTGCCGGTATCGTCCAGCAGACCCCAGCTGTCGCCCCGGCGCACTGCCACATAGCCGTTCAGGAGAGGGGCAGCGTAAGCAGGTTCCGCCGTCCATTCTCCGGTGTTGTAATCGCGTACCGAATCGTAGGTGGCATCGTAGACCGCTTCGGTGCAGCGGCTGGCCGTCTGGTCGATATAGCCCCACTTACCGCTGGTATCCTGGATGGGCGCCATCTGCTCATCAAAGAAGAAGCTGCCCAGCTGGATGTTGGTGCCGCCCATCCTGTTGCCCGCCTTGTCGGCATAGAAATAGATTTCCTGATTGCCATCTCCCAGATCCGACACAATGGGGTTGGAGGGATAGACAGGGTCCCCCTCCTCCCCTTCCTCGTTGGCATCGTAGCAGGGCAGCGGGTCGCCGTAGTTCTCCCACATCTCGTCAGTGATCTCGACGATGTCGCCGGGGCCATCGGAGGAATTATAGGCTCTCAGCGCCCCGGGGTCATAGGCATGGATATCCCGCCCGGGAGCATCCAGATCATAGAAGAAGGTGATCATACCGGCACCGTGTCCGGGGCAGATAATGGGCTCCCCCTCCGCTTCCAGTTCGGCGGAGATGGCATCCTGCTCCTCCCAGCCCATGCCGGGGACGCTCCAGGTCCAGTGCCCCTCATTGTTGCATCGTCCTACCGGGACATCGGCACGGCAGGGCAGCACCTCGGTGCCGTCGGCACGGATGACGCCCCACTTGCCGTCCTTGGAGACGGTGAAGTACCCTTCCTGCACCCCCTTGGGCGTGCTGTACCCCACCGCCACATTGCGCATCTCATCATAGTCCAGGCCCGGCTCCCCCGCCGGGGTGGGTTCTGCCTCAGGCGCAGGGGTGGGCTCGCTTGCCTCCGACTGGGAGGACGGCGGCTGGGGCGCGGGTGTGGAAGCGGGGGCCACCGTATCGGGCGCGCACCCTGCCACCAGGGCGGCCGCCATCAGGGCCGCTGCGGCTGTGATGTACTTTTTCATGGAGAGTCCCTCCTTCTTTTTATACTTTATTATATAGTAAGCACTCAAACGGCCAGGGAGGCCTCCGCCACCCGCCAGCCGTCGTCGGTCTTGACCAGCCGGATGGGATGCCACACCGCCCGGGCCGGAGGTGCCCCCGCACCGGCGGCCTCGGCAGACTCGATACCCAGCAGACCAAAGACCACACTGCCGTCGGGCTGGGTCTGGGGCTCGGTGCAGAGCTGGGTCAGCACCAGCGGATTGGTCCCCCGCTCCCCACCGCCGAAGCGCAGTTCATCGTTTTCCCCGGCCATGTATCCGGTATAATAGCCATACTCTGCATGGTAGCCGCCGTCGGCATACTGTGCGGCAAGTTCCGGTGTGAATACCGAGTCCAGATAGGCTTTCAGCTCGCTGTACTTTGTGAACCGGGCGCCGTCCTCCGCCTGATACAGCTCGGCGTTTTTGTCGTTTTCCACCGCTTCTGCCGGGAAATAGCCCAGCCGGACGCTAAAGTGCCAGAGAAAGTCCAATGCCTCCGCTGTGACGATGCTCGCCTCTTCGTCCAGAGAGGCAGGGACACAGTAGCTGCGGCTGCCCTGGTAATCCTCCCAGGGATTCTCGATGAGGACGACCCGCTGCAGGCTGTCTGGCAGGGTGTAATCGGTATCCACCAGCAGATCGTAAGCCAGGAATTTTCCGTCCCCGTCCGGCTGAACATCCGGATTCAGGGCCTGCAGCTCGGACACGCCCATATCCAGGGCATCCGCGGCTTGCTGCCAGGTCATCTGCTCTCCCAGGTCCACACGAAGGGGAAGGCTTTCGGGCAGAGCTGTTCCATCCGGCAGGCGGACCGAGGTCTCCCACATAGAATAATCGGTCACTTTGCTGCCGCCCGCCCAGTCGGCGCACAGGATGGCCCAGCTGCCGTCCCCGTTCTGCCGAAGCGTATAGGCCACCGACTGGTAAGGCTCCATCCACAGGCGGTTGGCCCCCCGGGCCATGGTAAGCGTCCAGGTCCCGTCGGAGGTATTTTCGGTAAAGTCGGTCATCCGGCAGTTGCGGTTGCCGTCCCCCGGGCTGGCCGCCAGCAGGAAGGTATCCGTCCCCTCGTCATACACGCTGCCCCAGCCCTCCTGAGTGAAGGCCGCCTCATAGGGGTCCTCAAAGGCATACAGTTCGGTGCCGAAAGCCTCCCGCGCCTGAGCCGCCAGGTCTGCGGCCTTCCAGACACCAGCAGTATCCGTTTGTGCCCCACGCATGGCAGCGAAGGAAGCCACATAGTACGCTGTGGTGAGCGGCGGCAGATCGTTGGGATCCGCCCAGGGACGGGTGGTCACCCAGCTGCGGAAGGACCGGACATAGGTCAGGGCGTCTTCCTCCTGGGCGCGGTAGTGTTCCTTTGGGATCATGGCGGAGACACAGCCGGAAGTCACATAATACCCATTGCCGAACTCCAAAGCATAGGTCGTTTCCCCCACCGGCAGCGAGGTGCTGCCCGGGTCCGCCACCGAGATGGTCAGCCACAGCGGTTCCTCCGTACCGCCCGAGAAGGAAAAGCCATTCACCACCAGGCCGTCCAACGTTTCAAAAGGAAACACGTCGTCGGTGGTGAGGTGCTTCCCCTCAGCGTAAAGCTGGTCGGTGTATCCGCAGGCTGCCGCAGCGGCGGCAGCGTCATTGCGGTAGAGAGCTGCCGCTAGATCATAGGCGTTCTGCAGGCAGGTGGCCTCATCGGTACCCATGCTCTGCCAGGCGCTGTCCGGATATCCCGCGCCGGTGGCATCCACCATAGCCTGGGCATAATCGGGACAGGGGCCGCGGGTTGCCCCGGGGCTTTCGGACTGCGAGGTATCCTGCCCGGAAGCAGCTGCCTCCGAGGATACCGGCGTTTCCGGTGTGTCCGATGTTTCATTGCCCGCGGCAGGACGGCAGCCACCGAACACTGCCGCCAGCATTGCCGCTGTCAGGAGGAGAGAAATCTGCCGGTTGTTTCGTGCCATCATTCCGCGCCTTCTTTCTTCTGTTGTCTGTTTGCGGGAATATCCGGTTTTTTCAACGTGCCGGTCTTTCCCGCCGGGCAAAAATTTCCCTGTTTTCCGGCCCGCCATACCGCGGTGCCGGGGCTCCTTCGCCAGGGAAAATTCCGCTGGGTTTCGTTCTTTTTCAAGTCCATTATACCATATGAAAGGCACAAAAAAAGGTTCCGGCCATACAAACCGGAACCTTTTACAAACCAGAGACAGTTTGGACGAATTTGAGCTTTTTACAGCGCTGCAAAGCGGCGTTCCCCCGCCGTTGCCAGCCAGCGGGCAATCAGCAGGCAGAGTACAGCCAGCACAATGCCGCAGATCAGCAGATACAGTTCAACAGGCATCGAGGCCGCCACCGAAATATAAAGCAGGATCCCCACTCCGGCCAAGGCCATCCCGCCAAAGATACCGATAAACGCCGCCATTGACTGCTTGACCACCATGGTATCGTTAGGGGCGTCCAGTTTGGGGAAGATCAGATTGACTGCCACGCCGCCCAGCGATACCGTTGCCGACAGCCCCGCGCTGGCGAACAGCAAAGCGACCTCCTGGAGAGCCGTAAATCCGAAAGCCCACCACAAAAGCAGGGTGCACACCGCCGTGATCGGCCAGCCCACCAGCATATTGAACCACGCCTTGGCATACAGGATGGTTCTGCCGGGCAGGGGCAGGGATTTGAGCAGCCAGAGGCTGCGGCCTTCCATGCTGATGGAAACGCAGGAGGTGGATACCGTGGCCAGCATCAGGCAGACCGCCGCGGCGGCCACTCCGTAGCAGTCGGCGGGCGTGATGGCAAGGCCGGTTTCCTGCGCCAGCAGGGCGATCAGATCATTCCGGCGCAGGCAGGCAGCCACTGCGCCCACAGCCAGCAGCACCAACCCGAAACTAGTGTTGAACAGGTAGATCGTCGAGCCGAAGTAACGGGCCGCCTCCTTTCTGAGCAGGGCAGCCACCGGGGTCCGGCCGCGCTGTTGAGCAAGGCGGAAATTTCCCCGGTTGGTGCGGCTGTGCATCCGGGACAGAAGCCTGCGGTAGGAACGGCAGAGAAGCGCTGTCACCGCCAGGAAAGGCAGCACACAGGCAAAGGCCAACAGCAGCAAAGCCGGGAAATTGCCGACACAGGCATCCCCCATCAGACCAAAGAGGAACAGCGGGCCATGGAGAGCTGCGTCAATGTCCTGCCGGAAGTTTCCGACATTTTTAAACAGATTGCCCATCTGGAAAGAACCGACCAGGATCAGCAGCAAAAACACCAGATACCCGGCGCTGGCGAACAGGGCACTGTGGCGGACCCGGGCAGACAGCCAGGTCACAGCAAATCCCACCAGCACTCCCAGCAATGTGGGTGGCAGGGCCCCAAACAGCGAGACCGGTACCGCCAGCAGGACAGCCACCGCGCCCGCCGGACCGCCGCTGTACACATACACCGCCGCCATGGGCAGCAGGACAAAGCCGGTGATGAGGAGATTTTCCAGATAGACCGCCAGCATGCGGGAGAGCAGAACTGCGTAGTCGCTGACAGGCAGGGCCAGGATGATGTCGTTGTCCTTGCCGCCGAACAGCATCCCGCCGGCCGCAAAGACGGTGAGCA
>JAHZHS010000124.1:2222-6369 GCA_019420135.1 Oscillospiraceae bacterium | reverse complement strand
CCTGCAAGCCGGGGCCTGCCGTCACGGCGGCGGTCCCGCACAGGTCTTGCACCTGTTTCCCTATTCTCCCGGCCGGCCTTGCGGCCCCGGACACCTTACAGTTGCTTTGTGCTTACCAGCATATCATAAAATTGTCCCTCTGGCAAACAAAAAACGCCGCCGAAGGCTGCAAACCTTCGCGGCGTTTTATCTAATTACAGTCAGCGGAATTCCCTGCCGTCCTCTGCATAAATACGGGTACGCAGGATATGGCACTGCCACGCGGGCAGGCCGTACTGTTCCTGCAGATATCCCACCAGCAGGGCCGGGTTCAGATTCAGGGCGTCTCCCGCGGGTAAACGGATGGAGAAAGATGCCTCTTCCCCATTGACGGTGTACGGCACACTGGGAATGTACTGCTTGAGATCCAGCTGCTTTTTGCCGCTCTTGGTCTTTTTCTCCACCAGAACGCTCTCCTGGGCATTGTAGGCATCCAGGGCCTGTGCCGCGTCGGAGGGCAGCGTGATGGTGTAGTCGGCCGCCTGGATACGGCCCATCTTCATGACGGCAGGTCCAATGCTGACCAGGCGCAGCCCTTCCGGCAAGGCCGGGCGCAACGCCTCGGCCCAGGCATCATAGTTGGGTGCCTCCTCCTCGGTCTTGACCTCGCAGCTCTCGCAGAGACTTTCCTGTCCCAGAGCCAGCGGGCAGGAAAACGCCAGGTAAATATGCGGGTTGAATCCCTGGGTATACCACACCGGCAGTCCGCTGCGCTTGAGGGCGCGGTGCATGACCCGCTGCAGGTCAAGCAATGAGATGTATGCGGCCTCGCCGCGTTTTTCAAACCAGATCCTTACTGTATTCAAAGCAGGGCCCTCCCAACAGTTTGTTGGCGCCGCATCCGCTGCACTGGCGGTTGCACGGCTGGGTGGTCTCGGCACGCAGAGCTTTTTCATACTCCCGAGCCAGGAACTTCTGGCTGACACCCACATCGAGATGCGCCCACGGCGTCACCTCATCCAGAGCAATCTCCCGGTAATTGTAGAAGTCCGGGTCGATGCCGCAGGCCTGGAATGCCGCCAGCCAGCGGTCATAGTCGAAGTATTCCTCCCAGGTGTCAAAGAAAGCTCCGTTTTCAAACGCCGTCTCGATGACACGGCCGAGGCGGCGGTCCCCCTTGGCAAAGACACCCTCCAGCACACTGGTGGCGCTGTCATGGTAGTTGACCTTGATCTTGCGGGAATGCACACAGCTAAGCAGATACTTCTGCTTTTCCCGCAGCGTCTCCCGACGGTCCTGAGCGCAGAACTGGAAGGGGGTGTCCGGTTTGGGCACAAAGCAGGCCACGCTGATGGTCACCTGCACGCCCTTGCCCTTGGCATGGTCGAGGCTGTAATACAGGTCGACGACCTTCTGGGCGGTATCGGCAATGCCCTTGATATCTTCCAGCGTTTCGGTGGGCAGGCCCATCATGAAATAGAGCTTGACCGAGGTATAGCCTTCCCGGAAAGCGATGGTGCAGGTGCGTTCGATCTGCTCCCAGGTGACGTTTTTGTTGATGACGTCCCGCAGGCGCTGGGTGCCGGCCTCGGCCGCAAAGGTCAGGCCGCTCTTGCGGACCTTGGTGGTCTTTTCCACCAGGCTCTGGGAGAAGTTGTCGACGCGCAGGGAGGGCAGCGAAAGACTGACATGGTCGGCTTCGGCCCAGGCGTTGAGCCGGTCAAGGACTTCCTCCAGCTGGGAGTGGTCGGAGGTGGAAAGGCTCGTCAGGCTGAGTTCATCATAGCCGGTGTTGCGGCACAATGCTCTGGCCGAATCACTGATGAGCTTGGGGGAGCGTTCCCGGAAGGGACGGTAAATCTGCCCTGCCTGGCAGAAACGGCAGCCTCGGACGCAGCCCCGCAGAACTTCCACGCAGGCACGGTCCTGCACGGCACCGATCATGGGAACGATGAAATTTTCCGGCGGCACAAAGGTGTCCAGGTCCTTGACGATGGCCTTGGTTATCTTTTCTGGCGCATGGGGATTGTTGGGGCGTACCGAATCAATGCGGCCATCCGGCAGATAGGTCACATCATAGAAGGACGGGATATAGACGCCGGGGATTTCCGCCAGCTTTTCCAGCAGCTGCTGTTTGGTCAGGCCCTGCTTTTTGCCCGCTTCCACCGCGGCGCAAATATCCTGAAGCATCTGCTCGCCTTCCCCCAGCTGCATGACGTCAAAGAAATCCGCCATGGGCTCGGCATTGCAGACGCAAGGGCCGCCCGCAATGATGAGCGGCCAGCTCTCGTCCCGGTCCTCCGCCCGCAGCGGGATGCCGGAAAGGCGCAGCATAGCCAGAATATTGGTATAGCAAAGCTCGTATTCCAGCGTAAAACCGATGATGTCGAACTGGGAAAGCGGGGTCTTGCTCTCCAGGGTATAGATCGGAATGTTGTGGGCTTCCATCTGGGCTTTCATGTCGGTCCAGGGCATGAAGGCGCGCTCACACCACCAGTTTTCGTGGCGGTTCAAAAGCTCATACAGGATCTTTTCGCCCAGAAAGGACATGCCGATCTCATAGGTGTCCGGGAAGCAGAATGCAAACCGGACGTCCATCTTGTCGGCATCCTTCATGACCGAATTGTACTCGCCGCCGGTGTAGCGGGCGGGTTTCTGCACTTCCATCAGAACCTGTTTGAGCGCCTGCTGCACCTCGGCAGCACTCATGGTCCGGAAATCCTGTGGGATTGTGGGCATAGGGAGCCTCCTGTTTTCATCTGCCCGGTCAGGGCACAAAGGTAAAGTCGATGCGGCCAAGCTGCACGTTGGCAGCTGCCGCGCGGACCTGCATGGGATCGCCCAGCATCCAGTGGCGGCCGGTCAGGGGGTCGTAGATCCGCACGCCCTCGGTGACAACCGGTTCACCCTTGCAGAGCTCGGCGGCAGGGACAAAGCCTTCGACACTGTTGTCCAGCGCCACAAAAACGCCGCGCTGGGTGATGCCGGACACCGTACCGGTATACGTCTCACCAAGATGGGCCGTCATATACTCGGCCTTGTAGCAGTCCTCCACGTCACGCTCGATGCGCTGGGCATCCACTTCCTTGCGGCTGGACTGCTCGCAGGCACGGGCGGCAAAATCCTGGTACTGGGCAGTCAGCTGCTGGGTGCTTTCCCCCAGCAGCATGTCGGTGAGAATGCGATGAATGGCAAGGTCGGGATAGCGGCGGATGGGACTGGTAAAGTGGGCATAGTCCTCCAGCACCAGGCCGAAATGGCCCTTGGGTTCGGGAGAATATTTTGCTTTCTGCATGCTGCGCAGGATGCCGGTGTGCACCGGAATCTGAATCGGCTCGCCCCGGGTCTTGTCCAGCAGGGCAGCCAGTTCCAGCTGGGTGGGAGTTTCCCCCTTGAAGCGGACATCCAGCCCGCAGGCCTTGAGCATGGTCATGAGCTTTTCCAGTCGCTCGGCATCGGGGGCCTCATGGATACGATAGAGGAACGGCACCTTGTGAGTGCGGCCGGCATTGGCTGCACACTGGTTGGCCAGCAGCATGAATTCCTCGATCATGCACTCGGAGACACCGCGGTCCCGCTTGACCACGTCAATACAGCGGCCCTTCTCGTCCAGGACCAGCTTGGCCTCGGTGGATTCAATGTCCAGGCCGCCGCGGGCCTTGCGCAGAGCCAGACGCTTTTCATACAGTTCCTGCATGACCGGCAGCTGAGCCGAGACGGCGGCATATTTCTCGCGGATGGCCTCGTCTGCGGTGTCGTCCAGCAGGGCGTTGATCTCCTTGTACACGCCCTTGACGCGGCTGCGGATGACGGTCTTGACAAAGCGGTACTGGCGGATATTGCCGTTTGCATCCAGCTGCATCAGGCAGGAGAATGCCAGACGGGTCTCGTCCTCGTTCAGACTGCAGATGCCGTTGGACAGCTGCTTGGGCAGCATGGGGATGACCTTGTCCGCATAATAAATGCTGGTGGCACGCTCAAACGCTTCCTTGTCCAGTTCGGTGTCCGGCTTGACATAATGGCTGACGTCCGCGATGTGGACCCCCAGCTCATACCCGCCGTCATTGAGCTTCATCAGGCTGATGGCATCGTCAATGTCCTTGGTTTCGGCGGAGTCGATGGTGAAAATGGGGATACCGCGCAGATCCATGCGATGCTGGATCTCCGC
>JAHZHS010000124.1:0-2212 GCA_019420135.1 Oscillospiraceae bacterium | reverse complement strand
TGACGCGGGCGCGGCCAATGCCCCTGGCTTCCTCCAGTACTTCCTCAGGGAACTCCTGGCGCACCTCACGGCCGTAGAGAATGGCCTTGGCGCACTCCCCCGCCACCTCGGAGGATCCGAAGCGCTGCATGATGGAAACCCGGTGGTCTGCATGGCGGCTGCCGCGCAGAGAGAGCAGCGCACCGGCCTTGTCTCCGGGACGGACACCCATGTCCTCCCCCTTGCGGATGATGAGGTTGACGCCGTTGCATCCATCCGGCTCCAGAGCCAAGCGGCCGTCGTCGGTGCGGACAACGGTGCCCGCAATGGTATTGTGGGGCTCGGTCACCTCGATGACCTCGCCCTCGGCGCTGCCCTCCACCCGGGGATGGTCAAACAGGCGGACCTTGATCTTGTCTTTTGGCATGGCGCCGTGCAGGGCGCGGCCAGGAATGAAGATGTCCCCTTCCCCGTCATCCCGGGAAGCAAAACCAAAGCGGGCAGCCAGCTTGACCAGTGTGCAGGGAATGGCGGCGGGCTGATTTTCATTTTCTACCGTAGCAAGGCCAGGCGCATACTGGCCATTTTTCATCGTCAGCTCACCCGAGGCCACCATAGCGGAAACGGTATAGCGCAGACGGTTGCCGTCCACCTTGAGTTCCGACTGAAGCTCCCGCAGGTAGTGCGGCTTGCGTCTGACAGCCTTCAGGATGTTCTGCTTCAAAGTTGTCATATGATTTTACTCCTCCATGACGTCACCCTGCCGTCCGGCAGGGTCCTTCCGTGGGGACCGCTTGGCCGGGACAAAAGCCGGTCCGTCTTCCCCTTCATCTTTCCCACGAAAAAACTTGCGTACACACAGAAACGGCCCGCTGCATCAGCGGACCGTCCCACAACGAATCAACCGGCTCAACCAAGGCGTGCACTGAGCACGCAGACAACGAGCGTCGCGACAAAGAAGATCGCGCCGCAGACCTTGGTGGCCTTGGCCAGCTTGGCGTCAATGCCGCGCTCACGGCCGGCAGCCATAAAGCTGTTGTCGCCCATGATGGCGGCGGACAGGCCCTGGCCCTTGCTTTCCTGTGCAAGAGTAAAGACGATGATGAAAAGCGAAACGGCAACCAGAATAACGCCGAAAACGATCTCGTAAACGCTCATTGAAAAGTTCTCCTTCACATTCTAATGCAAATAGTAGTGTAGCATACAATCTCCCGGATTGCAAGCCGGAAGTGCCGCACAAGGCAGTTTTTTTGCCTGTTTTCCCCTATCAAGTCTTAAAACTTTACAGGCTCAGCTGTTCGGAAGTATCCTCCGGCCGCAGCAGAGCTCCCGCTGCCGGCAGACTGCGGACGCGGAAACGGTGGGGATTGGCGAACTCCAGCCCCTCAGCCGACTGCACTTTGGCAATGCGCTGGTTCTTCTTGAGGGTGACCACATTGACGCCCGCCGTATCACGGGTTGCCTTGGCAGGGATCAGCGCACTGCCGGCCAGAATCAGACGGTTGCCCGTGGTGTAGATGGCAAGTTCCGCTTCCTCTTTCATCTGCATCATGCAGGCAAGTTCAGCCTTGTCACTGTATGCCTTGAGCAACTTTTTGCGGTTCTGCTTGGTCTCGTAACTGGCCAGCGGGACCTTGGCGCACTTGCCGTTCTGGAAGAAGAACAGCATATATCCGCTGTAATCGGAGGTGACCGCCATATAAATGGGCACCTCTCCCTCCTCCATGCCCAGGCGGGAGGCAACATAATCGCCCAGCACGCTGGCCTTGCCGTCGGAGAAGTCCGCCGCCCGGGACTTGTACACTTGGTGGTGGTTGGTAAAGAAGAGCAGCTCCACCGCATTGGACGCCTCCATGGTGGCGACGATCTCGTCCCCGTCCTTGAGCTTTTGCTCACCGGACATACGCAGGCTCTGGGGTGTGATCTTCTTGAAGTAGCCGTCCCGGGTATAGAACAGGGTGACGGGGTAATCGGGGATTTCCTCCGCCTCGTCGCCGTCATCGGTATCGGGGATCTCGTACAGGATCTCGCTCTTGCGGGGTTGGCCGTATTTCTTGGCCACATCGGCCAGCTCGGTCATGATGATCTTGTTGATGCGGGCCGGACGCTTGAGGACATCCTCCAAGTCTGCGATATCCTTTTCCAGCTCGGAGATTTCCTCGGTGCGCTTGAGGATGTATTCCCGGTTCAGATGGCGCAGCTTGATCTCGGCCACATACTCAGCCTGGACCGC
>JAHZHS010000123.1:4599-6378 GCA_019420135.1 Oscillospiraceae bacterium | reverse complement strand
CGAGCGCTCCCCCCCCGCGGACAGTCAGATCGCCCGCTATGACGGCGAGCTCTGCCTTGTCTCGGTGGACGGCGAGAGCGTCTGCCTGGTCAGCCGTGCCGACGCCATGGATCTGGTGGAAGCGGTACAGACCATCGTGCTGGGGCAGAGCGAATAAAAGTTTTCCTGCACTTTTGCATAACATAAAAAATCAGCCGGTCGAAAGACCGGCTGATTTTTTGGTACCGGCTGCCGCCGGGTCTGACCTGTTACCAGGGTTCAGAAGCTTTTGTCAGCGCTCACGCCTTGATGCGGCGGCGGTAGCGGCGGATGGTCACGACCTCACAGGCTGCCAGTACCACAATCACTGCTGCCAGGCAGATATAAAAGACAGTCTCCCAGCTGATGCCGTTGCTGCCGTCATCCACATCCATGTAGGCGTTGCTGTTGGCCACAGCGTAGAGAATGCTGTGGGCACTCTCCCGCATGGCGATGACGGAAGTGGCGCTGGTCTGGTCATGGACCGAGGTTTCCTCCACCAGATCGGGGTTGAGAATGGCGTTGGTGCCGTTTCGGATGGCCTGGTCGCCGTTGATGTAGTTGTAGCCGTCCAGAGCGGCATCGGTGAGGACCATACCGTGGAAGCCCCACTCGTCCTGCAGAACGGTCTGCATCAGAGCAGAGGAAGCGCCGGCCCATTCATAGCCGATGTAGTTGAAGGCAGCCATGGCAGCCGTGGCATGGCCTTCCTTGACGGGAAGTTCAAAGGCTTTGAGGTAGATCTCCCGGATGGCCTGCTCGTTGGCCCAGACGCAGAGCTGGTTGTTCCGGTTCAGCTCCTGATCGTTGAGGGCAAAGTGCTTGAGGAAGCAGTAGACGCCCTTTTCCTGGGCAGCAGCCACAGACTGGGCCGCCATCTCGCCGCTGAGCACGGCGTCCTCGGAATAATACTCGAAGTTACGTCCGGAGAAAGCGGAGCGATGGATGTTCATGGCCGGGCCGTACCAGCCGTTGACCCCCACCTCGGCGGCCTCGGTGCCGATCATCTCGCCCAGACGGTGTGCCAGCTCCTTGTTCCAGGTGCAGGCCAGCGTGGTGGGTGCCGGGTAGGAATAGCCCTTCATGTTGGGATTGAAGAAGGAGTGCAGGCCGGAGGGGCCGTCGATCTCGTTGGTGGCAATCTTGCCGATGGAGGGGATCTCAATGGTGGAAAAGCCCGCTTTGGCAATGAGGGTGCCCATCTCCTCCACCGTCAGCTCGTCCAGAAGATCGTTCCAGAGGGGATCGTCATAATCCTTGCCGGTCAGGTCCGCCAGCATGACGCCGTTGGATGCGCCGGTAGTGGGCATGACGTCGTCGGGATTGTTGTAGTCCTCCGGGTTGTAGGTGTCGTTATTGAGGAACACTGCCTTGATGTCGTCCGGCATGCTGTAGGTTGCAGGAGCTGCGGTGGCCTGGGCATAGTTGGCAAAGTGGTCGGCGCGGCTGAGATAGGTCACATTGCCGCGGACGTGGTCAAAGGCGTTGGTGGCCGCCACCTGATCGGTGGAGCGGGGATTGTCCTGACCGTAGACCACAGTGGCATCCTTGACATACTCCCGGGAATCCAGGACGGTATGGGAATCGCTGCGGATGCTGATGTTGTAGGTACCGGCTTCCAGCACATAGGCACGGTTAGTGATATCGTCGTAGGAGGCCATATCCTCCTCGTTGAAGGTGAAGGTCAGGGTCTCGCTGGCACCAGGCTCCAGCAGGCTGGTCTTGCCGAAGTCCAGCAGATTGACCTCGGCCTTCTCAATG
>JAHZHS010000123.1:4100-4528 GCA_019420135.1 Oscillospiraceae bacterium | reverse complement strand
CGGCGGGTGTGGTGACGGTGACATCAAATGAAATGCTGCCGTCCGCCTCCGTGTGCAGATCGATCATCTGCTGGGTGAACGTGGTATAGGAAAGGCCGTAGCCGAAAGGATACTGCACGGTGGCATCGTAATCGATAATGCCTTCCACCGCGGCGGTCTCGTAGAACTTGTAGCCCACATAGATGCCCTCGGTGTAATTGACAAAGGAAACCAGCTGATAGAGGTCGGTATCCTTGTCGGCAAACTCCTGGGTGTTGTCATAGAGGAAGCTGCCGATATTGTTGAAGTTATAGGTCTGGGTCAGGTCATAGACGTAGGTGTCCGCCAGACGGCCGGAGGGGTTGACCTCACCGCTGAGCACACGTCCCAGGGAGCCGAAGCCGTCCTGGCCGGGGCCCGCCACCGTGACGACGCCGCGGCTGTTGTCG
>JAHZHS010000123.1:0-4090 GCA_019420135.1 Oscillospiraceae bacterium | reverse complement strand
CCCGCCCAGCTCAAGGGCATTGGCGCCGTTGTAGAGAACGATGACGTTTTCAAAGTTGGAGGTCACCAGGTCCACCATATCCCGCTCGGTCTTGCTGAGCTCCAGGTAGGTCTGGCCTGCTGTAAAGTCGCCCTCGTGGGCCATGCCGGGTTCGTCGGTGATGTATTTGACCTTGCTCATATCGGTGGGCAGGTCGTCGCCCTCGCCGCCGATGCGGGCAATGACGATCAGCGCTGTGTCGGAGAACGCCTTGGCGTTGGCCATCATCTCGTCGGTGTAGCTGTCCACCGAGGGCTCCGGCAGCGTCCAGTTGGTGTTGCCGTCCAGGCTGCCTGTCTCGCGCACGGTGTTGTAATCGGTGTAGAACTGACTCAGCTCATCGTTGAGTTCAAATCCGGCATTCTGGAGTCCGGCCAGCAGAGAAATGGCCGTGGAACTGTCCACACCGCCGGAGCCGGTACCGCCGTAGCAGGGATTGGTGGAGGCCCAGCCAAAGACGTTGAGCTTTTTCTCGGTCAGGGGCAGGGCGCCGTCCGTGTTTTTGAGCAGCACCACACCCTCGTCGCCGATGTCGCTGCTCAGCTGCCTGCCGGCAGCGGTGGTCTCCTCACTCACCACGGCAGCAGGCTGCATGACAAGGCTCAGCGATGAATACATGGGGCCCATGCAGATGCCGGTGACCCCCAGGGCCAGAGCCAGGATAACAGCGATCACCGATTCGCTGCGGATCAGTTTCCGTTTTGCTTCTGTCTTTTCCTTGGTCACAAAAACCAGTACGATGGCCGCTACCAGCAGGATCAAAAACGGGATCAGGTAGGGCAGGCATTTGGAACCATAATTGATGATGTCCTCCATGCGGAGCATATCAAGAGCCATTCTTCTTCCTCCTTCTTCTTATCAGGGAACGGGAAAATCGCAGCTTCCGACCGTCCGTGGATCTCTGCCGTCCTTTTTCGGTCGTTTTGTCTGTATTTTCCCTTGAGCGTGAACAAATTCTATCACGGTTACCCAGAATTTGGAGCAAGATTCCGTATCCTGTCGTTTTGGACCCGTACCCTGTTGGCAGGCATCTCTATCGCTTCCGTTTGTTTTGCAACGGGCAGGCCGGTCCCAGTGCCGGGGCATTTTTGTACCGGCAAACGCAAAAAAGCGCAGGGAAAGCAGGCAATTGCTTTCTCTGCGCCAAAGGAATGGGCAATCTGTTATTCGGAAGCACCGGTGGTACGTGCCCGCTGTCCCGATTCATTCTGCGACGGGATGACGATGCACAGAATGAACACATGATCCTCCACCCGGACGGACAGGGAGCCGCCGTACTTTTCCGCCGTCTGACGGATGCTCTTCATGCCGAAGCCATGGACGGTATGATCGGGCTTTGTGGTCACCGGCAGACCGTCGCGGAATTCCGGGGGGTCCTCACAGTAATTCTCGATCTGCAAAACGGACAGATCGTCCCGACGGAACAGGTTGACGCTCACCACCCGCTTGGTGGGGTCGGGCAGCTTCTGCACATACTCGATGGCATTGTCCAGCGCATTCCCGCCCACGGCAATAAGGTCAACGGGGTGCATCCCGGTCAGACCCCTGCCGTCCGCCATGCAGGTCCACTGGATCTTGCGCTGCTCACACAGCAGGCTTTTCTCGGTGAGGACGGTGTCCAGGACTTCATTGCCCGTCTGCACGGCGGCGTCGTAGATGAGCGCCGCCTGCTCCATCTCCTGCAGGGACTCCTCCCGCTGGCTGTCGCTGCAGTGGCGCAAGGCGGCCATCTGATGTTTGAGGTCGTGGCATTTGCGGTTGATCATATCAATGGTGTCCCGGGAGACATGGTACTGTTCCTTTTCCTTCTCCCAGAGTGCCTTCTCGACCTGCATCTCGGTCTGAAGCTGCACTTCCTTCTGCTGGCTGACCTGCACCCACAAAACATAGATACAGCAAAGCATGGCATACACCTGACACAGCAGGAAATTGACGCCGCCCTCCCCCAAAAGCTTGGCGGCCAGGCTCAGATACAAAGCGAAAGGCAGCACCAGGACCGTAACACCGCCCGCCCGGAAAAGACTGGCCTCATACCGACCGCTGCGCCCCAGAGGCCTGGCAAACAGCCGGTACATGGCAACGTAGGGCACTACATAGGCCAGCAGATAGTACGGCAGCGTCTGCAGGGAAAGCAGACTCCAGATATCCTCCATTTTGGCAAGCCCCACACAGAACAGAATGTACAGCGAAGAAGAAAAATGCTGTACCGCATAGGCACAGATGGTGCCGTAGACTGCATCCTCCAGCGAGACGTCGCAGCTCATCCAGATGGGCAGAACGACAACGACCAGCTGAATCAGATAGACCATGGCCGCCTCCAGCACGCCTGGCGGGGTCAGTTCCCCCACTCCCATGCTGACCGCCAGACTGATGAGGGCGCCTCCCATAAATCTCAGCCAGGGTCTGCTTCTCTTTTTCAGCGGCAAGGCAAACAGAAGGCAGGCCGCCAGCATCTCCAGAATATAGTTGGATGTACTCAACGCCGAAAGGATCCCGCTCATCGTCCCCCACCTCCGTAATAGGCAGACAACGCCTCCATAAAACTTTTTCTCCGCGGACGGCTGATCTTGAGGGGCATATCCTCCACCCACACTTCCTCCTGCGTGACCGACCGGACATGCATAAGGTTGACCAGGTAACAGTTGTTGCACCGGGCAAAGGAATGGGACGAAAGTTCCTGTTCCAGTTTTTTCATACTGCCGGTCATGCTGAAATCGCCGTCATCGGTATGATAACAAAGGTTATGGTCCCGGATCTCCACATAGAGAATGGAACGGATGGAAATGCGGCGTAGTTCCCCCTTTGTCATCAGGACCAGGCTGTTGCCCTCCCGCTCGCACAGGATCCGGCGAACCTTTTTCATCTTGAGTTCAAAGGAATAGTAGCCCACCGGCTTGAGCACGTAGTCCAGCGCGTCCACCTCATACCCGTGGATGGCGTACTGGGCCATATTGGTGATGAAAATCAGAATGACCGAGTTGTCCAGGGCCCGCAGTTCCTTTGCCGTTTCCAGCCCGTTCATGCCCGGCATCTCCACATCCATCAGGACCAGGTCATAGTCGGGGTGGTAGTCCTGCAAAAACTCCATGCCGCCCCCGAACACCATCACCGTGCATTCTTCTCCGCTGGCTTTGGCAAAGCGCCGGATCATTTCCTGCAGATGTGCCTGATCCTCGGGATCGTCCTCCACAACCGCAATCCGAAGCATACCGTTCCTCCTTTCCCCGTGATGATTTTCTTCTATTATATCGGACCGCCGGGCGTATGGCAATGCGGTGTTTTCTGTGGTTTGCCCTTGTACGGGAACGCTCCGGGCCGACTTGCCTTCCCGGATTTGGGCTGTCGGCTTTTCCCGGGAAAAACGTTTTCCGCCGCGATTGCAGCTTTTCCCTCCCTTCCGTCATCTGCCTTGCCCCAAAAAGATTCCCGATGGTATAATGGTACGTACTTCTGTACGGTCAGGGGCAGCGCCCACCAGTGGGTCCGGCATCAGCGCCTCTTGAACTGCCTTTGAAAATGAGAGTATAATCATCCTCGCATTTCAATCTATGGATTTCCTTTCAAGGGAGACTTGTATGAACCTGAACATTGCCATCTGTGACGACGCAGCTACTGACCGGGACTATCTGGCCGGCCTGGTTCGCCACTGGGCGGCCGACCGGGACCACATCGCCCGGGTGTCGCTCTATCCCTCTGCCGAGAGCTTTCTCTTTCACTATGCCGAGGACAAATCGGTGCAGATTCTTCTTCTGGATGTGGAGATGGGACAAATGGACGGCGTCACCATGGCGCGGACTCTGCGAAAGGACAATGACGCGGTGCAGATCGTTTTCATCACCGGGTACTCCGACTACATTGCCGACGGGTACGAGGTGGAAGCCCTCCACTACCTGATGAAGCCGGTGGATGAGGCCAAACTGTTTGTCGTATTGGACCGGGCCACCGAAAAGCTGCGCAAAAACGAACACAGCCTCACGCTGGAACTGTCCGGCGAGATGGTGCGGATCCCGGTCTATCAGATCCGCTGTGCCGAGGTTCAGGGCAACTACCT
>JAHZHS010000122.1:3568-6384 GCA_019420135.1 Oscillospiraceae bacterium | reverse complement strand
TGCTGAATTGCTGAAACATTTGGTTCTGCACATATACTTCCTCCGGCGTACCGCCCTGCCAGCGCACGCCGCCGATATGATATTTTTCACAGAGCTGACGGATATGGGACTCATCGCGCTGGAAGTTCAGTACAATGAACAGCTGGCCGATTTTTTCTTCCAGCGTCATATCGGCCAGGGTCTTTTCGACCCATTGGATTTGCTCCTCCGACAGGGAAAAAGGCTTGGCTCTCAAGTCAACCATGAAGTACCTCCTTATGGCAGCAGAATGAAAAATGTGGCAGGAAAGCCCTGGCTTTTCACTGCTTTCCTGCCACGTGGTAACGGTTGGATGGAATCCGATCAGGGAAGATGGATCGGCACTTTGTCAGGCAACCGGGTGAACATACGAGACGTCCATATAGTTCAGCTTGCCCAGTTTCAGACCTTCCAGATTTCCGGCAAGACCGTAGCAGTCAATGGCATTGCACAGACCGACACAGTAGTACTGGCCGAACACCAGGTCGATCAGCTGATCCCAGCCTTCCTGCGCGGTAGCTTCATCGGGGGAGGAGGCCAGGGCGATCATGTCGGAGACTTCGGGGCGATCATCACGATAGCCGCCCACCGTGACACCGATCTTGGCGGGATCCAGCTGGTTGAAGTTGTCGGGGCTGAGCGTACCGGCGGTAGTGGCGCCTACATAGCAGTCATACTCTCCGGCGCGCATGTTGGCCACGTAGGTGCTCTGTTCCAGAGTCTGGATTTCCATATTGATGCCCACCTGGCGCAGGCTTTCCTGAATGACGGTAGCGATCTGCTGGGTGGAAGCCTGAGTGACCAGGGTGCAGTCAAATCCATTGGGGAAGCCTGCCTGAGCCATCAGTTCCTTGGCCTTTTCGGGATCATACGGAACATGTCCGCCCTCGTAGTACTCTTTGTAGTAAGGATGGGTTTCGGTCAGCCATCCCTGTACGACCTGGCCCTGGCCCATATTCTGCAGGGCGTTGACCGCCTGGGGATCCAGAGCGTAGGCGACGGCTTCTCTCAGCAGCTCGTTGGAGAAAACATCGGACTGAACATTGAACATGAGATTAAAGACACGGTCGGTGGCAAAGGGCAGACCCTTGGCGTCGGGATTGTTCTGCAAGGCCATGTAGTCGCTCATGGAAATGCGCTGTGCCACATCGACGTCGCCGCTTTGCAGGGCCAGCACGCGGGAAGCGGCGTCGGGAATGAAGGTGAAACGGATGGTTTTGTAATAACCGGTGTAGCTGTCATCCCAGTAGTTCTCATTGCGCTCGATGAGGATGTACTGGCCGCTGGACCATTCCTTGAACACATAGCGTCCGCAGCCGATGGGGGGATTGTGGCCGGCGTTGTCAACACCGCCTACGGCATTGACATTGGCTTCGCTGGTAATGGTGGCTGCGGGGTTGGCGAACAGCTGTTCCCAGCCCGGAACGTACTCGGTAAAGGCGATGATGACAGTCTGGTCATCCTCAGCGGAACTGTTGGACATGTCGAAGTAGCTGGTGAAGGACACGGCGTTCTCCTTCGCAACATTGAAGGAATACAGCACATCCTCCGCAGTGACGGGGGTTCCGTCAGAATAGCATGCGCCGTCGCGCAAATGGAACCGTGCATGGGTATCATCCACCAGTTCATAGGTGTCGGCCAGACTGGGACTGATCTCGCCCGTGGAAGCGTCGAACTCCAGCAGGCGGCCGCCCATGGCGTTTTCGATGACCAGACCGCTTTCGACCAGCGTTCCGCCCAAAGCAAACAGCGTGCTGGGTTCGCCCATCAACGCGACCGTCAGTTCCTCATCACTGGCCGTGGCGTTGGTTGTGGAGGCGGTATCCGGTGTGGTCAGCATGGACGAGGAGCTGCTGCTGTCGGATGCGACATCCGTGCTGGACGAATCCTGCCCGCAGGCGGCCAGCGAAAATGCCATGGCGGCAGCAAGGGCGCCGGTCATGATTCGTTTCAGGTTGGTTTTCATGTTTGGATCCTCCTTTTATTTTGCGCTTTGCTGCCCGACCTTGTGGCAGGCAACATAATGGCCTTTGGAAACTTCGCGGAACTCCGGTTCAGAAGCAAAACATTCATCTGTGGCATAGGGGCAGCGAACAGCGAACCGGCAGCAGGGCTTGGGGTTGATGGGAGAGGAAAGCTCGCCTTTCAAAAGAATTTTATTGCGCTTGACATGAATGCTGGGAATGGGAATGGCGGACAGCAGAGCCTGGGAGTAGGGATGCAGGGTGTTGGCAAACAGTTCTGCGGCGGAACATTTCTCCACGACCTGACCCAGGTACATGACGGCGATCTCATCCGAAATATGTTTGACTACCGACATATCGTGGGTGATGAACATATAGGTCAGCCCCATCTGCTCCTGCAGGTCCTGCAGAAGATTCAAAACCTGAGCTTGAATGGAGACATCCAAAGCCGAGACCGGTTCATCACAGACGATGAATTGCGGCCGGACAGCCAGAGCGCGGGCAATGCCGATGCGCTGCCGGCGGCCGCCGTCCAGTTCGTGGGGGTAGCTGTTTTTCAGCCGGGGAGCCAGACCGACCAGTTCCATCAGCTCGTCCACGCGCTTGTCAATGGCATGATGGCCTTCCACAATGTGGGAGACTTCCAGCGGCTCGGCGATGAGCTGTGCAATGCTCATGCGTGGATCCAGCGTGGCGTAAGGGTCCTGAAAGATCATCTGGATCTGGTAGCGATGACTGCGGAATTCCTTTCCGGTCAGGGGAACAATGTCGGTCCCGTCAAAGAGAATCTGTCCTTCGGTGGGCTGCTGCAATTTCATGATCAGCTTGCCCAGG